>JAQVYA010000116.1 GCA_028708865.1 Desulfovibrio sp. | reverse complement strand
GGCCGCCGGGCGTGGGCAAGACCTCCCTGGGCCGGTCCATTGCGCGCTCCCTGGGCCGTAAATTCCACCGCATGTCCCTGGGCGGCATGCGGGACGAAGCTGAAATCCGAGGCCACCGACGGACCTACATCGGGTCCATGCCCGGCCGCATCGTCCAGGCCCTGAAGCTTTGCGGAACCCGCAACCCCGTGATCATGCTGGACGAGATCGACAAGCTGGGCTCGGACTTCCGTGGAGATCCGTCCTCGGCCCTGCTGGAAGTGCTCGACCCGGAGCAAAACAACTCCTTTACCGATCATTACCTCAACGTTCCGTACGACCTCTCACGGGTCATGTTCATCTGCACCGCCAACGTGCTGGACACCATTCCCCAGCCCCTGCTGGACCGCATGGAGGTGATCCGCATCCCCGGTTACACCGAACATGAAAAGGTCGCCATTGCCGAGCGCTACATCGTGCCCCGGCAGGCCAAGGACAACGGCCTGCAAAAGGACGAACTGGAATTGGAAGGGGATGTGCTGGCTCAGATCATCCGGGAGTACACCAGCGAGGCCGGGCTGCGGAACCTGGAACGCGAGGTGGGCAGCGTCTGCCGCAAGATGGCGCGGAAAAAAGCCGAAGGCCACAAGGGCCCCTTCAGCGTGACGCGGGAAAATCTGAACAGCCTGCTGGGCGTGCCCCGCTTCCTGGACGACGAGACCGAGAACGAATTGCCCCCGGGCGTGGCCCTGGGACTGGCCTGGACCCCGGTGGGCGGCGAGACCCTGCATGTGGAGGTGACTACCATGCCCGGCAAGGGCAAGCTCATCCTCACGGGCAAGCTTGGCGACGTCATGAAGGAGTCGGCCCAGGCCGCGCTCTCCTTTGCCCGGGCCCATGCCGGCGAGTACGGCATTGATCCCAGGTTCTCGGAAGAGCGCGACATCCATGTGCATGTTCCGGCGGGAGCCACGCCCAAGGACGGACCTTCCGCCGGTGTGACCCTGGTTACGGCGCTCATTTCCGCGCTCACGGAAACCCCGGTGCGGCCCGATCTGGTCATGACCGGCGAGATTTCCCTTCGGGGACGGGTCCTGCCTGTGGGCGGCATCAAGGAAAAGATCCTGGCGGCCGTGGCCAAGGGCATGAAACAGGCCCTGATTCCGGCGCAGAACAACAAGGACCTCCAGGATATTCCCGAGGAATTGCGCAACAGGATCGACATTCAGTTGGTGGAGCGGGTGGACGAAATCTGGCCCAAGGCCAAAGCCCGCTGACACAAAGAATAACCACCTGGCACTAGGTATGAAAACTCCCCTGCTATCTTTGGACGGCAGGGGAGTTTTGTATGCCTGGGACGGCGGGTTGGTGAAGACCGGCCTGATTTCACCGACATGTTTCCTTTTTGTCACCGGAATGTGACGGAGATGCGGCGAGGTTACGTAATGATCCGGCTTCCCGGCGCGGCGTTCACGTCCGCCGAATATCGTTTTTGGAGGCGGGTTCATGTCCTTGAAGCAACGAATGATGATTCTCTGCATGGCGGCCGGGCTGTTGCCGCTGCTGACCATGGGACTTTACAGCGTGAACACGGCGGCGGACAGTCTGCGGGCCCAGGCCATGGGGCAGCTGCTTTCGGTGCGCGACGGCAAGCTGCTGGGCATGGCGGCCCTGGAACGCCAGTGGACGGCCGAGGCCCGCATCTACGCCGAAGTCAAGGAAGTCTACAACGCACTGGGCATGCTGCGGATGTACGACGATTTCACGAGCCCCGAGTATCTGGACGACCATGCCTACGTGAGTCCCAGCTTTGCCCCTTATGTCAATACGTTGGGATATGAGGACGCCTTGCTGGTGGACGATTACGGTTGGGTGCTTTTTTCCCTGAATGGCTCAGGCCTCCAGGGGTTGAATATCCGTAACGGTCCGCTTCAGGACAGCCAGCTCGGCCGGGCCTTTGCCCAAGCCGTGCAAGGGGAGATCGCCTTTGCGGACGTGGAGCCGGTGGCGCCCCTGGACGGGCGGGCCGCCGCGTTTGTGGCCGCGCCCGTGCACAGCCATGCGGGCGATGTGCAGGGCGTGGCCGTGCTCCAGCTTCCGCTGGAGGAGCTGGGCCTCACCATGCGAACCCGGACCGGCATGGGCCAAACCGGAGAAACCTACCTGGTGGGGCCGGATGGGCTGATGCGTTCGGACTCGCGGCATGATACCCGTTTCCGCAGCGTGAGCGGATCGTTTGCGCATCCGGACAAAGGCCGGGTGGATACGCTTCCCGTGAGACAGGCCCTGGCCGGGACAACCTGGGCCGGGGTGACCGTCAACTATGCGGGCCAGGAGGTGCTGGCTGCGTCCGCCCCCTTTGAACTGGGCGGACTGACCTGGGCCCTGGTGGCGGAAATCGAAACCGCTGAAGCCTTTGCCCCGGTCTGGCGGCTGCGCTTTGCCGCCTTGGGGCTCGGCATTGTCACGGCCCTGCTGCTGGCCGTGGCCACGTGGCGCATTCTCCGGCGTCAGTTGTTGCAGCCGCTGGGTGTCATCGACGCCTTTTTGGCCCGGGTGGCCCAGGGCGACTACACAGCGCGCCTGGAAGGCCGGTTCAGCGGGGAAATGCAGGACCTGGCCGAGCATGTTCTGAGCATGTTCAAGGAGCTGAAAAAGCGGCTGGGATTCAGCGAGGGCATTTTGCAGGGCCTCACCGTGCCCTGCCTTGTGGTGGATGAAGACATGCGTATTTCCTTTGTGAATCGTCCGTACCTGGACCTGGTGGGCTTTCGCGGCACAGTGGACCAGGCCACGGGCCAATCCGTGGAGCAGTTGCTGCTTACCCGCGACGGCGAAAAGAGCGTGTTGCACCGCTGCGTGGAGGAGCAGCGGCCCCTGGAGGGGCTGGAGCGCACCTGGCACGACCTGGACGGCGAGGAGCTGCGCGTGCGCGTGGACGCGGCGCCCCTGTATGACCTGGACGGCCGGGACATCGGCGGCCTGGCTCTCGTGACGGATCTCACTGACGTGCGCGCCAAGGAGGAGCGCATCAGCGCCCAGAACCAGGCTCTGGTGGAGATGACGACCCGGGCAGGCCAGGCTTCCCGCATTGTGTCCGAAGGTTCACAGCGGCTTTCCGAGCGGATCTCCTCGGTGAGCAACGGGGCCTCGTCCCAATTCGAGCGCGTGACCCGGGCATCCGAGGCCATGGCCCGGCTGCACGCCAGTCTGACCGCGTCCGCGGGTATGGCGTCGGATGCGGCGCAGCGCACGCGGGATTCCGTGCATCAGTCGCGGGAGGGCATGCGGGTCATGCAGGATTCCACCGAGGCCATTGTCCGGGTGCGCGAGCTGTCGGACCTTTTGCGGCAGGACATGTCCCGCCTGGGGGCGCAGGTGGAGGGCGTGGGTGAGATCATCGAAGTTATCAATGACGTGGCCGACCAGACCAACCTGCTCGCGCTCAATGCGGCCATTGAAGCGGCTCGGGCCGGCGAGGCCGGGCGAGGGTTCGCCGTGGTGGCGGACGAGGTGCGTAAACTGGCGGAAAAGACCATGCAGGCCACGGCCCGGGTGGAGGCGGATATCGCGTCTATTCAGAAGGAATCGCGCCTGAGCGTGGAGCGCACGGGTCAGGCGGCCGGCGCCGTGGACCAGGCCGAGGAGCTGGTAAAGCGCACCTGGGAGGTGTTGGAGCGCATTGCAGGGTTGTCCGAGGAAACCGCGGCCAACATCGCCAGTATTGCCGGGGCCAGCCAGGAGCAGACCGACGAGCACGGCGACGTGAACCGGACCATTGCCGATGTCACGGACATTGCCGAGACCATTGCCGGGGAAATGGACGCTTCGGCCCGGGCCGTGGCGGAACTGGTCGAGGCCGCCCACGGGCTGGGCGAACTCATTGCCTCGGGGCGCGGCTAGCCCCGAATCCGGATCAACCGCAGGAGCAGACCAGCCGGTTGCGCCCTTCTTGCTTGGC
The DNA here is from genome assembly GCA_028708865.1 of Desulfovibrio sp. Classification (GTDB taxonomy): domain Bacteria; phylum Desulfobacterota; class Desulfovibrionia; order Desulfovibrionales; family Desulfovibrionaceae; genus Paucidesulfovibrio. The sequence continues at coordinate 6,234 of JAQVYA010000116.1, read as the reverse complement.
GCGGTAGAGCGTGGCATCGGCCAGTTTGAGCATGGATTCCAGCGAATCCCCGGGATCGTCCGTGAGTCCTGCGCTGACGGTGTAGTGCAATTCACCGTGGGTGGTCGTTGCGGGGTCGGCCGCCACTTCGGATAAAAATCCTTCCAGGGCGGTGCGTACCTGGGGCAGGGATCCGCCCGGGAAAAGCAGGGCGAACTCCTCCCCGCCGTAGCGGCAGACCAGCCCGGTGCGGCCGAAGCGTTGCAGCAGCCGGGCGGAAAAGTCGCGCAGGATCATGTCGCCGACGTGGTGGCCGTAGGTATCGTTGATATTTTTGAAGCGGTCCAGGTCCAGAATGGCGGCCTGCACCGGAAAGCCCCGTTGCCTGGCTTCGCTGTGCATGGCCTTGGCCCGTCGGATGAAGTGGCCGCGGTTAGGCAGGCCCGTGAGTTGGTCTGTTTCCGCCATTTCCCGGATAGTGGCGATATATTCCAGAATTTCCATGTTCTGGCGGATGCGGCAGTGAAACTCCTCCACCAGAAAAGGCTTGCGCAAAAAGTCATTGGCCCCGGATTTGATGAACCGGGCGGAGATGAGCGGGGTGTTTTCTGCGGAAAGGCCGATGATGGCCAGCTTTTCCCGCGGGAATCCGCTGCGCACCTTGCGCACCAGCTCCACGCCGTCCATGCCCGGCATGCTGAAGTCCGTGATCAAAAGGCGCGTGTCCGGATATTCCTGAAGCAGGGCCAGGGCCGCGTCAGCGTCCTCGGCTTCCTGCACTTGGTAGAGATGGGTGCGCAGCAGGTCCGCCACCAGGCTTCTGGCGGAGGCCGAATCATCCACCACCAGCACCCTGGAGCGCCGGTTGCGCCGCAGCCGTTCCAGGGCGGCCAGAATTTCATTCAAACTGTCCGGCCCTTCCTTGAGCACGTAATCCACCACGTTTTTGGACATGACCACGTCGCGCACGTCTTCGTTGAACTCGCCCGTGAACACGATGGAGGGGATGCCCCGGGTGACGAAATGGTCCACTACCTCGCCCCGGGGCGAGTCCGGAAGGTGCAGGTCCAGGAGGGCCGCAAAGAGATTTTCCGCGTGTTGGTCCAGGTGCTCCCGGGCCTGCTGGAAGGACTGGGCGCAATGGACCTCAAATCCGCCCTGGTCTTCGAGCTTGCGGCGTACCACCGAGGCAAAGAACGGGCTGTCCTCCACCATGAGAATGTGCTTATCCGGCATGCTGTACCCCCGTGCCATGGGTTGAGCCGTGAGCATACACTGTTTTGTAAAAAAAGGTCCACGCTGAATTTCGTTTTTCGGGAGTCGGCGCCGTGTTCCGACAGGCGGACCAGGGCCATGCGGTTGACAAACGCCTTGATTCAGTGGACACAACCGGGTGTTAATTTGCATCGGAGGTTCCAAATGCCCATATATGAATTTAAGTGTCGGGATTGCGGCAAAGAGTTTGAAGAGATTGTGCTCGGGTCGGATGAGACCGTGACCTGCCCGGAATGCCGGTCCACGGCCACGCAGCAGCTCATTTCCCGCTGCGGGTTCAAGACCGGAGGCGGCGCGCCCGCGTCCGGCGGCGAGGACGCCGCACCCAAGCCGCAGTACCGGGGCATTGGTTCCGGTTCGGGCTGTGCCGGGTGCAGCGGCGGCAACTGCTCTTCCTGCGGCTGACCAGCCGCCCATCCAATATCATCCTAAGGACCGAGTTCATGCGTAAAATCGTCATTGCCACCCGGGGCAGCAAGCTGGCCCTGTGGCAGGCTGAACACGTTTCCGCGCTGCTGCGCGGGCAGCACCCTGGCCTGGAAGTGGAGCTGCTGAAGATCAAAACCAAGGGCGACAAGATTCTGGACGTGCCGCTGGCCAAGGTGGGCGGCAAGGGATTGTTCGTCAAGGAAATCGAGGAAGCCCTGCTGGACGGCCGGGCCGACATTGCCGTGCACTCCATGAAGGACGTTCCCACACAATTGCCCGAGGGTTTGGTGGTGGATATTTTGCCGGAGCGCGAGGCCTACACGGATACGCTTTGCTCGGTGAAGTACGACGGCCTGGACGCCTTGCCCCAAGGGGCCGTGGTGGGTACCAGCAGCCTGCGCCGCCAGTCCCAGATATTGGGCCTGCGGCCGGATCTGGAAGTGCGAAACCTGCGCGGCAACCTGGAAACCCGCATGGGCAAGTTGCTGGACGGGCAGTACGACGCCATTATCCTGGCCACGGCCGGGTTGGTGCGCCTGGGCGTGAGCGCGCCCAAGATGCAGGAGATGGGCCCGCCCGACTTCCTGCCCGCCGTGGCCCAGGGAGCGCTTGGCATCGAGTCCCGCCTGGAGGACGTCGAGGTGCGCGGGGCCATCGCCTTCATGCATCACGAGCGCACGGCCGTGCACGTCTGGGCGGAACGCGGGTTTCTCACGGGTCTGGACGGAGGGTGCCAGGTTCCCATTGCGGCCTGGTCCGAACTGCTGGACCGGGACCAGGTGCGGCTCACCGGCTTTGTGGCCGACGTGGACGGCTCCAATCCCATCCGTATGGTGGAAGAAGGCGGCGCGCACGAGGCCTGGGACATCGGCACCCGCCTGGCCCAGCGCGTATTGGATGCGGGCGGCAAAGCCATTCTCGACCGGGTGTACGGCCGCGCCTGAGGCGCGGCAGGGGCCGCACTGGGCCGCACACGATTCAAACCATTGGGGTGACCACAACGCCCTTCGACCTTTCCCTTTTTTTGACGCTATAGCGTCTTTCAGGCCGCCTACGCGGCCTTTTTCATGGCTATGGCTAGGACGGGAATTGTTTTTTTTGTAAAAAAAGATCAGTTGAAACGATAAAATATCGTAACAAGGCTATGGTTCGGCGTTTATGATCTAAAGTCCTGTGCGTGCATGCCGATACAGTGGGCAGAGGCTGGGCAGGGAAAGACGAATTCCAGCAAGGAGGTATTCATGGAACTGAGCAGCGTGTCCACTCCGGCCATGCAGAGCCCCACGCCGGACAGCGGCGGCAATAATGCCGAAATGATGAAGAGTATCCGCAAGGCGCGGCTCCAGCGGCAGGTCTTGGCGGACCCATCCCTGGCGGCCAAGCTGGTTTCGGTGCAGGCGTCGGCCACCTACAACGCCAACGGCAGTGTAGTGCAAACCGTGGGAGGGAGCCTGGGTGAAGTCTAAGACAACGGATCCTGCAACATGAACCGCCCGGTCGAAGTTTTCGGCCGGGCGGTTTGCTTTGGGGCTATTCGCCTTCGGTCACGCCCGCCTCGTCAAAGGTGGCCATGGTGTTGAAAATGTCCGCTGCCGCGCGCAGCAGGAACAGCGCTGTGGCCGCGCCCGTGCCTTCGCCCAGGCGGAAGCCCAGGTCCAGCAGGGGGCGGCCCCCCAGGGCCCGCACCGCGGCCCCGTGCCCTTGTTCGGCCGAGGCGTGGCTGAGCACGGCATAGTCCGCCACATGGGGTTGGAATTTCCAGGCCGAAACATAGGCTGCCGTGGAAATGAACCCGTCCACAAGAATCATCTGCTGGTTGGCCGCGCCGCCCAGGATCAAACCAGCCAGGACCGCGATCTCAAATCCGCCCAGCCCGGCCAGGATGCGCAGGGGGTCGCGGCTTTGCACGGCCTCGGCATTGGCTTGCAGGGCCCGCTCCACGGCGCGGATTTTGCGGCTCAGCCCTTCGTTGCTCAGGCCGGTGCCCGGTCCGGTAATGTCTTCGGGTTCCAGGTCCAGATGGGCGCAGTACAGAGCCGTGGACGGCGTGGTGTTGGCAATGCCCATGTCGCCGGTGAGCAGGGTGCGGATCCCGTCCCGGTGGGCCTGGTCTGCCAGTTGGGCGCCAAAGAGCAGGGCCTGGGAGCAGAGCTGGGTGCTCATGGCCGGTCCCTGGGTGAAGTTGGCGGTGCCGTTGCCCATTTTATGCTGGATCAAGGCCGGATGTTGGTCGAAGAGATCCCCGGCCACGCCGGCATTGACCACGTAAAGCTCCGCCCCCACGGTGCGCGCCAGTACGTTGATTCCTGCGCCGCCGTTGAGAAAATTGTGCACCATCTGCCGCGTCACTTCTTGGGGAAAGGCGCTGACGCCTTCCGCAGCCACGCCGTGGTCCCCGGCCACGGTAAAGATGCGGGCCGGATCAGCGGCGGGTTGCCCGCCCCCCTGGGCCATGTACATTTGCAGGGCCAGTTCTTCGAGGCGGCCCAGGCTGCCCTGGGGCTTGGTCAGGCTGTCCAGCCGGGCCTGGCCGGGTTCACGCAAATTCGGGTCTGCCGGGTGAATGCGTTCCAGCAATTGGTTCAGATCAGTATTCATGGTGGATTCTCCTGGAGTATGGAATCCCTGGGCTGTACACCGGGGCTTTTTTCTTGGCAAATGCGCGGCTGGACCAGGCCCGGAGTGTTGTGGCTCGGCCCGGGCCTGTGCTACCTCACGGCATGCCGCAAAAAAAGCTTTGCATCGTGCACGCCAATTGCCAGGGGGAGCCGCTGGCCGCGTTTTTACGCCGGGTTCCGGGCTTTGGACCGGAGCACGAGGTGCGGCTGTATACCAACTACATTCGCGAACCCCTGCCCGAGGAGGCCCTGTCGCGGTGCGCGGTGTTTTTGTATCAACCCCTGCTCGACGAAACGTACTGGGGTGAGCTGACCTCCGGGCGGGTGCTGGCCCGGTTGCCGTCCAACGCCCGGACTTTGGCCATTCCGAGCATGTTTTTCCGGGCGTATTGGCCATTTTGGGTCGGGGGCCGGGAATTTCAGTTTTCCCATCAGGTGCTGGAGCGGCTTTGGAAGGCGGGCTTGCCACGGGCTGAGGCGTTGCGGGTTTTCCTGCGCGGCCGGGTATTGCCCGGAGCCGAGATGGAGCGTCGCACCAGGGCGTCCCTGGAGCGGGAACGCGCCAAGGAGGCGCGCACGCCCATCAAGTACGTGGATTGGATTTTGGAGCGGTTTCGGAGCCGGATGCTTTTTAACCAGATCAACCACCCGGGACACGAATTGCTTTGCCTGGTGGCCCGGGAGGTGTTGCGGCACCTGGAGGTGGAGATTCCGGAGCAGGGCGTGGAACCCTATGTCCCGGAGCTGCACCCGGAGTTTCGCATGCCCGTGCATCCCTGCGTGGCCGCCCACTGGGGGCTGGAATTCGCGGACGAGACCACGCGCTACCCCGTCTATGGCCGGGAGTTGACCTTTGCCGAGTATGCCGGGGAATATCTCACGGCCCGGCAACTGGGCATCGACGATTTCATTACCTACCTGCGGGCCCGTGCAACGGCGGCGGACCGCTGACCAGCATTTCGGCCAGGGTCAGGTCCACCCGGGCAAGCCGCCGCATTCCCGAACCCAGAAAGCTCATCTCCAGTTGGGCCAGGTCCCGGTACAGCGGGGTGCGGTCCAGCACGAACACGTTGTCCTGATCCCGGGTCAATGCCTGGGCGCGAAAACAGCCTGCAAAGCGCACGCGGCTGCCGTTGGGTTTGACCAATTCGTTGGGCACGCCGTGCATGCGGCAGATCATGAGACGGTGCTCGTACAGGCCGCAAAGTCCGTCATCATTGAGAGGACACATGATCCGGGGGCGTTCGCCGTCCGCCAGGGCCTGGCGCGCCCGGGCCACGTATTCTTCAGCCCGTTGCAGGTACTCCTGCCGCCGGGCCGGGGCCAGTTTGTTCATGCCCTGCCAGAGATAGGCCCATTCAATGTAGGTATGGTGTTGGAAATAACTGGTACAACAGTTGTTTTCACAGTCCGCGCAGGTCAGGCCCACGCGTTGGGCGGCCTCGTCGTAGGCCTTGCCCATGCGGGTATAGAGGGCGGCCAGCTTGCGGTACGCGGCTTTGGGAGTCAGCTTGTTCATTGGTTCGGCCCGATTTGATGTTCGGATTGCAGCCAGTGCAGAATCTGCCGCACGGTCTCTTCCGGAGCCGGATCGTCCGTGGCGAATTCCACGTCGGCCACGGCCCGGTACAGGGGCAGGCGTTCCGCGTGGAGTTGTTCCTTGGTCTTGCTGCCGATGGCCAGCCCGCGATTGGGCGCGGCATTGACGCGCGCGGTAAAGGTATGCGGCTCCACATGCAGATGCACCACCGGACCCAGGGCCTGGATGCGTTCCACGGCCTTGGGGCCGTAAACCACGCTGCCCCCCGTGGAAATGACGCTGCGCTGGATGCCGAGGTTGGCCACTTGGTGTTCTTCCAGTTCCAGGAACTTTTCCAGGCCCACGCCGTCCAGCAGGTCTTGCAGGGGCAGGCCGTAATAGGCTTCCAGGAGC
>JAQVYA010000115.1 GCA_028708865.1 Desulfovibrio sp. | reverse complement strand
CTTCGTACGTCCCTTTTTTTTATCCTCTTCACAAGCCACAGCCCCCCGCACATCTATTTCCCCCGATAGTTCAAGGCGTACTTACTTTCCGGGGGCAAACCTTTCTGAAGAAAGGTTCTTCCCCCGGCCCCCCTTTCCAAAGACTTTCATCGCTCGCGGCTGCCGCCGCTCGGGCTTCTCACTCAAGCTTTCAAACTATCTTTTCGGAAAAAAAACCGGAAGCATGTCCCCGGGCGCGCGAGAGCGCGTCCGGTAAATGGGATTCCAAAGGGCCCCGGGCCCTTTGGCCGCCGGAGGCATTGCCTTTTTGCCTTGGTTTAGCCCTCCAAAATATATAAACAAAAAAAAACGGCCCGAAGGAGCATGATCCTTCGGGCCGTTGCGTTGAGGAGCGCTCTGTCAGGCTACGGCAGCTGGTTATCGTGGTGCGCGGAATAGTCCATGGTGACGGTGTGGCAGATGCAACCGCCACCCGTGCCCATGGTTCCGGCCACGCCCTGGTATTGCAGGGGCGGGATATTGTCGCGATCCTCGCCGTAGATGTTCCGCGCCGGATAGGTCGCGTGCGGGCTGTTGTGGCAGCCGGCGCATGCAATGACGCCCATGAAGTCGTGCCGGTTACGGAAGAGCTGGTCACCGCCTTCGGTCCAGGTGTTGAAGGCGTCCAGTCCGGGATTTTCGAATCCCACATGGCAGTTGAGGCAATCCGGCTCGTTCAGCCAAGGTATTCTGGGGTTTACGTCGTCCTTGTTGGCCACGGTACGCGGCTCCAACTGGCTGAGCAGCTTTTCAGCTCCCTTTTTGTCTTGTTCGGCCTTGAGCAGTGAGATGGCATGATCTTCCATGGTGCCGTGACAATCCGTGCACTCGGTGAAGTCGGCATGACGTCCGCGCAGGCAGCGCGTGGGGCCGTCGGTGCGGTTGGGGTGGCAGTAGGCGCAGGCCTCGGCCCCGCGGTCCGTGAGGTATTGCGCGTGCAGACCATGGAGGGCCGCCGGCAGGTTCAGCAATTCGGGGTTGCCTTCCGCTCCGAGCACGGGATCCGGGTGGCAGCTTTGGCAGAGCACGGGCTTTCCTGCTTCGGCGTCCACGGCCAGAGTGGTTCCGTTCATGCGGTCATGCACGGTGAGGACGTCGCGGCCGGTTTCCGGAGAGATTCCTGCAAAGTCGTCCACCTTCCAGGGACCGCCGTGACAATTCTTGCAGCCCATTTCCGTTGATGTGGGTGCAACCACACGGGTTTCGGCAAGCAGTTCGCCGCTTTGCGTGTCGTGAGCTTGGATGGTGAAGAGCGGATAGGGGTTGTATCCTCCGGAATCGGGATAGGGCACCACGGGGATGAGTTTTGCCTCAAACCAGCCCGCATGTTCTTCCAGATCCATTTCTCCTTCCACGCCCTTGCCTGCCAGGCCCATGTTCTGGGGCAACGGTTCGGGCAGGCCAAAGAGAATGTGGGCGAAATCCCAGAATTCGGAATGGGCCGAGGGGTTTTCAAATCCGGGTTCCACCTTGTAGCTCAGCCGGACGTTGTCGGTGATCAGCGTGGGCGGATCACCACGCTGCACGAGTTGGGCGAACAGGTCGTTGGCCGGGGGCAGCAGCACCCAGTTGCGGTCGGAATCCGAAATGCAGTGCATGCCGAGATTGTTCCAGGCCAGCAACACGTATTCGTCGCCGCCTTCTTCCGGCGCGGCCGGATCAAAGGGCGGCACATCAATGGGCAGGTCCACGGGTTCAAAGACCTTTTCGCTGGTGTCGGTTTTGCCGTGCAGTCCTTCCACAATGTAGGCGGCCAGGGCCTTGCGCTCCGCTTCGGTGCCCATGAAAGGCGGCATGTAGCGGTTTACCTTGCCCATGCCGTTGAGCAGTGCGTCCATGCCCACGTGGGTGAATTTAGCGGTACGCGGCAGAATGTCGTTCATGGGGCCGTTGATGGAATGACAGCTGGCACATTGGAGCTGAAAGAGGAACTGCCCGGCCTTGACCGGGTCGGCCTCGACATCAAGCCCTGGCGGAGTCCATTTGGCTCGTTTGAGGGCGCCGATGTCGTTGATCAGGTCCACCTCAGTCTTGAGGATGGAGTTGGAGTAGATTTCGCCGTGAATGAGATAGGGCTTGCGGCCTGCCTCGCGGATGAATTCAAAGGAGCCGGTGAGCCCCAGACCCAGGGCCAGAATGACGAAGGCCATGGGGAAGGAGATGGAGCGCGGCAGACGCACGGCCATGGCCAGCCCGCCCAAAACCACCAGGGGAGCGAAGATCCAGAAATACTGGAAGAATTCGGAAACCCGGTGGGATTTATCCATGATCATGGTGTACTGCGGCTCGGGCATGGCGGCGATGTACCACCAGCCCGTGAGCAGGAAGAGCAGGAACGGCGCGATGGTCCACAGGGCGCAGAGGCGCACCAGTTTGGTGCGGGCTTCTTCGTCCTGGACGCGGGTGGCCGTAAGGAAGCCGAACAACCCGGCGAGCATGAAGGCCAGGAAACTGCGGAAGAACAGAGAGGGCCAGAACGACGGGTTGAAGAAGCCGTCCCAGAACCGCTCAGTCTGCAACCATTCGCCCGGGGTGAGCATGAAGCCGATGATGCCGTTGACCAGGAAGAGGGAGAGCCAGGCGAAGAGGAAGTAGAGCCAGCCCACGATGACATGTTGGCTGCGCGTCAGACGGTTCCAGCCGTAAAAGTAGACCAGCAGGGCCACGATTTCCGTCAGGAAGCAGACCCACTCCGCGGCCCAGCCGAATACGAAGTGATGGATGAGCGTGATGGTGGCCTGGGGTGAAAGCAGGGAAATGGTGACCCAAATGCCCACACCGGTAACGCCGCCAAAGACCATGGTCAGCAGCAGGAAGAATTTGGAGTGTTTTTTGACGTATTCCAGAATTTCCGGGGAATTTTGTTTATAGGCGTACCGTTCGGTGAGCACCAGGAACAGGCCGCCGCCCACGGCGAATTGCGCCACGAACACATGGACGGTGGCAATAAGGGCGACCCAGAAACCGCCGCCCAACGTGGTGAGTTGCCAAATGGGATATTCCATTACGCGTCTCCTTGGGCGTTGTCAGGCTTGAGGTAGGTGCGAACCAGCCAGAACACGCAGGGCAGGCCCACTGCCAGGAAGAAGAGAAAGAGCATCAGCGTGGAGTATTCCCCGGTGACGGGCAATTGGGATGAGTCGAACCAGGGAGCCAGGTAAGCTGTGCGCACGATGTGCCGGGCAATGACCATGAAAAGCACTGTGATAACCGTGAGCACGGCGGCCAGCACCGGATTTCGCTTCATACCGCTCCAGACCAAGGCCAAAGCGCCCACCAGACCCAGCACAAGTACGGCCGTGGACGGCAGATGCCCGCCCATGAAGCGGAGCATGATGTCCTTGGGCAGGGCCATGAGGAACCAGACGCCCACGGCAATGTTCACCAGCGTAGCGCGGGTGAACCAGACCATACCGGTTTCCAGGTGTTCTGGCTCGGCTTTAAAGTGGGCCACCAGGGCCACGAACAGCCCGCCCACGGCCAGGGAGCCCACCATGAAATGCAGATATCTCGGATAGAGCACCGGGTCGTCCAGGTTCAGGAATCCCGCTCCATTGGTGGTGAAGTAGTCGAACCATTTTTCCGGACGCAGCATCAGGGTCACGTTGTTGGAGAACATGAATCCGATCCAGAGCATCATGCCCAGGGTCAGCACCAGCAGAGGGGTGCGCAGACCGCCCAGCCCGTCGAATTTGAAATCATAGATGTACAGACCATAATAGGCGGCCAGCAGCAGGCCCACCACGGCAAGCCAGTATCCTGCCATGAGCACGGAACTGGTGTAGTCGAATTGGCCGTACACGGTCTGGAGGAACAGCAGCGGCGCCACGCCCATGTTGATGGTCAAGGCCAGGATGGTGGGCATGCGCTTGGACAGGGAACGGGAAAGGGGCACTCCCTTTCCGCTGACATGCCCGGCCAAACTAATGACCGCGCCGCCCACCACCACGTTCATGAACAAGATGTGCGCCAGAAAAGTGATGATCAGAAGTACGTCGAACCACGGTCCCGGAATGGGAATGGGGTCCACGATGGGAATGAGTTGTGCCGGATCCATACCGCTCTCTCTCCTTGCCTGTCGGTTGAAATTCTTTTTGTTCAGTGTGTTGCCGGAACTTCCCCCCTGGCCCGGCAACCGGATACGGGTTGTCCGTATTCTGAACTCAATACCTCAGGCTTTTGTGGCTGGCAACCAGGGCCTGTGATAAAATGAACACATCCTTACTGAAAATCACATGACGCCGTTCCTGTCGCCCCTTGCGTGCGTGCCTCCGGTGTTTCATAACCAAGCACGGCGGAAGGGTCTTGCCAAAACAGGGTGGTGAGGCCGGGCTTGCCTTTTCGGGCTGGATGCGTACTCTGCCCGCGCTACGCAAGGAGAACACCGTGAACCGAATCATGCTTTTGGCCGACCTTGGCAATACCACCGTGAAATTTCGCGCCGCCGGCTTGGAAGGCCTGCTGGGCCGCACCCAGTCCGCCCCCACGCACGACCCGGTCCAATGGGACAGCGCCGCTCGGCGCGCCCTGCGGGACGCCGGGTGCGATCCGCAACATCCCGAGTCCGGCCCCTGGCCCGAACTGCTGGCCGCGGCCTCTGTTGTACCGGGACGGGAAGGGGACCTGCGCGCCCTGGCGGCCCGGTTGGGGCTGCTTTGCCTTCTGGCGCCGCACCAGCTCCGGCTGAACATCGAAAACCGCTATGCCAAGCCCCGCGAAGTGGGGGCGGACCGGCTCACCGTGGCGTACGCGGCCCGGCGCACCTTTGGGGCCGAGCGGCTCATCGTCCTGGATTTCGGTACAGCCACCACCTTTGACTGCGTCCGTGGCGGAGCCTACCTGGGCGGATTGATCTGCCCGGGCGTGCGATCTTCCATCCGCTCCTTTACCGAAGACACGGCCCAGTTGCCGCGACCCAGCCTGGAGGTGGACCCGGCGGGCCTGCACATCGGAATAAGCACCATGGACAGCCTGAACCAGGGGGTGGTGTACGGGTTCGCCGCCATGACCGAAGGGTTGGTGCTGCGCCTGGAAAAGGCTTTGGGCGGGGAATCTCTGGTGGTGGCCACGGGCGGCTACGCTGAGACCATCGCTCCGGTTTGTCCGGCCATTCACGAAGTGCGGCAGGACCTTGTGCTGGAAGGGCTGCGTCTGGCAGCTTTGGGTTCGTGACGTTGGTTTTTAGGGGGCGGCCAGTTTGTTGCAAAACTATCAACCATCCCGGCGCAGGGCGCGCCGTTCATGACTTGATCCCGTTTTCTGGGCGGTTTTGCGGCCGTTCCCGGCGAGGTCCGGGCGGCTCTTTGTTTGAGGGCTCGGCGGAAATGGGATAGGTTCAGCCTGTTCGCAACGCAACCAACCTTTTGAAGGAGAAAGTATTATGAGTCTCATCTCAGCGATTTGGGCCAGGGAGATCCTGGATTCACGCGGCAATCCCACCATAGAAGTGGAAGTGGTCTACGAGTCCGGTGCTTCGGGCCGGGCCGCCGTGCCTTCGGGGGCGTCCACGGGGTCCCGCGAGGCCCTGGAGCTGCGCGACGGCGACAAAAAACGCTACGGCGGCAAGGGCGTGACCAAGGCCGTGCAGAACGTGCAGGAAGAGCTGGCCAGCATTGTCATCGGCATGGACGGCCTGCGCCAGGTCACCCTGGACAATGAGATGCTGGAATTCGACGGGACCGAAAACAAGTCTCGCCTGGGTGCCAACGCCATCCTGGGCGTTTCCATGGCCAATGCCCGGGCCGCGGCCAACTTCCTGGGTCTGCCCCTGTACCAGTACCTGGGCGGCGTCAACGCCAAGCTGCTGCCTGTGCCCATGATGAACATCATCAACGGCGGTGAACACGCGCCCAACAACCTGGACATCCAGGAGTTCATGATCATGCCTCTGGGCGCGGAAACCTTTGCCGACGCCCTGCGCATGGGGGCGGAGACCTTCCACGCGCTCAAGGCCATTCTGAGCAAGGACGGCCATGTCACCAGCGTGGGGGATGAAGGCGGGTTCGCCCCGAACCTCAAGTCCCATGCCGAGGCCTTTGAATACATCAAACGGGCCATTGAAGCGGCCGGGTATGAGCCGGGACGGGAAATCGCCATGGCCATTGATGCGGCGGCCAGCGAGTTCTACAATAAGGAAAAGGACCGCTACGTTCTGACCGGAGAAAATCTGGAACTGACCTCCGGAGAGCTGACCGAATTTTACGAGGACCTTACCGGCCGTTTCCCCTTGGTCTCCATCGAGGACGGCCTGGCCGAAGGCGACTGGAAGGGCTGGGAAGAACATACCGCCCGCCTGGGCGACCGCATTCAGCTTGTGGGCGACGACGTGTTCGTCACCAACCCGGATATCCTGGCCGAAGGCATTGACCGCGCCGTGGCCAACTCCATTCTCATCAAGCTGAACCAGATCGGCTCCCTCACCGAGACGCTGGACACCATTGAGCTGGCCAAGCAGGCCGGGTACACCACAGTGGTTTCCCACCGTTCCGGCGAGACTGAGGACGCCTTTATTGCGGATCTGGCCGTGGCCGTGAACGCCGGGCAGATCAAGACCGGTTCTCTCTGCCGTTCGGATCGGCTGGCCAAGTACAACCAGCTGCTGCGCATCGAGGAGGAACTGGACGAGGACGGCATTTACTATGGACCCATTCTGGCCGAGTCCTGGTTCGGCGAGGACTAGGCCCGGCATTCATGGCGGGGGCACCGGACGCGGTGTCCCCGTTTGTGTTTCTTTATTCCCGAGTTGTATTTTTTAAGGAAGAACCATGACGACGATACTTGATGGAAAGCAGACCGCCGCCACCATCCGGGCCGAGGTGCGCGACGAAGTGGCCGCGCTTCAGGCCGAGCACGGCCGCGCTCCGGGACTGGCCGTGATCCTGGTGGGCGAGGACCCGGCCTCCCAGGTTTACGTACGCAACAAGGAACGCGCCTGCGCTGAGGCGGGCGTGGCCTCCATGCCGCATAAGCTGCCCGCGGACACGGACCAGCAGACCTTGGAAGATCTGATCCTGTCCTTGAACGCCGATGCGGCCGTGGACGGCATCCTGTTGCAATTGCCTTTGCCCAAGGGACTGGATTCGCAAAAGCTCCTGGACATGATCGACCCGGACAAGGATGTAGACGGGTTTCATCCCGTGAGCATGGGGCGGCTGGCCCTGGGCCTGCCGGGATTTCGCTCCTGCACGCCGGCCGGGGTCATTGAGCTGCTTTCTCGTTACAATATTGATCCGGCCGGGAAAAAAGCCGTCATCGTGGGCCGGTCCAATATCGTGGGCAAGCCCCTGGCCCTGCTGCTGATGCAGGGTTGGAAGGGCGGCAACGCCACCGTGGAAGTCTGCCATACCCGCACTCCGGACCTGAAGAAAGAATGCCTGGATGCGGACATCGTCATTGCGGCGGTGGGCGTGCCCGGGCTGGTCACGGGCGAGATGATCCGTCCTGGCGCCGTGGTGGTGGATGTGGGCATCAACCGCACGGACGAGGGACTGCGGGGAGATGTGGATTTTGCCTCTGCCAAGGAAAAGGCCTCGGCCATCACCCCGGTTCCCGGCGGAGTCGGCCCCATGACCATTGCCATGCTGCTGAAGAATACGCTTCAGGCCTTTAAGCTGCACCAGGGACTGGCCTGATGCAGACCATGGACGGCCTGTTCCGCTTCAGCCTGCTGCTGCTTTTCGTGCCTGTGCTGCTCGGTGCGGTGCTGGGTGCTTTGGTAACCTGGCTGGGCATCCGCCGCCGGACCGCCATACGGTCCTGGCCGTCCGTGGAAGCGAACATCCTTTCCGGCGAAGTGGAGGAAAACGAACACCGGGGCTGGTATTTCGTGAAAACCAGGACCTGGGATTTCGTGATTGAATATGAATACGCGCATGCGGGCCGGACCTACCGTTCCAAGGTGCGGCTGCTGGCAGATGTTCCCGGCGGATCCCATCCGGAGCCTCAGGCCCTGGAGGACGCCCTGGCCCGGGCCCGCCAGCGTCTGCTGGACCGGCTCGTCACCGTGCCTCTGAATCCGGACGATCCGTCCGAAACCGCCTGGCCCGAGGAAAACCCGGGCCGGGCCTGGCTGCGGCTGACGCTTTTCGCGCTGGCCGCGTTGGAGTCCCTGGCCGTGCTGGCAGCGATTTTTTCGAGCTGAGTTTCAAGCTGAGGAGGCGAGGATATGGGCAAAATCTTGATTACCGGAGCCACCGGCAATGTGGGCGGGGCCGCCCTGCGCGCCCTGCGCGAAAAAGATACGGACGTGATTGCCGCCGTGCATGACCCGGCCAAGGTTGAAAGCGTTCGTGGCACCGGGGCCGAGGTGCGGCTCCTGGATTATGCGGACCCGGACAGCGTGGCCCGGGCCCTGGAAGGCGTGGACCGGCTCTTTGCCATGGTCCCGCTGCACGAGGACATGCGCCGTTGGGGCTCTGTTTTGCTGCACGCGGCCAAGGAGGCGGGCGTTTCCTATGTGGTGCGCTCTTCGTCCATGGGCGCGGATGCCAATGCCCATTACCAGCTCGGCAAAATCCAGGGTGGTATAGACGGGGAAGTGGAAGTCCTGGGATTCGACTTCGCGGTCTTGCGGCCCGCCACTTTCATGCAGAATTATCTGGCCTATGCGCCGCTGCTCAAGCGCACCGGCGTGCTCCCCGTGCCGGAAGGCAAGCAGGCCACCAGCTTTGTGGATGCCCGGGACGTGGGCGCCTGCGTGGCCCAGGCCCTGCTGCACCCGGAAACCTACCGTGGGACCGTGACCATGGTCACCGGGCCCGAGGCCCTGGACAATCACCAGGTGGCCGCCATTCTTAGCGGGGTCAGCGGCCGCGAAATCGTCTACCAGGGCGGCGACATCGAGGCCACGGGGCTGTATCTAGAATCGCAGGGTATGCCCGAATGGGACATCCACATGCAGCTCAGCCTGCACCGCCACGCACGCAACGGGTATACGGGTTTTTTGACCAAGGCCGTGGAGCATCTTACGGGCCGCCCGGCCACCCGTTTTGAAGACTTTGCCCGGGAGCACGCCCAAGCCTGGCAATAACCCCGCCAGAGGCAGTGCAAGAGGGCAGGTCCGCGGGCCTGCCCATCTTTGATGGTGCAGGTCGATTAACGTTGTTCATGCCTGGAAAGGTGTTCAGGTATTTTGTATGACGAACGCGTGCGCCTCCACCGCCGGGCCGTTTCCCGGCAAGGCCGGGGCGCACGGCTTGTCCGCGGCCCACGCGGACGCAGCATGCCGTGCGGACGTTTCGCAAGGCATGGTATCATCCGGCGCATTCGCGGTCTGTTGCGCAGGGAAGGGACGAGCTGATCCGCGCCCCTCTCCGTGCACCGCGTTTTCTCCCCGGCGTTGGCCGGACGCGCCGTTAGCGGAGTATTTCGTGACTTCTTCCCAACGTGCGGACCTGGCCTCTGCCTTGTTTGCCACCATCTGCGTCATTGCCACGCTGTATTCGCCCCAGCCTCTGCTCCCTGTTCTGGCCCAGCAATACGACCTCAGCAAGGCTACGGCCTCGCTGGCCATCACCATGACCCTGCTGCCCCTGGCCCTGGCTCCCGTGGCCTATGGGCTGCTGCTGGAGTCCATACCCGCTTCCAGACTGGCGCGGTGGGCGCTGGTGGGGCTGGCCGCCGGGCATGTCGGGGTTTGCCTGGCCCCGTCCTGGGGTTGGATTCTTGCGGCGCGACTGTTTCAGGGGCTGGTGGCCCCTGCGGCCCTTACTTCCATGATGACGCTGGTGGCCGGGCGCTGCGAACCGTCGCGGCTGCGCCGGGTCATGTCCTGGTATATCGCCACCACCATCATGGGCGGATTTTCCGGCCGGTTCTTTTCTGGTCTGCTGGCTGGTCTGTTCCATTGGCGGGTGCCGTTTGCCGTGCTGGCCGTCCTGCTGCTCACGGCGTTTGTGCTTTTGCGCCGCCTGGATACGGGCAGCGCCTCGGCCGGATTTACCCGGCCGGACCTGGGGCATGTGCGTGCGGCGTTGACCCGTCGCGAATTTCTCTGGGCCTATTGCATGGTTTTTTGCTGCTTTTTTTCCTTTACCGCGCTGCTGAACTACCTTCCGTTCCGGCTGGTGGACCTGGAGGGCGGCGTTTCACCGGTGCAGGCGGGCAGCATGTATCTGGGCTTTCTCGTGGGCGTGAGCACGTCCATCTGCGCCCC
>JAQVYA010000114.1 GCA_028708865.1 Desulfovibrio sp. | reverse complement strand
TCCGTGCCGGTCCTCGAACCGCACGGGCCGTCCCGTGGCGTAGGCCTGTTCGGCCCGGGCCAGCCGTCCGGCCAGGACCTCGGAGTCCATGCCCAGGGATTCCACCCTCCGCCCAGCCAGTTCCTCCTGCTCCAAGCCCAACCGGCGGGCCGCCACAGCATTGGCGTAAATCACCTCGCCCCCGCGGCTCAACAGGAGCATGGATTCGGTAATGGCGTTGAGCAGGGCGCGGATGTTCTCTTCACGGCGATGCAGCTCCCGCCGCAAACGGGCCTCGCTGCGCAGCAGCCGCCCGTGCCGCAGGGCCCGTTGCGCCATGCGCAGCAGGTCTTCCGGCTCCACGGGCTTGCCCACGTAGTCGTACGCCCCCCGGCGCACGGCCCGCATGGCGCTTTCCAGCGACGGCCGCCCCGTGACCATGACCACCGGCAAAAGCGGGTCCAGGGAAACGAACCGCTCCAGCAGCTCCATTCCGGACACGCCGGGCAACAACATGTCGCAAAAAATCAGGTCCGGGCCTAGTGCGCCCATGAACTCCAAAGCCTGGTCCGCATGCCCGGCTTCCAGAACCACGTAGCCCCCCTGCCGAAGCACCAACGCAAACACGGCGCGCAGGCCGGGATCGTCGTCCACAAGCAGGATCCGCCCGCCGGCAGCCTGGTCCGGCTCCGGTCCGGCGTCTCCCCCGGGCCATGCCCCGCCCGCATGAGGCCCTGTCTGCGTCATGGTTCTCCGGCTCCCTCGGCTCTCCGCCATGATTTCATCATACAATACGCCACCCCGCAGCCTACCCCAAAGCAGGACCGAGGGAAAGCCGAACGCGGCGTATCCGCATTGCAAGCCCGAAGCGCATGGGGTAGAGCCAAATGTCCCGGCCACATCAACCAGCCACGAGGTCAGCATGCATTCCACCGTGACCATTCCCATCATCAGCCGCCAGCTCGGCGTCACCGAGCTTACCGAACGGGAGGCCCGGCGCATCCGCTCCGCCCTGGAAACTCCCGACCATCGTTTGGTGGAAATCGTGGGCGCGCTGATCAATATCCATAAGAAAGATTACAACGACACCCGGGCCGTGCGCGAAAAATTCCGGGACATGCACGTCCGCGTGGAGCGCAAAAACGGCGACTTCGCCCTGGTCTGCTCCGGCGTGCCGCGCGACTGCCTCTACGACGGCCAGAACGTCATCGAACAGTCCGTGGAGCAGGTTTCCTCAGCCCTGCGGGACATCGTATTTCCGCCCCAAACCCTGGGACCGGACGCCAGCTCCGAAGAGCGCTCCGCCTACGTCAAAAAATTCGTGGAACATGCAGGCCTGCTCTACCGGGGCGAACGCGGGCTGGTGGTCTTCACCTGGGGCGGGCACCGCATTTCCCGCCGCGAATACGACTACGCCAAAGTCCTGGCCTATTGGCTGGGCCTGTTCCTGCCGGACATGGAAAACATCACCGGCTGCGGCGAAGGCATCATGAAGGCCCCGTTCAAAGGCGTGCAGGTGGCCTACGGCAAGCAGCGCACCTTCCGCCGCTTTGGCCTGCGCGACTACATCGGCTTTACCGAACAAGGCATCCTGGCGGCCGAGGCTCCCAACGAGCTGGTCAACCGACTGGTGGTCTTCCCCACCATCGAACAGCGCATGGAGGCCTTCATCCGCGCCTCGCATCGGGGCCGCGCCCATCCCGGAGGCCCGGGCACCATCGAGGAAATCCTGACCATGCTCGCCGTGCTTTCCACCCCAGGCAACACGGAAATTCCGTTCTCCTTCGAACTGGTGGAAGAAACCGGCGGCACCTATTTCAAGGAGCTGGACCACTACCTCAGGCTCTGCTTCAAGGACGCCCTGGACGGGCTCTACGAAGTCTTTTGCTGCGACCCGCAAACCTACGCCCGCCACGTGGCCGAAACCACTCGCAAGCTGCCCATGCGCTACCTCTGGAACGACAACTTCTATTTTGAGGAACGGCTCCAGACCCCCTTTGAGGTCAGCTTTGAGAGCATGGAGGCTCTGGACCTCTCCCGGGAACAGGAACCCTTTTCCCTGCTCATCAATCTGCGCCGCTTTTTTTCCGCGGTGGTGCACCTCAGCGTCAAGGACCCGGACATGCTCGACGCCTGGGGCGATGAACGCCCCCTCATCCGGGGCGACCGGGACATTCTCCGGGCCACGGACGAACTCGTGCGCAAGCTGGAGCAGCAGGGCCGCATCCACGCGGAAGCCAAGTACGCCCGGCCCTACCGCGTCAAGTAGGCGCCCCGCCAGCCTAGCCGCAACGCAGACGGCCCCCGGAACCTTGCGCGCTCCGGGGGCCGTCCGTATTGACGCAGCAACGCGTCCGCACCTCAGGGGCAGGCGAACCAGTCCAGGCAGATCACCTTTTCATCGGGCGCCAAGGCCCAGAAATACTGATACCGTTCGCGAACCGTCGGGGAAACCAGAACCAGCCCATACCCTTCCAGAAGCGCGGGAAGGTCCAGGTCATCGAATTCCGTGGCGCTGGTCTTTTTTTTGCCAAACGGCACCACCAGCCGCACATTGTACTGCCCGCCCGGGATGTACCGCTCCAGAGCCCGCAGCAACACGGGCTGCTCATCGGCCCGACAGAGCAGGGGCAAGGGCAGGCCCTTGTTCACCAGCATGTGTGCCAGGGTCAGCTTGGCGGCCTCGGCATGCCGCTGCTGCCAGAGCCGGATAAAACGCCCGGCCGCTTCCACGGGGTCGTTCATGCCCCGCATCCAGCAGGCGCCGCGAAAATTCTGCAACATGCGCACGAACAAATCATTTCGCAATTTGGGCCGTTCCGCCGGATCCATGCGCCGGAGCATGAACAGATCGCCCATGGAAGAAAGCTTCTGCTCCCCGGTCTTGAGGTAGTCGAACAATTCGTCCAGGTGGATTTCCTCCCGCACATTCAGGGCCTGGTCCACGCATTCCAGGAGCGCGGGCCTGTCCAGCGCGGGCAGGGCCGACACGTTCTCCCGTCCGGCCGTGGGAAACACATCCTCCTCCAGCAGGGTTTCATCCCCCAGGGCATGAAAGGCGGTGCCCAGCTCCGCGGCGATCTCCCGGGCCGCATCCCCGGCCTTGACCGCGGCGGCCACAAAGTTCCAGTTGGATTCCACGGTGAGGCCGTCCCGGCGGCGCAGACGCACGTTCATGCCCGCATGCGGAAAGACGCGCTGATCCCCGGCGGGAAGGGTGTCCCGCCCCTGCTCTCCGGAAGGCTGCTCCCCGTACCGCCAGCCCCCCACGGGCCAGCTCAGGTCCGTGCCCGCCACGAACACCTGGGGCGCATGCAGCACCTCGGCCAGACCCAGACAGGCGATGAGCGAACTCTCCACGCCTTCACGCATCATATATGTATTGGGCAAAAATTTCTTACCAAAAGAACCACGAAACAGCATGCCGCGAAATAAATCCGCATAGGGCCGCACATGGGCGGTGGAAAGCGCCACCAGCGTGGTGCGCTCCAGCCGCGGCAAGCCTTCGTAAAACTGGGCCTGTTCCGGATTGGTGTCGTACTGGACCACAAAATCCGGCTCCACTCCGGCCTCCAGGCAGGGACGCAAAGTGCGGGCGATGCAGATCACGGCGCAATGCACGGCCAGCTCGGGCAGGCGGGGCAAAATGTTGTTCAGGGACGGTCCGCCCACCAGGATCAGCACGGGAACCCGGGGCCGGGTCCCGGCCAGTTGGTCGGCCAGGGGATAACGCAGCAGCCAGGGATAGTTGCCCAACTGGTGCAGGCTGCGGGACGGATCCTTGAGGCCGCGCAGCAGCGGGCGCACCGGCTCGGGGTTGGTCTGCACGGCCCATTGGTTGAACACGCCGTGGTAGCGCCGCCAGAGTACGCGCATCTGGAGCCGGCGCGCGGCCCGGCCCTGGTCCGGCCCGGCCTCCCGGGGCAGCACCATGCAAAGCGGCCGGTCCCAGTGCTCCTCGGGCAGCCGGTCCACCAGCTTGACCGGATTCACGGCCTCGGGACGGGAGATGGAAATCACATGATCCCCGGGAATTTTGGGATCAACCTGGACCCGGCCCAGGGCCAGCACGGTTTCGCCGTTCCAGTCCCCACGCGCCAGAGCGTCGTAGCAAAAGGAAGCCGAACGGCGGCCCGGTTTATTCGTCAATTCAAGTGTGGACGTTGTCATGGGATATTTCTCTCCATCTTGGAACCATGCGGTAAATAATAATCAGGAAAGGGCGTTGGCGCGGCTGGGCAAGGCGTCCTGATCCGCACGCCCGTCTTCCTCCCCGGGAGCAAAAGCCCCCTGCAACAAATACGCGGCAATGCGCTCCGAGGCCTTGCCGTCGCGATGCAGGAAGGCTTTGTCCCGCAGGGCTCTCCGGGCTTCGGCCCATTCGTCTCCGGTACCGTCCAGCACCTGTTCCAAGGCCTGGAACAGGCTTTCGGCATCCCGGCATTTGGGACCGGGACACATATCCTCGAACGGGAACTGAAAGCCCCGGTCCACGGCCATGTACATATCGAAATCCGCCCAGAAAAAAATCACGGGACGATCCATCAGCAAATATTCCGTATGGATGGAAGAATAATCCGTAATCAGAACATCCACCAGGGGAAAGAAGGGGTACACGTCCGAATCCGAGCGGCAAAAGGTCACGTTTTCCGGCAAATGCCCGGTTTCAATGGGGATGCGCCCATGAGGCTTGATCACCAGATGGGCTCCGCGATCCGCGAAAAAGCGCACGAACCGGTTCAGGTCCAGCACGTTCTGGGTGATGGGGTTCATGCCCGTATCCCGGAACGTGGGCGCAAACAGCACCACCGGACCGCGCTTTGCCGCCCGCGCCACCCGGGCGTACGCCTCCAGATCGCAGCCCACCAGGGTCTGCTTGTCCACTGGCCGGAACAAGGCGTCCGTACGCGGATAGCCCAGGGAAGCAAATTCCTTGGCATGCATGGACCGGCGAAACACCTCTTCGGTGTAAAAGGGCGAGGTGGAGACGATCAGATCGTAATCGCTGTGGTCGCGCAGCAGTCCTTCCTCGTGCCCCTGGAGCACGGGAATCCCCTTGAGCAGAAAGCCGATTTTCTTATTGCCCACCCCGTGCCAGAGCTGAATCTGTCGGGCCCCGGCCAGCAAAGGATAGTAGACCTGGTTGCGGAAGCTGATGGACTCCACCACCACGGTGGCGGTGCGGGCCAGCATCTCCACGGCCTGGCTGGACGGGAAATACAGCGCCGGCAGCCGGGCGTCGCACAATTCCTTGTAGACCTCGCGCTCCTCCGTCAGGTACCAGCATTCCAGTTCCGGATGATGCCGCAGCATGTGTAAAAACAGATATTTGGTGTTGCCGGAAAATCCGCCCCGCCGACGGCCGATGAAAAGATAGCAGTTTTTGTCCTTGGGCGTGCGCTCCCCCATCATGGTGTACTGGGCGGTGATCCGGGCCTGCCGCTTGAGAAAATCCCTCAGTTCCTGATCCATTCCTGCCTCTCCTGGACGGACGTTCCGATGCGGACCGGCGGGCCGGTCCATGGTCAAAATTTTGCCGCCTGACGCGGACTTCCTTTCGTTCTTTGCAGATTTCATGCCTTTTTCGGGCAAAAGAGCGCCGCCCCCGGCCAACAAAGCTCGAGGGCGGCTCCAAACCCGGCTCCGGACGTCCAGTGCAGAAGCCGGTGCCGGATGGTGCGGGCCTATTTCCCTCCGGTTCCGGCCGCGTTTTGGTCGTCCTTGTCCTTGCCGAACTTTTGCAGGGCCTCGGCCATTTCCGCCAGCCGGGCATCCACCCGGCCCAGGATGGAGGTCTTGGGATAGCGGCCGTTTTTGCCGCGCCGCCCCGCGGACTTGCCCATGAGCAATTCCGCGCCCTGTTCCACCCGGTCCACGGCCCAGACATTGAAACGGCCTTGGGCCACGGCGTCCACCACTTCCTGCCGGAGCATCAGGTCCTTGACGTTGGCCCGGGGAATGAGCACGCCCTGGCGGCCCGTGAGCCCGGCCCGCTTGCAGCAGAGGTAAAATCCCTCGATCTTCTCGTTGACGCCGCCAATGGGCTGCACCTCGCCCTTCTGGTTCACGGAGCCTGTCACGGCCACGTCCTGGCGAATGGGCAGTCCGGAAAGGCTGGAGAGCAGGGCGTACAGCTCGGTGCTGGAGGCCGAGTCCCCGTCCACGCCGCCGTAACTCTGCTCAAAGGCGATGGACGCGGCCAGTGCCATGGGCTTGTCCTGGGCGAACATGCGCCGCAGCCAGCCCGCCAGGATGAGCATGCCCTTGTTGTGCGTGGGGCCGGAAAGGTCCGCCTCCCGCTCGATGTTGATGACCCCCTCCTTGCCCAGGCCGGTCACGGCCGTGATGCGCGAGGGCTTGCCGAACATGTGGTCGCCCATGGAGTACACGGCCAGACCGTTGATCTGGCCCACTTCCGCACCGTCCGTATCCACAAACAGGGAACCCCGGTCGATCATCTCCTGAATGCGTTCCTCGATCTGGTTGGAACGGTAGATCTTGGCCTCCACGGCCTGCTCCACATGCTGGGCCATGACCGTATCGCACTCCTGGCACTGCCCGGCAAAGTATCCGGCCTCGTCCACAAGATCGGCCAGCAGCGGGAAAAAGGTGGAAATCTTTTCCTGCCGCCCGGCCATGCGCACGGCCCGCTCCGCAATGCGCGCCACGGCCGATGCGTGAAAGGGCTTGTGCCCGTGCTTTTCGGCCACGCCACGCACGAACCGGGCCACCTGCTCCACATGCTCGTCCGTGCGGTCCATGCTGGTTTCCACGTCCGCCCGGACCTTGAATATTTTGGAGGTATCCGGATCGTAGTGTCGCAACAGCTGGTACAGGAAGGGATCGCCCAGCACCACCACCTTGACCTGCATGGGGATGGACTCGGGCTTGAGGCCTGTGGCCGTGAGGAAGTAATAGGGATCAAAAGTTTGAATTTCAATGGCTTCGGTCTTCAGGGAGCGCTTCAGGGTCTGCCAGACTCCGGGCTCCATAATGGCGTCCATGAGATTGAGCACCAGATATCCGCCATTGGCCTTGACGAACGATCCGGCCTTGATCTTGGTAAAGTCCGTCCGCCAGCCGCCGTTGCGGTCCATGATGCGCTCAATGGAGCCGAACAGGTTGCGGTAAGTGGGATAGGATTCGATGATCACGGGCGGGCCTTCCTGCTCGGCGTTATCCACCAGCAGATTGACCTGGTAGGGATGGAAGACCACCTCGGGGGGCGGAGCCATCATCATCATGGGCCCGGCCTGCTGGGGCTTGGCCCCGAGCATCTTCAGGGCGTCCAGGTTCTCCACCATGTCGTCCAGCACCGCGTCCAGGTGGCGCTCCACCTTTTCCGCGTACTCGCCCGTGCAGAACTCGTCGCGCACGGGCTGCATGTGCTCCCGCGCCAAAGTCAGGAACATGAGCCGGTCCACTTCCTCGCTCTTGTCCTTGACCTCCTTGTTTAAGCGGCGCACCTCCACCACGATCTGGTCCAGCTCCTCCTTGATCTCCAGGCGGCGCTGCTTGAGGCGTTCCAGCTCCTCCTGCGGGAAGCGCCCCTTTTCCACCATCTCCTCCACTTCCACCATGCGCTTGGGTTCGCCGTCCACCAACGGCACTACGTCGGGCCGCTGCACGGGTCCCATCTGCATGTTCACCACTACCAGGTCAGTATCCTTAACCTTTTCTTCCACGCCCTTGTAGAATTCACGGACCTGTTTTTCGTGCGCCTCCATGATCTCGTTCTTGCGCGCGATGTATTCCTCGGACTCGAACAGTTGGGGCACTTCCTTCCGGATATTTTCCAAAAAGTCCTGCACGGCCTTCTTGAAGGCCGCTCCCCGGCCCGGGGCAAAACGCAGCAGTACCGGAGACTCGGGGTGTTTGAAATTGTTCACGTAGCAGAGGTCGTCCGGAGCGGTGTGGTTCCCGGACAGCTCCTTGAGCAGCTTCTTCACCGTGAACATCTTGCCCGTGCCCGCCGGGCCGGTAACAAAGATGTTGTATCCCTTGCGGTCCATGCCCATGCCAAAGCGGAACGCCTCCACTCCCCGGCGCTGGCCGATGATGTCGTCAAGCGGCTCCAGGTCGTCGGTGGTGACAAAGGAAAGGGATGCAGGGTCCAGCTTCCAGCGCAGCGATTCCAGGGCGACCTTGTATTTTTCTTCCGTCTTGCTCGGCATGGTTACTCCTTGGCGATTTGGATGCTTCGGCATTGCGAACCGGCGCACTTGGGCAGGGTAATGTGCAGGGTATCCTCACGGTACACGGCCCGGACCTGGTCGGGCTGCACGCGGCAGGGCAGGCCCATGCGCCGGGTGAACCGCTGTTCGGTGCGCCCGTGGGGCGTCAGCTCCTCCCTCCGGCCGGAAACCTCCAGCCCCAGCTCCATGACCCGCACGTCCAGATCCTCCACCCGCAACCCGGGCAGCGCCAGTCGAACGCGGATCTCCCGCTCGTCCTCTTCCACTTGCATCACATCCCGGCAAAACGGCCCGGGCAGTCCATAGTCGTCGCACAGGCTGTCGAAAAGCCTGTCCATATCCCGCCGCAGCCTGCCCAGTTCGCGGCTGCTCCAGACTTTCAGATCGGGCATGAGTCGGACCTCCTTTGCACGTCCCGGCCGCGGCGCGCTCTGCCGCGCATCAGGGAGCTTATGCAGGTATTACCAAATCCATACAGGAAGACCAACCCGGTTTTGATCATTTCTCACGCCTGCTGCTTTTTACGCCCGTTCTTTTCCGTGCCCGCTTTTCGCGTCGGCACGTTCCAGCAGGGACCGCCGACTGGATTTTCTGGGATTTCGGCAAGAAGTCGGATAGGAAGCGGCATGAGTGATCGTCCACGCCCCATGCCAGGGCCACACACCATGTCAGGACCACGCCCGCCCCGCTGGTCGCGGGGCCGCCCCCAGGCCCCCAAAGGTCCGGCACCTCACGGCCACGGCCCGCAACACCCGGCACGGACTACAAAACGACCTTGGCCCGGCTGCCTGCTCTCGGGCCTGATCCTGCTGCTGTTTCTGGCGCTCCCGGCCTGGGCCTCGCCCCCGACAAAGCAGGAAACAAGCCCTGCCCTGGGCATGGCCGTGCCCCCGGACGTGCTCCAGGATTATGAACGATTTTTAAAAGGCAGAGATCCGCTGCAAATCACGGATTTTTCCGGCCCCCATTCGCGGCGGGACGTGGTGGAAGTGATTCTGGCCCAGCAGGCCCTGGACCGGGGAGGATATACCGGGGAGGTGGAGCTTCTTCGCGCGCCCAGCTACCGGCGCATGCTCTCGGAACTGGAACGGGGACGGGCCGGACTCACAGGCAATACGGTCTGGCAGCGGGACTTGCAGAACCTGCACCCTGCGGTGCTGGCCTCGGAACAACTCATTGCAGACGGCCGGTTCCAGGCCGGGTTCTACGTCACCTCGGACAACACCCGGGCCCTGGCCGTGCGCATGGCCCATGATTTCCAGACCCTACGCGGGGTCACCTCGCAGGACTGGAAGCCGGATTGGGCCGCGCTCAACAGCCTGTGCCCTAACGTGCTGCACGTCAACACCTGGGAGGACATGCTTCGGGTCCTGGCTCGGGGCCGGGCCGACGTGACCCTGGCTCCGTTCTCCGCCGCCCCGGACCTGGGGCTGCAAACCCAGGAACTGCGGCTCGTGCCCATTCCCGGCATCAAGATTGTTTTGCAGGGCAGTCGTCACCTGGCTGTTTCCGGAACCCATCCGCACGGCCCGCAAGTGCTCCGTGCCCTGAACAGGGGCCTGCGGATTCTAAAACAAGAGGGCGTTGTGGAGCGGGCCTACCGCCAATGCGGATTTCACAATCCAGCCGTGGCCCACTGGAACATCCTGCCCTGACGGGCTATTCCACGGCCGCGAAGCGCTCGGGCACCGCGTCGCACACCGGGCAACGCTCCGGTGCCTCGCCCCGACACACAAACCCGCACACCGTACAGACCTGGTACGGGCCAGGCTCGTCCTCGCGCACGCCGCGCACCAGCCCGGCATGGTTCATGGCGGTCCGCCGGAACTGGTCCAAAAACCCCTTGGCCGGACCCGTGGCAGACTCCAGACAGGCCAGGGCCTCCTTATAATGTGTGGCGCTCTGGTCCAGACCCTCCAGCAGCTCGGCCAGATTGCCGTCCGTATCTTCCAGACGGCCGCGCAAAATCATCAGCGCCTTGTCCGCATGGACCTTCTGGGCCACGGCCAAGGCCTTGAACAATCGCTCGGCCTGGACG
>JAQVYA010000113.1 GCA_028708865.1 Desulfovibrio sp. | reverse complement strand
CGGCCTGCTTCAAAATACTGAGGATCTGGGTGTCGGTGAAACGCGATTTCTTCATGTAGAATCTCCTTCGGTCTGGATACTGGAAAATTCTACTTTTCAGAACCACTAATTTCCGGGGGGATTACCGAATCATGATCGTGTAGACCCGTCCTCCACGCTTCAACAGGCCGAAAACAGGAACTTTACCGGCAGCACCTCGGCCTCGTTTGCCTTTCCGGACTCCGTCGAAATAGCTCTCATCGACTTCAATCTCACCATCGAATGGCGAGTCATTTCCATTTCATCGGCGATGACCTTCCTCAGCCGAGTGAAGAACGTGGCCGCCGTATTTTTGTTGACGCCTACCAGTTGAGCGGCAGCTCGTGCCCTTGTGCCTGTGATGAAGAGCTCAATGAGCCTGGCCCGTTTCTGCGGGCTGAGCCGACTTTTCCTCTCGTACACGATGCCATCCTAAGCCTAAGCGGAGTGCTTAGCTAGGACAGCCCCTTTAAAAAAGCATTGGCCATCTTCAGCAAGGCACGAAATGAAATTCTGTTTCATCAGGGACCACCGCTCGCAGTTTTCGGTGAAGAGAATGTGCTACGCGCTCAAAGTTTCCAAGAGCGGATATTTGCATGGATAGGCCGCAGGCCGTCCCGCCGAGACGACCTTGCTGCGTCATCGAATTTCCCAACTCTACGAAGAGCATTCAGGATGTGCCGGCAGTCCCATGCCGGAACCAATAGCGACATCGTAATAGGCCTTCAGCGCTATCATTCCTTGTTCCGAAGTGGACCAAAGAAGTGGGTCCATTTGTGTTTCAAATTTTGGACTAATTTCGGCGAAAACTTTATTTACATTTGGGGGCGCCCAGGTCGTGTTCTGTTCCCCAAGTATCCATCCATGCAAAAATCTCCTTGCCCTCGACGAATCGGCCCGCCTCAATGCTCTCCACGGCCAGCAGCGTTTCCGCGTAGCGTTTTTCCTGTTCTTCGTGCCGCCTGACAAAATCCATCATAAACTCGCGTAAGACATGGCTTGAGCTTTGCCCCCGGCTCTTGGCCGCTGTTTCGAAATTCTCTTTTAAGGCTGCATCAACGCGGGCCCGTATGGTCTTCTGCATAGTTTTGGCCTCCTATTGTAGCTATAATGTGCCACGATCAAGGCGTTTGCAAATGGTTTTAATTGGGGCTGGGGGCAATTACTTAGAGCTAGTCCGACGCCTGTATGCCGAGTTGGCAGGGGTTTCCTAATAGTTGAGCAAGTCTCCCTTCAGCCTTATGTTCAATATGACTGGCAACATGTGAATGTCCACGGCTACTGATGCCACACTGAAGCCAAGTGACTCAATAGTCAAAAGTAATAGGATGGTCCCGTTTCTTGATAAGTCCTTTGGCAGCTCTACCGGGGTTCGCCACTAGGGAAGGAGGGTGTCCTGCGCGGCAAAGCATGAACAAGCCCATCTTGCGCAACCCCTGCTCACTCGCGTAGACAAGACGGCATGGCTCCCCATAAGGCGGGGCGACTTTTCTGAAAGGGGGAACATGGTGGCTGCTGATTCAGCGTCCTTTATTTCTAAGTTGTTTCGTTGGTTCACGGTGGACATCTGGACCGACGGGGAAGAGCGGCAGAGCACTCGGCTTTCTGCTGTTTCTCGCTGGATATATCTCGTGGTGCGGGGATTTCTTGGCGACCAATGTCTGATCCGTTCCGGCGCGCTCACCTTTACCACCATGCTTTCCATTGTACCGCTTTTGGCCGTGGCCTTTTCCATTGCCAAAGGGTTTGGTCTTCAGAATTCCGAATTCATTCATGATGTCCTCTCCCGCCTGGCGTCGGGCAACGAGCAGGTGGTGGATTCCATCGTGGGGTACATTGACAACACCAACGTACGCACCTTGGGGTGGTTGGGCGTGGCGTTTCTGCTGGTTACGGTTTTTTCCATGGTTTCCACTGTGGAGCAGGCCTTTAACGCCATCTGGAACGTTCGGCGCGGCCGCAGCCCATGGCGCAAATTTACGGACTTTTTTTCCGTGATCTTGATTATGCCCGTGATCTTTCTCGTGGCCACCAGCGTGACCGTAAGCGTGCAGAAAAGTGAGATCGTGCAGAAAGTCATGGAGGTTTCCGGACTTGGATGGCTGGAGTCCCTGGTACTTAAACTCGCTCCATTGGTGCTCATCTGGCTGGCCTTCACCTTTGCCTATTCCTTTATCCCCAATACCAAGGTGCGGCTTCGCAGTGCGGCCTTGGGCGGAGCCGTTGCCGCCTTATTTTGGCAGCTCTCCCAGGGGGCGTACATTCGCTGGCAGATGGGCTTCAATAATTACAACGCCATTTACGGCAGCTTCGCCCAGCTTCCTTTGTTTTTGATCTGGATGTACATCAGCTGGATCATCGTTCTTTTTGGTGCTGAAATGTGCATGGCCGTGCAGAACCTGCGTAGCTTTACCAAGCAGCAGTTCATTCGCCGGGCCAGTCTGGAGCAACGTCAAAAGCTGGCTTTAGTTATGATGCTTGACGTGGTGCGTCCGTTTCGCACAGGGCAGACTCTGCCCACGGTGGACGATCTTTCGGATCGGTTCATGATCCCGCGGGAGATGGTGGTTGAGTTGTTCGGGCATTTGGCCGCTGCCGGACTGGCCGCACCGTCCGAGGATGAGGATGATTTACGTTTTTACCCGGCCATGCAGCCTGGGCGCATCCGCGTAACGGACATTCGCCGGGCCGTGGCCGCTTCCGGTGGCGAGGAGGAGCCGGACCGGGAGTTCGGACTGGTGGATGAGGTTTTCTCCGCCCTGGATTCAGCGGCTTACCATGACACGGCCAATGCCACTCTCGAGGAGTATGCCGTCCGTTTGGATGAGGAGCTTGTATCGCGCACCGAACACGAGGGAGGGGAAGAGCGCGGCGTTGCGCACTGAATTTCTTGAATGACGTTAATCGGCAAAACGGCGCAGCAGGAGGGCTTCCTGCTGCGCCGTTTTGTATTGGGTTCCAAGAAAGTCGATCTAACCGAAGCGCTTTTTGGGTTTGTGCTGGGCTCCGCCTTTGCGCACGTCCCGGCCATCCGTGCCGAATACACTTTTGTAGTGGGTCTTGAGTTCCTCAAAGCGTCCCTGCTCGATGGCTTCACGGGCTTGCCGGGCCAGCTCTAGGAAAAAAGCGATGTTGTGCAGCGAATTGAGTCGGTAGGAGAGAAGTTCCCTGGCTGTGTAGAGATGTCGCAGGTAGGCGCGGGAGAAGTTGCGGCAGGTGTAGCAGTTGCAATTGGGGTCCAAGGGGCCGTCGTCTTCGCGGAATTCGGCTCGTTTGATGTTCAGCTTGCCCAGGGACGTGAATAGAGTGCCGTTGCGGGCATTGCGAGTGGGCAGCACGCAGTCGAACATGTCCACTCCGGCGCTGATGCCTTCCAGGATGTCCATAGGCGTGCCCACACCCATGAGGTAGCGTGGTTTTTCTTCCGGCATCCGTGGGCCGATGTGGTTGAGAATACGATACATTTCCTCTGTGGACTCGCCCACGGAAAGTCCGCCGATGGCATACCCTTCAAAAGGGATCTCCCGCAGCTGAGCAAGGCTTTCTTCCCGCAGGTCCTCATAGAATCCGCCCTGGACAATCCCGAACAGCAATTGCCCGTTGGCTCCGGGGGCATGTGCTTCCCGGCAGCGCCGGGCCCAGCGGGTGGTCCGTTCCAGCGAGCGCGCCGTGTACTCGCGGTCCGCGCCATAGCCTACGCATTCATCCAGGACCATCATGATGTCGGATCCCAGATTCTGCTGGATGGAAACGACTTTTTCCGGAGAGAAAAAATGTTTTGATCCATCCAGGTAAGATCGGAACTCCACGCCTTTTTCGCTGATTTTGCGGATGGTGGCTAGGCTAAAGACTTGAAATCCGCCGGAGTCGGTAAGGATGGGTTTGTTCCAGGAGGCGAAGCGGTGCAGGCCGCCCCGTCGTGCTACCAGTTCGTCTCCGGGACGCAGGTACAGGTGGTAGGTGTTTCCCAGAATTATCTGGGATCCGGCCGCCACCAGATCGTCCGGCCCCACGGCCTTGACGGAACCCTGGGTGCCCACGGGCATGAACACCGGGGTCTGAATATCTCCGTGGGCCGTGGCCAACGTGGCGCGCCGGGCCTGGCCGTCGCGGGCGTGAATAGTGAAATCGCCTGGGGCGGTCATGTCAGTTGACTCCCTTTTGCGGACAAATGTCCGCCAATTCGCATTCCGGGCAGCGGGGGCGTTGCGCTTTACATACCTCGCGGCCATAGTACACGAGAAAATGGTTGATTTCGCCCCATTGTTCCCTAGGGAAAAGGGGCATGAGGTCCTTTTCGATCCGCACGGGGTCGGTATTTTCTGTCAGCCCAAGGCGAAAGGAAAGCCGTTTGACGTGCGTGTCCACGGCAATTCCTTCATGGATATGAAAGGCGTTGGAAAGTACGATGTTGGCTGTTTTTCTGGCCACGCCGGGCAGTCGCACCAGTTCCGCCATGGTCTGCGGTACCTGGCCCTGGAATTCTTCCATGATCAGACCCGCTGCGGCCACAAGATTTTTCCCTTTGTTTCGGAAGAATCCTGTGGAGCGCACCATCTCCTGCACTTCGGCCACATTGGCGGCAGCCATGTCCGCAATGGAGGGCCAGCGGGCAAAGAGATGTGGAGTGACCTTGTTGACCTGTTCGTCCGTGCACTGGGCGGCCAGCACCGTGGCCACGAGAAGTTGCCAGGCATCGGTCCAGTCCAGGGCCGGTTCAGGGGCGGGATAGCGTTGGGACAGTCGGCTGAATACCTCAGCGGCACGTTCCTGCTTGGTCATTCGTTTATCTCCTTGCTGGTCCGGGAGCATCCGGTGCGGCGGTCTGCCGGTGCGTAGGCGTGAGGTAGCATTGTCCGCCCCGGTTCTCAACCGTGGATTTGCCTGTTATGGAAAGGCGTATTGCGTCCGGGGCGGAACCCGCATACACTGGAACTACGGAAAACCATTCAATACGGGAATATTGGAGACGGGGACGTGAAGTTTGACGATTTTTTCTGGCGGTTGCTGCGTTGGGTTCCTGTGTTGGCCCTTTTAGGGTTGGCCGGGATATTGGGGACCGGATGGACCATGCGGGCCGAAGCCGTGCAACCTGCTGCGGACGTGGATACCATGGTGGTGGACGCTGCGTTCATTGCCGAGCGGTGTGTGGGGTGCCACGGCCTGGACAAGACCTGCCGCAAGCTGGACCGCAAGGACATGGTCGCTTGGAAGCGTACCGTCAAACGGATGGTGGATGTACGCAACACGGATATTTCCCCGGCCACGGTGGCGGATGTGGCCGCGTACTTGGCTGGGGCCGACGAGGAAATGCGGCGGCAATGTGAATAAGGAACCGCACGGGAGGACGTATGGATGCATGTCGTCTGGTGTATATTACCGTGGAGAACCTGGAAGAGGCGGAACGCATCGGTGCTGCCCTGGTGGAACAGCGGTTGGCGGCTTGCGTGAACATCCTTCCGAGCATGCGCTCCATGTATCGCTGGGAAGGTCGGGTAGAGCAGAGCTCGGAGGTGGTGCTTTTAGCCAAGACGCGGGCGGAGCTCGTGGACCGTCTGACCGAGAAAGTGGTGGAGATGCATTCTTATGAGTGCCCGTGCGCCATTTCCATGCGGATCGAAAGTGGATATCCTCCGTTTTTGCGCTGGATTGCCGCGGAAACGTCCTGAGCTATACAAACCGGGAAGGTGCGCCCCCAGGGAACAACGCTGCGGCAATGAGCGTTGACTCGCACGGCATGGTGGCCTAACAGTACGGTTCCCCTGAAGAGTTTTCTTTTGAACCATTGTTTTCAACAAGGAGGACCAGTGCATATTTTTATTTCCGGCTCTCTGGCCATTGACCGCATCATGTCTTTTCCTGGGAAGTTTCAGGACCATATCCTTTCCGATAAAATCCATATTCTCAACGTCTGCTTTCTGGTGGATGGACTTGAAGAACGGTTTGGCGGTACTGCCGGAAACATTGCCTACAACCTGGCCCTCCTTGGGAATAGGCCCACGGTGTTGTCTTGTGTCGGCAAGGATTTTGATCGCTACCGCGAGCGGATGCAGGAATTGGGATTGCCCCTGGACGGTGTGCGCGTGATTGAGGATGATTTTACCGCCAGCGCCTATATTACCACAGACCAGTCCGACAATCAGATCACGGCGTTCAACCCGGCGGCCATGCGTAATCCCAGTCAATTCGACGTGGCGAGTATTGATCCGGGCAAAAGTCTGGCCATTGTCTCCCCGGGCAACGTGGAAGATATGGTGGAATTGCCGCGCAAGTACAGAGCCCTGGGCATTCCGTATGTCTTCGACCCCGGCCAGCAGATCACGGCCCTGACTGGAACGCAGTTGAACGAGGCTTTGGATGGGGCGGCCATTTTGGCCACCAACGATTATGAGCTGGAAATGGTCATGAAGGCCACCAAGTTGGATAAGGCCCATCTCCTGGAAAAGGTGGGTGCCATTGTGACCACTTTGGGTGAGCATGGCTCTAGCGTGTTGCGTAAAGGGGAAGCCATTCAGATACCGGTTTGTCCTGCAGAGCCTGTGGCAGACCCCACTGGGGCGGGCGACGCCTACCGGGCGGGAATGCTTTTCGGACTGGCTCAGGGACGGGATCTAACCGAGGCCTGCAAGCTTGGTGCGGTGTGCGGCGCGTATTGCGTGGAAAAGGCCGGTACCCAGGAACATTTTTTTACTCCGGAATCCTTCGAGTCCCGCTACCAGGCAACATTCGGCCCCCTGTAGCGGGCCAGGAGGCATGCCTTCCACGCCGCACCGGGTAACCTTCCGGTGCGGCGTGGGGCAGCGCCTCGAAATTCCGGGCCGGGAGGAGGACGCATGATCGAACTCACGTCGGCTCGACTGGAAGCGTATCTCAAGGCCGCCTTTGGCCCGGATACTCGATTGGTTGATTATGGTGACCTTGCTTCCCTGGACAAGCAAGGCATGAAGCGTTTTGGCTACGGAAAGCCCGTGCTGCTGCGCTATGAAACGGGCGGTGAAATCAGGGAAGGCGTGCTTTCCGTCATGCGCGGCGACAAGTACGGGCACCAGTTCTACTGGGACCGGGCCGCGGTGCTGATGTTCCAGTATGAAACATCGGATCGCATGGATCGGCACGTGCACCCTTTGGGGCTGGGATACGTAGATTCTGACGGCTCCCTGCTTCCCTTGCGTGGACCGCAAGAATTCTTCATCCTCAATGA
Source organism: Desulfovibrio sp. (assembly GCA_028708865.1). GTDB lineage: Bacteria > Desulfobacterota > Desulfovibrionia > Desulfovibrionales > Desulfovibrionaceae > Paucidesulfovibrio. The sequence goes on along the minus strand of JAQVYA010000113.1, from coordinate 3,079 downwards.
GAAATTGGAAGGCTACGACTATTATCACGACCTGAAGCGCATCCAGGAAAAAGGACTTGCTTCCGGCGACGTGGAATTCGTCCGTAGTCTGGCCCGCTGGTTGGCCGAAGTGCATGTTTGCAAGAGCGATGACGCGGATCTGTATTCCCGCCGTATCCGGGACCTAGTGGGGGCCAGCGAATGCATCATGGGGCTTGTGGACGAGGCTTATCCTCATCCATATGACGGCTATTCCGAGGAACGCTTCCAAGCTTTGGAGCATGCGGTGCTGGACTGGCGCTGGAAGCTGGGAAGGTACGCACACCGACTGGCTGCGGTGCATGGCGACCTACACCCCTGGAATGTACTGGTGGACGGGCGGGGCGACTTTCACGTCCTGGACCGCAGCCGTGGAGAATGGGGGGAGCCGGCCGGGGATCTGGCCACTATGGCCATCAACTACCTGCTGTTTGGCCTGTATGACAGGCCCTGCCTGCAAGGGGACTTTGAACGGCTTTATCGCGCCTGGTTTGAAACCTACTTGGAGAGCAGCCGGGACGAGGAGTCCTTGGAGGTCATTGCTCCGTTTTTTGTGTTTCGGGCTTTGGTCATCGCCTCGCCGGAGTGGTACCCCAATCACCCCTTGGCTGTGCGGCAGGGGTTGTTTCGCTTTATGGAAAACGTCCTGCAGGACGACCGGTTCGATTGGGAACACATCAATCGCTACATGGAGTGACGGACATGTCCCGGCGGACCGAAGCAGCAAAGAAGTCCGGCTGGGCTGTATGGATTACCGGCCTGCCGGGCAGCGGCAAAAGCACCCTGGCGGACGAAGTGTTGAAGGCGCTGCGCCAACGCGGACTGAATGCGGAAATTTTGCGTATGGACGAGCAGCGCAAGAAATACATTCCCCGGCCTCAGTATACAGAAGAAGAACGGGAGATCGCGTACCGCATGTTTGCGGAGGAGGCGGCGGTCATAGCTGCTTCCGGCCAGGGCGTGATTATGGACGGCACAGCCCATCGGCTGGCCTGGCGTAGCCGTGCTCGCGCTTTGATCCCCAAGTTTGCGGAGATTCATTTGCAGGTGCCCCTGGAAACAGCTATGCACCGCGAGGCCGGGCGTCCGCAGGGGCTGGTCATGGCCGATCTGTATGCAAAGGCCCTGGAGCGCCGCCGCAGCGGAGATTGTCCGAAAGGACTGGGCCAGGTGGTGGGCGTGGATATCCCTTTTGAAGAAGATCCGGACGCGGAATGCGTGGTGGAAAACAACGGCCTGGACCCTGAATCCGCAGTGTGGCGGGTGGTGGAATTCTTGTTGTTTTGGCTGGATGTTCCGGCCGCAGACTGAGTCGTAAACAGGATAAACATGGGAAAGCGGTTTTATATTGTAACGTTTGGCTGCCAGATGAACGTCAATGATTCTGACTGGCTGAGCCGGGCGCTTTTGGCCCGCGACTGGCGCGAGGCGTCCGGCGAGGATGACGCGGATTTGGTGGTGCTCAATACTTGCAGCGTACGGGAAAAGCCTGAACAAAAAGTGCACAGCGCTTTGGGACGGCTGGGTACGCTTTTCCGGGATCGGCCAGAAGCTTTTGCCGCGGTGGGCGGGTGCGTGGCCCAGCAACTCGGGCCGGAATTGTTGCGGCGCTATCCCTTTGTACGTCTTGTTTTCGGGACGGACGGCATTGCCGAGACCCCCAACGCCCTGGAGCAGGTGGCCAGGGAGCCGCACCTCCAATTGCAGCTCCTCGATTTTCTGAAAGCGTACCCTGAACGCGAGGATGCCTGGGATGGTCCTGCCGCCGAACACGAAGACAGTCCCGGTCCTGCGCAATGTTTTGTGAACATCATGCAGGGGTGTGACAATTTTTGCGCGTATTGCATCGTGCCGTACACGCGGGGGCGCCAGAAGTCCCGGCATCCCGAAGCGGTGCTGCGTGAATGTCGCCGCCAGATTGCCCGAGGGGTGCGGGACATCACCCTGCTGGGCCAAAACGTGAATAGCTACGGTCAGGATCCTGGCGGTGCGGGAATGGGTTTTGCAGAATTGTTGCATGCTGTGGCTGCCCTTCCCGGGCTGGAGCGGTTACGCTTCACCACTTCCCACCCCAAGGACATTGCGCCGGAGGTGGTGAGGGCATTTGGAGAGCTGCCCAACCTTTGCCCGCACTTGCATCTTCCGCTGCAATCCGGGTCCGATGCCGTGTTGCGGCGCATGGGCCGCAAGTACGATACGGCCCGCTATCTGGGAATCGTGCGGGATTTACAAGAGGCCCGGCCAGATATCGTTTTAGGTACGGACATTATTGTGGGGTTCCCCGGCGAGACGGACGAGGACTTTGAGCAGACGCTGGAGATGATGCGCACGGTGCGTTTTGAATCCAGCTTTTCGTTCAAGTATTCGGACCGTCCCGGGGTGGCGGCCGTGAACATGAAGCCCAAGGTGGGCTCTGATGTGGCCGGGCAACGGCTGGCCCGCTTGCAGGAATTGCAAAATGAGATTACGTCTGAGGCATTGAAAAGCCGTGTCGGCGCGCTGGAGACGGTGCTTTTCGACGGGCCCAGCAAGGTGCAGTCCCCGGGCGCGGTGCACTGGCGAGGACGAGATGCTGCGGGCCGCGTGGTCAATGTGCCATTTGCTTCGTCGCAGATTCCATCGGACCTGGCTGGGAAGATGATGCCCGTGCGGATCATGGAAGCCAAAAAGCACTCCCTCATCGGGGAGAAGGCAGGGGAACCGTGGTAGAAATGCAGGTATTCGGACTGGCCATGGACGAACACACCCAATCCCCTATCCTGGTTCTCAAAAACGAGGCGCAGGACAGGGTGTTGCCCATTTGGATCGGAGCCATGGAGGCCATGTCCATCTCGCTGGCCATTAATAAAGTGGCCTTTCCCCGCCCCATGACCCATGATCTGCTGCTTTCCGTCATTGCCGGACTGGATGCGGACGTGGTTCGGGTGGAGATAACGGATATGGAGGAGGGTACCTATTTTGCCGAGTTGGTGCTCGATGGACAGGGCGGGGAGCGGCGTGTGGACAGCCGTCCATCGGACGCTATTGCTTTAGCGGTCCGGGCCGAGGCCCCGGTGTTCGC
>JAQVYA010000112.1 GCA_028708865.1 Desulfovibrio sp. | reverse complement strand
ATTTCGCCGTCCCGGCTCTGGCTGATCATCACGGTATATTTATCCCCGCTGCGGTACCCGTATCCGGCAACCCCCACCAACTCGTTATGCCAAAGCGCCACCACAACGGGCCGCCCTTGGCGATGGGCTTCGGATATGGCCTGCCACTCACCGCGATCGCGAAAACGAATCAGGCGGGTCCAGACCCGAAACAACATTGTCAGGGGGGTGGTCAACCGTGCGGGATCAATTCTCATGAGCGTTCTTCTCCTTGGCGGATTCCTACTTTTTCCCCGTCAACTTGGCAAGATGCTGTTCAAATCAAAACAGTCTATCCATTAATGCAAAAAGAATTTAAAATAACAATTTGACCCTTAGATACGCCTGTGCTCACTAGCATGGGTGGAGGAATCCAGATGAATGAAGTGACCTTGGAATGTCAGGGATTGCCCTGCCCCCAGCCAGTGCTGAAAAGCAAAAAGTGTATTGAGAATGAAACACCGCAAAAAATTGTGGTTCTTGTGGATAATGAACCCGCACAGGAAAATGTTGCTCGTTTCTTGGCCAGCAAAGGATACACAACATCCACAGAGCAACGTGGACCGAACCGGGCCGTCATCGGGGTAACCGAAAGCAATGTCGGTGACATTCCGACAGATGACTGTCCGGCCTGTCAAATCATGACAGAGGATCAGCTCTCCTCGGCCACGGCTCGCACTGTGGCCTTCATCACCACGGACCGACTCGGACAGGGAGACGATGAGCTGGGGTCCAAGCTGATGCTCAATTTTCTTGCGACCTTGCCGGAGTTGGGTGCCGCGCTTTGGCGTATCGTCTTGGTCAACGGCGGAGTTCGACTGGCCTGCCAGGGAAACCCCTGTCTGGAAAAAATTCAACAACTTTCTGCCGACGGTGTAAGCGTACTTGTTTGTGGTACCTGTCTGGACCATTTCCAACTCCTGGAACAAAAAATGGTTGGTGAGACCACCAACATGCTTGACGTGGTCACCAGCCTTCAGCTTGCCAGCAAGGTCATCAACGTTTAGATTCCATCGTGCGAACCAGGGACGCGTGACGTTCTCTGCCGCGCCCCTGGGGAGTGCGGCAGAGCTTGGCATGCACGCCTCTCCCCTGCTTCTTGGCCCCTTCCCGCCATCAAGAAGCAACAAACAGGGTCCGCCATACATATGCCCTCAGTCGAGCACGATATCAGGTTAAACAAATACATTTCCCAATGCGGTCTGGCCTCACGCCGCAAGGCCGACGAGCTTATTGCAGCGGGTCACGTACGAGTCAACGGCACTCTGGCCGAACCCGGTCAAAAGATTGATCCGGCCCGGGATCGAATTACCGTACACGGCAAAACAGTGCGGCCACGTCGTGAACAGACCACGATCATGCTCAACAAGCCTATTCGGGTGGTCACAACGTTAAACGACCCGGAACAGCGGACCACGGTTCAGGATATCCTGCCGCCAAAATTTCGGGAAGCGCGCCTGGTTCCCGTAGGTCGCCTGGATTTTTTTTCCGAGGGGCTATTGCTGCTGACAACGGACGGCGAGCTCTGCAACCGTCTTACCCACCCCCGCCACCATCTTCCAAAGCATTACGATGTTCTCATACGTGGCGAGGTCCCGGCCAAAACTCTCGAAACCATGCGCCAGGGTATGCAGCTGGCTGAAGGTGAAGAGCTGGCACCGGTCCGGGTTAAGGCCGTCCCTCAAAAAAGTGGCGACACATTGTTGCAAATGCAACTCATCCAGGGAATCAACCGACAAATCCGACGCATGTGCAGAGACACGGGACTGACCATTCTCAAATTGCGCCGCGTGGGCCAAGGACCAATTCACCTTGGTTCACTCAAAAGCGGGCAGGTTCGGGAATTGACGCCCCAAGAATTGATCAAGCTTCGACAGGCCGTCAATCTTTGAATCATTCTATGGTTAACCGGTTCAAGCAAAAAAAGCGCGGCCCTTTCATGTAAGGTCGCGCTTTTTTAGACTTCGATTCAGACTGCTACCGAAGCTGATCGTTGACCTGCGCCCCTTCCGGGGGAGTAAATTCAAACAATTCTGCAGCAACCTCCACATCCACCCGAAGCTGATCCAAATGGATTTCATTCCCATTGCCTTGAAAATCAACGGTCATGATGCGACGTAACAGATACGTCTCCGGCTCCACTCCGATATAGGCGAAAAGCATACTTGGTTCCGGTTTGTGCGGAACAAGCCGAAAAAACATCAATCCAGAGCCAGCCCAGTGTTCGGCCAATTTTTCCTGTCCATCCCAAACGCCTTCCACGCGGAAATCCTCAGTCAGATTGGCTGTTCCCGTTAAAAAACGCATCAGGGTTCGAGAATTGAGGAGCTCTTCGACGGGCATTCGGTTTGCGGTGTTCAATTCGTGCAAGTAGTCCCAGACGGCATCCTTCCCCACGACAATAGTTTCCATGGCTTCCTCAGGCTCACGGGTTTCCCATCGAACCAGGGCCGGACGCTTGAACCAGATATGTCCTCTGGTCTCGGAAGTGGTGCCAATGGCGGCCCGGGTCAGTTGCTGCACAAAGTCCGCCTCAAAAGATTGAATGGTTTCGTACCGTTCCTGAATTTTGTCGGAGACTTCCACGGAGTCCTGCTGCGCCAGGGCTGGAGTCACCACTGCAACAGCTAAAAAAAACGCAGCAAGGCAATGAATGGCACGCATGATATTTCTCCTTGTTCCGTTTTCTTAAAGTTTATCTGTAAGAAAGACGCGACACTTCCAGGTTCCGAATTCCCAAGAAATGTACATAGCACTTGATGCTTTTATTTTTGCCGAATAACGGCGCGGGGTTTGCTGCCTTCCTGCGGTCCCAGCAGACCATCCTGCTCCATCTGTTCAATAAACCTCGCCGCACGGTTGAAACCAATGCGAAAACGACGCTGAATCAGCGAGATAGAAGCCTTCCCCTGGCTCAAAACGAATTCCACGGCCTCATCGTAGATCGGGTCCCCCGAACCTTGGCCGCCACCGTTGCCGCCAGAGCCGTCCTTGCCGGACTGCCACTCCGCAAAATCAAGCTCAAACCGTTGTTCGCACTGGTTCTTCCAGTGCGTTACCACTGCCGAGATTTCCGCATCGTCCACATACGCCGCATGCAGCCTCTGCATCCCCGAACCGCTTGGTTTGAACAGCATGTCTCCCAGCCCCAAAAGCCGTTCCGCCCCCACTGCGTCCAAAATGGTTCGCGAGTCATGGCGTGAGGACACCTGAAACGAAATCCGCGTGGGAAAGTTGGCCTTAATCAAACCCGTAACCACGTCCACGCTCGGCCGTTGGGTGGCCAGGATCAAGTGGATTCCGGCGGCGCGTGCCAACTGTGCCAAACGTACGATGGAGGTTTCCACTTCCTTGGCCGCCGTGAGCATCAAATCAGCCAGTTCGTCAATAACAACGACCAGGAATGGCATGGGTTCCAAATCCTGCTGATCTTCGGGCAGTTGCGTTCCCAATTGAGCAAGCCGTTGATTGTAGGATTCGATGTTGCGCACGCCGACCCGCGCCATATTTTCATACCGCTGGTCCATCTCCTGCACAGCCCACTCTAGCGCATTTTTGGCCAGGGACATATCCGTAACCACGGGATGGACCAGATGCGGTAAATCAGCATAGACAGCCAGTTCAATGCGTTTAGGGTCCACGAGCAGCAGCTTCAGCCTTTCGGGATCGGCCTTGTAAAGCAGACTCAGCAAGATACCGTTCAAAAAAACGCTTTTCCCTTTGCCAGTGGCTCCAGCCACCAGCAAATGCGGCATACGGGCCAAATCCGCAACCGTGGGGCGGCCATGGATGTCTTTGCCCAAAGCCAGCGTCAACAATGAAGCTGCCTGTTCAAAGGGTCGGGACTCCAGCATCTCCCGGAGGTATACGGTCTGTCGCTTTGTATTGGGAATTTCCACGCCCACGCTGTCCTTGCCGGGAATGGGAGCTTCAATACGAACCGATGTAGCTTTGAGGGCCAGGGCAATGTCGTCCGAAAGTCCGGCAATACGGCTGACCTTGACTCCTGGAGCTGGTTTGAACTCAAACATGGTCACTACCGGACCAGGGACCACCTTTTGAATGTCCCCCTGAACGCCGAAATCGGAAAGACAGGCCTGTAGGCGATCTGCCTGGGCCGCCAGCTCCTGCGGGGATTCCTTTGGCTGGTTCACATCCGGCTTCCCCAGCAGATCCACACCAGGGGCCACATTTCTTCCGGATTTGCGGCGGGATGTTTTTTTCGAAGCCGCGGCTCCCGGCTTGGGCGGTTGAGGGGCGGGCTCCTCCTGAAACGGTTGCAGAATCAGATCTTCCTGCAAGGATGGCGGAGGTTCAGGGAATTCAACACGGGCCTTCTTTGCTGCGGGTTGCGATTCTTTTTTCTGCTCACGCAAAAAAGCTCTGCGTTCAGCAGCTCTGCGATGCTGTTCGCACAATGTACTCCAAAACCGACATGCCCAGGCGCCCATACGTTTGCCCAGTTCCCGCCAGCTGAAGCCCAGCAACAAATGCAATCCGATCAAAGTCCAAAACAGCCAAACCAGAAAACTTCCCCAGCTTCGGCAGTAAGGTACCACAAGGGAATTCAGACTCCGGCCCAGCCACCCTCCGCTGACAATGGCATACACCGCATCATCGGCCGGCGCGAGCCAAGGGTGTTGCATCCAGGCCGTAAGCAAAACAAACAACAACACAATTCCGGTCCACTGGCGCCAGTTGAGCCGTATGCGACGGATGAACCGGGAAAGGCCAAGGTAAAGGAAAAACAAGGGCCAAAGAACCGCCCCCATGCCAAACAACTGCACGAGCAGCCCGGAAGCATACGCCCCCACGGCCCCGGCAAGATTTTGTACCTTGGGTACGGCTACGGATTGATTGAAGGTGGGGTCTCCAGGATCAAACGAAAAGACACTCAGAAAAAGAAAAGCAGCCACAAAAATACAGGCCAGCCCACCCAGCTCCGGGGTCAGCGTCTTTGTTTCCTCTACAGGTTGCTTTGCAGTTTTTTTTGCCGGCTTTTTGGCCAAAGCACACTCCCATTAAGTGCGACGAGGCCGGAGGGCGCAGCTCCCCGGCCTCAAAGCATAGCGTACGATGCGTGTACGCCGTGGTTACTCGCGGCCGATGTATTCGTTCGTACGGGTATCAACTTTGATGGTGTCCCCGGTATTGATGAACAAGGGGACATTGATCTTCTTGCCGGTTTCCAGAATGGCGGGCTTGGTGGCACCGCTGACGCGGTCGCCCTGGATGCCGGGTTCGGTTTCGGCAACAGCCAGTACCACGGAAGCAGGCAGTTCGACCCCGATCAATCGACCCTGGTACAACAAAGTCTTTACGGTGTCGCCTTCCTTGATGAAACCGCCTTCCGTGCCCATGGCTTCAGCCGCCACATTCATCTGCTCATAGGATTCCAGATCCATCAGCACAAAGTCGGTTCCGTCCTTGTACAGGAACTGCATATCCTGGGAGACCAGGTCAGGCTTTCCAACCTTTTCCCCGGAGCGGAAGGTGTTGTCCAGCACTTGCCCCGAGATCATTTGCCGCAGCTTGGTGCGCACCATGGCACCGCCCTTGCCCGGCTTGAAATGTTGGAATTCAATAATCTCGAAGGGCTTGCCGTCGAGTTCGATCTTCAGGCCGACGCGAAAGTCCTTAGTGGAATACATTTGTCTTCATCCCCTCATTATACCTGAAACATTGTTTATAATGTTATCCATTGCCAACTATGCAAATCCTCGATGCGGATTCACGTCACCAGGCGCATCCTGCACCGTCAAGCTCAAGCATCCAGGTGGTGCACCAGCGCCGCGACAGCCATGGCATAACCGAGAATGCCGAATCCGGCAACGACTCCAACAACCTGTTGCCCCATAAGGCTTTGCCGACGCAAAGGTTGATCTGAACGCGCCCAGATGTTGGAGAGGTGCACCTCCACACAAGGAATACCGATCCATGCAAGACAGTCAGCCAAAGCAAGGCTCGTATGAGTATATGCCCCGGCATTCAGAGCCACACCGTGAACGCCCTCTTCTCGCGCCTGCTCCAGCCTGTCGATGAGTCCGCCCTCCGAATTGGTCTGGTGAAACACCAAATCCACCTCACCAGCCCGCTTTCCGAGCAGTTCATTCGCCAAGGGGACTACGTGGTCCATGCCCTGCGTGCCGTAAATTTCCGGTTGACGCTGTCCAAGGTGCCCGAGGTTGGGGCCGTTGAGAATCAAAATACGATACGCCATGCTGCACCAAACCATGCTGAAAAGGATTGTAGCAAAAGTATTCGGGTGATCACTTCGTGATCGCACCGTATCCTATACTATGGACAGGAGTATGCCAACCTTGACGGAATCTCCCAAACGAGGCAACACTGCGAATCTGGACGAAAACGCGGGCCCGAGGCCCGGAAAACCACGGCTCGGACCGGAAGACATATGCACAGAACCCTTGAACTCATCAAAACCGTTTTTGAAATCAACCAACTTGAAGCCCTGGATGCCCCGCAGGTAGCCCTTGCAGGCCGGTCCAACGTTGGCAAGTCCTCACTGGTAAACTGCCTGGCAGGCCGCAAGGCCCTGGCCCGCATCAGTGCCACTCCAGGGAAAACCCGAAGCTTGAACTTTTACCTTGTTCATCCAGATAATTTCTATCTTGTAGACCTTCCCGGCTACGGCTATGCCAAGACTTCCAAAGTCGAACGGGCTAAATGGGGACGGCTGATCGAAAAATACGTGCAGGACACTCCTCAACTCCAGGCTGTGGCCGTTCTCCTGGATGGCCGGATTCCACCGCAAAAAATCGACCTGGAATTGGTCGCTTATCTCAAGGCGGCGGGCATCCCACTCATTCCGGTCCTGACCAAGGTGGACAAGTGCAAGCAAAAAGACTTGGCCAAGCGCATCCACGAGTGGCGCGACCTGCTCGGCACAGACAATACTCCGGTGCAATTTTCCAGCAAGACCAGCCGGGGCCGCGAAAAACTGTGGGATAAGCTGGCGGAGGCCGTCACTCCCATCCCCTGATCGGGGATTGGTTGAGGTACCGGAATGGGGCGCTGACAAGACGCTCCACCAACGGAGACCCCACATACAATAAACGCAAACAAGCGGCCAGCGCGAATACGAAATTGCCGAACCATGCCCCCACCAAGGGAGGCACAACACCCTGCTGACCAGCCGAAATACCCACCACGTACACACCATATTGGGCGAAGATCAAAACCAACCCCAAACCAACACCAACATAGATGTTTTCCGTGTATGAGTTGATGGCCAGCGCCACCAACGCCATGCAGGCCATGGTAAAGGCATAGGCGATCTTGCCGTGCCAAATGGTGCGCAGACGCTCCACATTGGAACCTGCGGCCTCCAAATCCCGGATGGCCTTGCCCAGTTCCAAAAGCGGCAGTTTGGCGCGCCCGGAACTCTCCTTAATGGCGGCCAGGGCGTTTACGTCCTGCATAACCGGAAGCAACATGCTGCGGGCCGTCTGGGAAGAAAAATCCCGTGTATCCAAAATAATGGGATAAAATACCCGCCAGCCGAACTCCTCGATTTTGACCCGTTGTGAATTGAGCACGCGAACCAGCCGACGGCTGTCCAGATCAAACTCGTACACTGTAACATCGCTGGCCGTCATCTTTCCAGGAGCGATTTCCGCGCTATGTACGATAAATTCAGCGTTGCGAAACCAGATGTCTTTCATGACCATTTCATCCAGCTGCTTATTTCGCACGTCCTCCTTCCAGATACGGCGGGCCTCGTTTTCCCCCCAAGCCCCCACAAATTGGGAAAAGGCCAGCTGCACCAGGCTCAAAATTACGGCATAGACAAAGAAAAACCGCACCAGCCGTCCCAAAGAACAGCCCCCGGCCCGCAAAGCCAGTAATTCACGGTTTCGGGCCATGAGCCCCAATTGGACAACAAAAGAAAGAAAAAAAACAGCCGGAAGGATCTGAGAAATGATGAGCGGCAGCTTGTGGCCGTAATAAGAGGCGATTACGTTCATTCCCAGTCCGGCGTCCACAAAATCGTCCAGGCGGTCGAACATATCAGCTAGTAGATAAACCCCGATGCCAATACTGAGACAGACGCCCAGGAGGAATAAATTTTGGCGCACCAGGTAACTGCGCAGCGTACCTATGCCCCAGCTCATGATTTGGCCCTCCGAAACCGCAACCGTGGCAGACGAAAGGAAAATTGCGGCATTTTCTCACGTGCAGCAAGATGGAGCCCAAGAATAAAAATTACTATAAACAGGATGTTGGGAACCCAAAGTCCGATTCGAGGATCCAGGACACCGGTTTCGCCCAGGCTGACGGCAAAGGAAAACATGGTGTAATAAACCATGAATAATCCTAAGGAAAGCAACAACCCCCATTGCTGCCGCAACCCCTGGAACACGCAGGCAATAGGCATGGCGAATAAGGCCAGCACAAAGCAGCCCGCAGGCAGGGCAAAACGCTTGGCCAGCTCCACATCCACTTTGAAAGGAGTTGTGTCGATGTGTTCCAACGCCTCGGGATCCTTTTGCAACAGCCTTAACTCCTCAACGGAAAGTTCGCTGGCCTTGCGTTCGCCGGGATTATATCCACTGCCGAACAGTTGGGCCAGAGAAAGCCGAATCACGTAGGAGCCGAACTGCAACACATCCAGCTTTGCTCCTTCACGTCGATAGATGCGCCCGTTGGTAAAGGAGATCACCAGGGCCTGCTGTTCCAAATCCGTGACCACGTCGGCCTGGTCGGCAACAATGTTCACGGTGATTTCCTTTTGTCGCTTGTCCTGGACGAATACGAATTCCATGGCCCCGGTGCGTTCATCCACCTTGTGGGCATAGAACGTCAGGCCCGGGAAGTCCTGGTTGAAAATCCCCGCCTGAAGCGCCAGGCGCGTCTGTGAACGCACCAGTTCCAAAAGCGTTCCTTTGAAATGGGACATGCCCCAGGAAATGCCGTAGTGCGAAATAAACAAGGCTCCGGCCGTGCAAAGCAATGCAAAGATGAGCGGCGCGGGTAACATCCGGTACAGGCTTACCCCGTTGGCCTTGAGCGCCACCAGTTCGCGGTCCGTGCTCATGCGTAGAAAGGTCAAAAACACGGCCAGCATACTGGCAATGGGCATGATCATTAACAGGAAAAAAGGAACCAGATAAAAAAACAGGACCATCAAGTCCATGCCGCCCACATTTTGGGCCAGCAAGATATCCCGCAACTGGAGCATCCTGCCGAGGAGGATGATTCCCAGCAGGCACCCCAGTGAGAGGAAAAAAATATGGAGCAGTTCCTTAAGAACTTGGCGATGGATAAGCTTGAGCAAGCCGTCCTACTTGTTTGAGCGGGTCGGGTTATTCGTGGTCCTGCGAATAAAATCGTTGCAGGAAGTCGCACTCGTTGGGGCTGAGGTTGAACCGCATGGCTGCCTCCTCAAGAAGCACGGCAAGTGGTTTGCCGGTTTCCCGAAGTTGTTCCTCAACCCAGGCCATGGCTTTTCTGCACATCTCACTTTGCGGAATGACGGTACTCATTTCACGGCCTCCCCAAACGTCCGGCACAAAGCCAGACTACGATTTACCGGCAAATCGTCAGGAACAACGCGTTCCCGTGACATTGCCGTGGTTCAATCTTCAGCAGCGCCAACTCGGCTTGCCTTTTCCCCCGACTCTGGGCAGAGCAAGTGTACATCAGCCTACCCTGCCCCGTCAGCAACTCTTTCAGAGTCGGTCAGGAAGTACACCACCTGCCCGGGCCTTGCAACTTTGTTCCCGGCAGGATACCCGTGCCGCAACCACTTCGGCACAAGTCGCTCAGGAGCAGTTTCGTGGATTCATGGTTCATCGCCGCCCTACTCGGCATCGTGGAAGGATTGACCGAGTTTTTACCCGTCTCCAGCACGGGGCATCTCATCATCACCGGGCACTTGCTACGCTTTACCGGCCCCAAGGCGGAAACATTCCAGATAGTGATCCAACTGGGTGCCATTTTGGCGGTAATGGTCCTTTACCGCCAACGCTTTGTTGACCTCCTCCGTCCCGGAAGCGACCAGGCCTTCAGCGGGATTCGCGGACTCTGGCTGTTGTTCCTCACCAGCCTGCCGGCATCCTTGCTGGGGTTGCTGACCCATTCCTTCATCAAGCAACAATTGTTCAGCCCCCGGACCGTGGCTCTGGCTTTGATCGTAGGGGCAATTTGTATCTTCGTAGTGGAAGCGCTACCCCGTCGAAACCGTATGCGCTCCCTGGACGAAATCCGGCCGCTCACCGCCCTGGGCGTAGGACTGTTCCAGTGCCTGGCGCTATGGCCGGGCTTTTCACGT
>JAQVYA010000010.1 GCA_028708865.1 Desulfovibrio sp. | reverse complement strand
CAAAATCGTCTAGCAGATTCAGCGGGTTGGGGCAAGAGGGAGCGTGTTTCGCGTTGCTTGGTTTTGCCGCGGCTTGATCGTGAATATTTCAGTATCGGCAGTGGAAATTTTCGAAAAAAGTAAAAAGACGATCATTACAGATGGTCTTTAAAATGTACGGGACAGAGCAATACAGCGGATTGGCAAAGGGTTTGCCGATCCCAGAAGGGGGAGGAGAAATAGCTATTGGTCAGGGTAATGTTTTTTGAGCCAATGGAGTGGAGAAAAGGATGGCGAGAAAAGTCAGCGGTGCGATGCGGACGGGAATTGAGTCTTGAGCTCTCGGACCGCTGATTCCGTGATGAACCCAAGGGCTAGACAGGTCCCCAGCAGATCAAGCTTCATGGTCTGCATGGTCTGTTTGGCTTTTTGGTATTGCTCCAGCGAGAGGAGCCCGGTGGAGAGCATATGTGAGGAGAGCGCTTCTTCCACGGATTCATCCTTGCCGGGCGAGGAGGGAGAGTGGGAGGCGGATTCCCCTTCGTAACCATACTGCATTCTTGTGATGTGCTGATCCAGCTCCGAGATTTCTCGGTTGATTTCCTGTTGCTCGAGAAGCAGCTCCTCATAGCGTTCTACGAGCTTGGCGTGTTCCTGTTTACTCTTTTCCCTACGGCGGAAGTGTTCCTGCGTGATGGAGCTTCGAAAATAGAAGAAAGCGAGCACAGAAAGCAGAAAAAGGAGGAAGTATACGATCATGGGTTATGAGTTGCGCAACGAACCGGCTTCAGCGCGTTTGTTTTCCAGTTCACGGTGCGATTCATGGATGGTGAGTTGGAGGGCTTCGATCTTTTTGTTCAGTTTGTCGTTCTCCATGTCCAGGAAATTTTGCACATGCTTGGTTCGTTCGGTATGCGCCTGATGGTGGATCAAAAGCAACACCACTTCAGTGAAGAGGATCAGCAGTAAGAGGAGGAGATATGTTGAATGGGACATGATCGGCATACCTTGGTTGAAATCAATAGGTGTAATTATGTTCGATAGCTGTGTTTCTGTCAATGTGCGTCCTGCTCGACAAATCTTTCGGCATGGATTATCCAGGAAAATTCCTTTTATCGGAATGGTTGGTTGTTTTCTGGTCGGATTTTCCACCGGTTGGGGGCGTATGAACCTGCATCGGGACATAGAGACGGGACGTTCGCTTTGGTTTGCAAAAAGTAGGGCGTTGTTGCTGGTGGTGCTCCTGGCAGGATGCGCCGCACAGGGCGGGGCGCCCCATGCGGATTTGCGGAAATACGGCCTTACGGACCATCCTGTCCCTGCGTCCTTTGAGGTCTGTGATCGGTTTGGCTGCCGTGGACGCAAGCCGGTGCGCCTTTCCGGCGCCCAGTGGGGGGATGTGGTACGGCCCTTTTCCTCGCCACCTGCCACGCCTGAAGAGGAGCGCCGGCTGCTTGGCGAAGCCGTTGCGTTGCTTGAACGGATGGCCGGTGAGCAAACCGGTTCCGATGTGGACGTGGCCCGCAATGTTCAGGCCGGGCCCGGGCAACTGGATTGCGTGGCCGAGTCCGTGAATACGAGTATTTTTCTTTTACTGCTTGAGGACCACGGTCTGCTGCGGCACCATCGAGTGGCCGCCCCGGTCCGCCGGGGAGTGTTGATATTTTTCCCGCACCACGCAGCCATGGTGACGGAAACAGCCTCAGGCCGGGAGTTTGTGGTGGATTCCTGGTTTCGCGACAACGGACGCCCTCCGTATTTTGTCCCTCTTGAAGACTGGAAGGGCGGATGGGAGCCCGGGCCAGACACGCAGCATCGGGAGGCCGAGGCCTCCAAGCTCCCGGCAACATGGCTTCCGACAACATCAACGGAGAACATCCATGGGTTATAGAAATCTCACGGAATGTCTGGCTGATTTGGAACAAAACGGCAGGTTGGTACGGGTGCAGGCCGAAGTAGACCCGTACTTGGAGGCCGGAGTGATCCAGCGGCGCGTATTCCAAGCAGGCGGCCCCGCGTTGTTGTTTACGCGGGTCAAAGGCACGCGGTTTCCAATGGCCTGCAATATTTTCGGTACATTGGAACGTACCCGTTGGATTTTTCGGGATGCTCTGCGCCAATTGGAGACCCTCTTTGCAACCAAGGCCGATCCCATGCAGGGGCTGCGCCGCTTGGTGCGACACCCGGGACAGGTCCCCGGACTGTTGCGAGCCGGCTGGAATGCAGCCCCCAAGAAGGTCCGGGGGGGGGCGGTATTTGCCAACACCACCACCATTTCCGAATTGCCTCACCTGGTGTCCTGGCCGGGCGACGGCGGAGCTTACGTAACCTTGCCCCAGGTCTACACTGAAAGCCCTTCACGTCCGGGGACGGGCCGGTCCAACCTGGGCATGTACCGCGTGCAGCTCACAGGCAATGACTTTGTGACGGATGAGGAGGTGGGCCTGCATTATCAGATCCACCGTGGTATTGGCCCGCATCATGCCGAAGCCTTGGAACGTGGTGAGCCGCTGCCGGTGAATGTTTTTGTGGGCGGTCCTCCCGCCATGACCCTGGCCGCGGTCATGCCATTGCCCGAGGGAATGCCGGAATTGTTTTTTGCCGGAGCCATTGGCGGGCGTCGAATGGGCATGGCCCTTCCTCCCGGGGCCGGACCCGGAGCGCTTCCCGTTCTGGCTGAAGCGGATTTTTGCATCAGCGGAGAGATCGTGCCTGACATGGAAAAGCCGGAAGGACCGTTTGGGGATCACCTCGGCTATTACAGCCTGACCCATGACTTCCCTGTGTTGAAGGTCCGGCAGGTCTGGCATCGTGACGGCGCGGTATGGCCTTTCACCACAGTGGGGCGGCCTCCTCAGGAAGATACGGTGTTCGGCACATTCATTCATGAATTGACCGAGCCGTTACTGCCCACCGTGTTCAGTGGTGTGCACCAGGTGCATGCTGTAGATCAGGCCGGGGTACACCCGTTATTGCTGGCTGTTGGAAGCGAACGGTATGTGCCCTATGAAAAGGAACGCCGTCCGCAGGAGCTGCTCACCAATGGGCTGGCGCTGTTGGGCAATACCCAGACTTCGCTTTCCAAATATGTGTTGATTGCGGCCCGTGAGGATGCGCCTTCGTTGTCCGCGCACGACATACCGGGATTTTTCCGGTATGTTTTGGAGCGTGTTGATTTGAACAGGGATCTGCATTTTATTACCCGCACCACCATTGATACCCTGGATTATTCCGGCATCAGCCTGAACCAAGGGTCCAAGCTTTTGCTGGCCGTGGCCGGAGCGCCGCGACGCAAACTTGCCGACTCTCTCCCTGGCGAGTTGAACATGCCTGACGGGTTTGGCCGTCCCCAGGTCCTGGCCCCAGGAATTTTGATTGTGCAGGGCCCGCCTCATGCGCGGGAGCGCGACCAGCATGACCCCCTGCTGGAGGAATTGGCTCAGTCCCTTGAGTCACAACAGGAACTCACAGAGTTTCCTTTGCTCGTGGTGGTGGATGATGCCCTGTTTGCCGCAACGAATTGGGACAACTTCCTCTGGGTGGCGTTCACCCGTTCGGATCCAGCCACGGATCTGTATGGAGTTGGGGCCTTTACCCATTGCAAGCATTGGGGATGTCGGGGGCCTTTGATTATGGACGCCCGGTTGAAGACGTATCACGCGCCTCCCCTGGAAACCGATCCCGAGGTGGATCGCCGGGTGGACGCCCTGGCCGCTCCAGGCGGTCCGTTGCACGGTATTATTTAATTGGAGCTGGGTTTCGGCCGGCAAGAGTGTCCCGGATACCCAGACAAGAACAGGAGAACTCATGGATTCAAAGGTAGTCGAAACATTGAAAACAGCCTTTGCCGCCGATGTGTATGAAAGTGTGGCCGCCGCGCGTAAGGAACGCGATTTGATCGTATTTCGTCATACCATGTTTGAAGGAGACGACGGGATTCAGGTGTTTTGCGGCTTTTTCCCCAAGGCGGACCTCCAGGCGATCCCCGGACTCACAGAGGATTTTCTCGTTCATCTGAAGACCTTCAATATGGTTGGGGTGATTACGGACGGCAGACGTGCCATGGAGTTGTTTCATTTAGGCGGACAGCACAAACCGTTTCCAACTTTGTCCAGGGCTGAAGATTTGGTGAAGGTCATTGCCGAGGACCGGCTGATGGTCTTTCTTCAGTCTTATTTTGACGTCCGGGGCATTGAGATGGATATTGAGACCGTGGCATATGATGATTTTCTCAAGGTCGTGGAAAAACAAGTTTTTCAGTTTACGACCCTGCGCGAAATGCAGATCGTAGATCAGCTGCTGGGAGAAAATTGATTTCTTTTCCGTGTCAGGTTGCTGTGTTGCGTTTTCTTCCATGAAGGGCTTCGTCAATGGCCGTCGACGAAGCCTTTCTGGTTTCTTGGGTGATGGTCGGCGTTTTGAACGCTGCGGGTCAGTATGGATGGAGGAGTTATTCCGGGTCCATCCCAGCGGCCAGGCAAAGCTGTTCGTGCAATTCCGAAATGTCCTGTTCTTCGCTTTCCTGAACTTCGGCGAACAGATCGTTCATGGTATCAACTGTTTCCAGTAAGAGGGAGGCAATGGTCTTGCCGGGGACGAGTTCGTGTTCTCTGATGCTGTCCAGTACGTTTTCCAATCCGTGAGCTAGGCGTTCGATGTTGCGCAGGCCCAGAAGGTTGGCTCCCGCCTTGATGGAGTGGGCGTCACGAAAAATGCTGTGCACCAGTTCCTCGTCGATTTCGTCGCCATAACTTTCCAGTGCAAGCACGCCGGACTCAATGTCCATGAGCCGGTCTTCGGATTCGGCCAAAAAGGTTGAAAGTACTTCAGGATCCATGGAGTTCAAGAGGCACGTCCTTCGATGAGAGTGGTTGCGAGATCGGGGATACGTTCCATTTCAGGCTTGGATATCTGGGCGTCGGCTCCCACGGACTCGCCCTTGTGCTTCAATTCCTTTGTAATGATTGAGGAATAGAGAATCACGGGCAGTTGTTGGAGCTGTTTGTTATGTTTAATATTTTTGGTCAGGCTGAATCCATCCATCAGCGGCATTTCAATGTCGGAAATTACGATATCCGGAAGGGGGTCCCCCTTATCTTGCATGGATTGCAACAAGGTCAGGGCTTCCCGGCCGTTCACCGTAATGATGGGCTCGAATCCGGCGGCCGTGAGGTTGTTTTTAAGCATTAGGCGGATGGTTGCCGAATCGTCGGCCACCAGAGCCGTGTACTTTGTTTCGCTCAAGGGTTCGATGGGCCGTTCATGGTCAATGGGGTTGACTTCGGAGAGAATGGTTTCCAGGTCCAGAAGTTGAATGAAGCGGTCCTCCATGTTGACCATGCCGATGATGGAACCTGTCCCCAGGGAATCGAGATAGTTCCCGGGGGGGATGACCTCTTCCCAATTGACGCGGTGGATTTCCGTGACCCCGGATACAAGAAAGCCGGTGACGGTCTGGCTGAACTCCGTGACGATGACGATTTCCATGCCATCCTCGGCACGGGTGATGTCGAGCCAGACGGCAAGGTCAAGAACCGGCAGGATCAAGTCTCGCAAGGGAATGTTGCCCAGAAAAGAAGGATGTGGGGCGGATTCGGGCGCCTCAAGGTTTGGGGATTCGATGACTTGCATGACCTTGGCCACGTTAATGCCGAAGTGGCTGGTCACAGGTGTTTTGTCTCCGGGCCGGAGTTCATTGATGTAGAACTCAAGAATCTCCAGCTCGTTTGTTCCGGTTTCGAGCAATATTTCTTTTTGACTCATGGCTGCCCCTTTCCCATTCGCGGGTTTACCCTGATTGAAGTCTTACCTTGGCCCCCCGCCTTCTGTAAAGGGGCGTTTTTTTATCGAACGTGGATCAAAAAACGTTTGATTGTTGACGTGGATTTGTTATTTGCGAAACCAGGAGTCTTAAAAAAGGTGTTTTGATCAAATCAGGTGCGGCTTTTGCCGCAAAACCATGGAGGGACGATGCATTCTGGCGGTGAAAGCTCCATTGGCGCAGTTCTAGATCGGCTCAAAGGCGACTTGAAGGGCGCGGCCGAATCCTTGGTACCGTGGTTTTATGATAACATGCCGGAGTATTATTTCCGGACGCATACCGAAGAAGAGCAGGTCAGACATCTGCACGCCGTCCTTTCCGCCGGGGTGTTCACGGAACAACAAGCCGTGGTGCTCAAAAGCCCTTGCGGTACCCGTGTCACCCACATCATGCCTGGAAGCGACATGGCCTCCTTGATTCATTCTGTCAGCCTGCTGGCGGAGGAACGCATCCAGACCGCCAGGTTGTACACCAGCCGGGACGACTCCCTGCGTCTGGATACCTTTCTGCTGGGCAAGCAGCCTTTGTGCGAACCTCGGGATCAACCATTCAAAGCAGCCCTCGACATGGTTCACAGCGCAAAACTGGATGTTGATGACGAAACCGGGTTTCGCGATTTTCTTGCATCCGCTTCCGAGGACTATGTGGACAAGTTCGAGCCCAACCGCGCTGTGCGTCATTTTGAAATGTGCCGTTGCGTTGAGGGGACCGAACGGGTGCACGTCCGTCTCGAATCCGACGCGGAACAGGGCTTTGACCGCATCATGGTGGCCATGGAGAATCCTCCTTCCAAAGGGGTGCTCCTCCAGGCGCTGAAGGTGTTTGACCGCGAAGGGCATGCCGTGATGCGCGCTTATGGAGATGAGTTCGAACGGGGCGAATCCGGGCGCATGGCGGTCATGTCTTTTTATCTGGACCGCTCCCAAGGGGGGCTCCAGCAGGACAGTCCGCAGTTCCTAAGGTTGGAGCGCCAGCTCAAGGCAACTAAATGGTTTGCCTTTCACAGCCTGGAACTGTTGGCCGAGGAAAATGGTTGGGAAATAGGGCGTGTCATGCTCATGCAGGCGGCCTGTGAATTTGCGCACCAGTTTTTGATCCGTAAAAATATCTATGCCTACACCTCGTCCCGGATCGCGCATACGGCCCTGCGACACCGGGAACTGGTTGATCGCATGGCTTCGTATTTTGAAGCCCGGTTTGACCCGGGGATCAAAGAGCGCCGCGAAGAACGCGTGCAGGAGCATCTGGAATACATTCATGCCGCGCTTCGGGATGTGAACGACGACATTTCCCGTAAGATTTTAGGTTACGTCTTCCGTTTTTTCCGGCACGTACTCCGCACCAACTATTACATGCCCAACCGGTTCGGCCTGAGTTTCCGGATGGATCCCCGAGTACTGCCGCCTCTGCCGGACGAGGAGCGGCCATACGCTTTTTATTGTTTTCATGGGCCGAGCTGTTTTGGTTTTCATGTGCGTTACCGCGATATGTCCCGGGGCGGAGTGCGCGTTGTACGCACTCGAACACAGGAACAATTTGAAATCGAATCTAACCGGCTCTTTGATGAAGCCAACCAGTTGGCCCGCGCCCAGCAGTATAAAAATAAGGATATTCCCGAAGGTGGTTCCAAGGCCGTGATTCTGCTCGGGCCCACGGGAGAGATCGACCTGGCTGTCAAGAGCATGGTGGATTCGTTGCTGGATATCGTCCTTACCGATGAGGAGGGGCGTCTTTCGCCGCATATCGTGGATTATTTGCAACATGAGGAAATTATTTTCCTTGGGCCGGATGAGAACATCACTCCCGAGCACATCAATTGGATCACTGCCAGAGCTGCCAAGCGGGGTTATCGCTGGCCCAACGCCTTTATGAGCTCCAAGCCCAGAACCGGCATTAACCATAAGCGCTACGGAGTGACCAGCGAAGGAGTCATTGTCTTTGCGGAAGAAGTGCTGCGCTCTTTGGGTATTGATCCGCACAAGGACCCCTTTACCGTTAAGCTTACCGGTGGGCCGGCCGGAGACGTGGCTTCCAATGTGGTCAAGATCCTGCATCGAGAATTCGGGGACAAGGCCCGTGTGGTGGCCATGTCCGACGGCCATGGGGCGGTTCACGACCCTGATGGGCTGGACTACGGGGAGTTGTTCCGGCTGATTGAGGCCGGGCTGCGCACGTCCCAGTTTGATGAGTCCAAGCTGACCGGCCGGGGGGCCTTTGTCGTGTCCGCGGATACGCCGGAGGGCGTGCGGCAGCGGGATGATCTGCACAATACCGTAGAGGCGGATATCTTTATCCCGGCCGGGGGGCGTCCCGACACCATGAACATGAAGAACTGGCAGCGATTCATGCGCAAGGACGGCACTCCAAGCGCCAAGGCCGTTGTGGAGGGAGCCAATCTGTTCATTGCGCCTGCGGCCCGCTCCCGGCTGGAGAAAAACGGTGTGCTTTGCGTGCCAGGGCCATCCGCCAACAAAACCGGGGTGATCTGTTCTTCGTATGAAATCCTGGCAGGACTGATCCTTTCTGACGAAGAGTTCATGGAGATCAAGGACCGTTATGCGGAGCAGCTACTGGAGATTCTTCGCATCCGTGCCCGGGACGAAGCTCGTTTGCTTCTGCGGGAATATCGGTTTGCCGCAGGCAGAAAAACCCTGACCGATCTTTCCTACGAAGTGTCGCGGGCCATCAATGGCCTGGGGGATAACGTGGCGGCCATGCTTTCCAAGGACGTTTCATCGCTTCCCGAAGACAAGGCCTTGTGCGATTTGCTTTTGGCGTATTGTCCGCCTGTGCTTGTGGATCGGTATGCGGAACGCATCATTCGCGATATCCCCACGCGGCATCAGTTTGCCTTGCTGGCGGCGTTTATTTCTTCCCGCATTTTATACGCCGAGGGGCTCGGCTGGATCAATCGCCTGACGCGCGTGCGCTCCGTGCGGGAAGTGGTCCACGCCTACCTGGAAGAGGAAAAGCGCGTGGCCGCTCTGGTCCGGGCCGTCCGGGAAAGCGGGCAGGAGTATGGGGACGTGTTGGCCGGGCTGGTGGAGTCTTCTGGACGACAATATCTGACGGCGCAACGGCTCGGCCTACTGTAGTCGGGCGATGCCGAGGGACCCGGCCGCATGTGGCAAACGTTCGGCCGGATCCGAAAAATAATGCTGTCCTTGTACTGGATTCACAAAAAAATGATATTGGTTTCTATGGGTATTGGTTGCTGAATCCGGGCGGTTCAGGTCATTGGGATTATATACCAGCAGGGAGGATAGGCATGGCTCTACCATTTCAAAATGACGATGCCGCACTGCGCGCCGCAGTGGAGCATACCCTTGGTGAACGTCGCCGTACCGGGCTGGAGGGGATGGTCGGCGGACTCGAAGCCGTGGTCGTCAATGTGGAGCCTTCACGCCTCCAGGCCGCGGCTGCGTCGTTTTTGAACTGCACCGGGTATGGTTTTTCCTCGGCATACAGTGACGGCCAGAGCGGGGTTTGCCTGTTGCGCCGTGCGGATTCTGCGGATTTTCTTTTTACCGCCCGACAGGGACCATGCACGCCCTTTGCCCCGTTCAACCTGGGGCCCAAGTCAGAGCATCTTCCTCGGACTAGGCTGGAGACATTTGTATTCAAGTGTCCTGACCTGGAACGCTTTGTCGCGGTTCAAAGGGAACGGGGCAAAGTCTTCCTGACAACCGCCCCAATACGGACGGGGAATTTTTTGTTCATTCAGACGCCGCCGTCCCGCTACACCGGCAACTCTCTCGGATTTGTCCAGTGGTTCGGTACCGAAGGAGCCTGGGAACACGCCGAATGCTCCACCTTGGATTGGACTTTGGAAAAGCCGGGCAAGCCCCACCTGGACAATGTGCGGGAACTGGACCATGCGGCCACGCGCGTCCGCGCCGAGGAGCGTGATCGGGCCATTGTGGAGTTCATGGACTGGACCAACTACGATTTCGATTTCGCCGTGTATGTTGAGTCGCTGAATTCCATCACCAATGTTGCCCGTCTTTCGGCGCAGGATTTTGCCATGGTCTTCACCTCGGGCATTGCTCCCTTCAAGGGGTTGCAGGAGTCCGGTCCTACGGAAAAGTACATTCACAACTACAACACACGGGTGCATCACTTGGCGTTTCATACAGAAAACATCGAAGAGACGTTTCAGGCCTTTCGGGAAGACGGTCTGGAGTTTCTTGTGGACCTGGTCGGAGGGCCTGAGGAGGGGTTGCACCAGACCTTTACCAGGCCGTTTCCGGATACACTCCTGGTCAACGAATATATCCACCGCTATGGTGGGTTTGACGGTTTTTTCACCAAAGGCAACGTGACCATGTTGACTGCGGCGACGGCCGCGCAATAGTCAGTGTAGCGTTGATCCATGCCGGGGCCGTCCGTTTTTGCGGGCGGCCTTTTGCCGTCCCTGGCCCCGGGGTTGATGCTTGCGCCGTATCCATTTAAGAGACGGGAATGTTTTTGTGCAAAGGGGAAAAATCATGAAACGTGTCATGGTGGTCTGCTGGGGCATGCTGCTGCTCTGGAGCGTTGTGCTTGCGCTTCCGCAAGCCCGAGCGGCCGAACCGGTCCGATTCGGCGTGCTCAACGTGTTGGATACCCTGCCGTTGCAGGTGGCCGAGCATGATGGACTGTTCGCTGCGCATGGTCTGGATGTGGAGTTGGTGCCGTTCGCCAGTGCCATGGAGCGGGATGTGGCCATTCAGGCCGGACGACTGGACGGTTATTTCGGCGACCTCATTGCAGCGTTGCTTTTGTTGCAACAAGGGAGACCCTACCCCGTAGGGACGGTATCCTACCGCACTACCCCCGGGCAGCCCATGTTTGGAGTGGCTTTGGCTCCGGGCTACGCGCAGACGCACGGCTCGCAGCTGCGTGGAGCGCGTATCGGCTATTCTCGCTCCACCATTATGGAATATCTTTTGGAGAAGGTAACTGCGGCCAATGGATTGGCCCCGAGCGATTTTAAACGCATCGAAATAAAAAAGATCCCCATACGGTTGCAAATGCTCCTTTCCGACCAGATCGACGCAGCCATTCTCCCCGAGCCTCTGCTTTCCCTTGCGCGACTCAAGGGAGGCCCCACGGCTTGGACCACGGAGCAGCTGGATTTGCCCTTGACCGTGCTGTGCCTGCACGAACGGTATTCCCGAGGAGAGGCCGAGGTGTTTCGGTCCTTTATGGCCGCGTACCGGGAGGCCCTTGAACATTTGCGCGCCCAGCCCGACCAATATCGCACCCTCATGGCCGAGACATGCCGCATCCCCAAACCGCTGGTACAGGATTTCCCGGTCTATGAATATCCTGATCCGGCATTGCCCACGGAGGCCGAAGTACAGGACGTACAGGACTGGATGATCCATAACGACATGCTCGACGCGTCCCTTCCCTATGCAGGGGTCGTGGTCTCCATACAGCCGTGACTGCTTCCGACATGACCGAACGCAACGCGCCGGAAACACATCCGGACATTTCCGCGGCTCCGCCATTGCTGGAGGCGCGGAACCTGGTGCTGGCCCATGATCCCGCACATCCGGTGTTGCAGGATGTGAGCCTGGGGCTGCATCCGGGGCAAACGCTGGCTGTGGTTGGACCGTCCGGCTGCGGCAAATCCACGCTGTTGTACGCCCTTAGCGGACTTATCCGTCCGCTGCGCGGAGAGGTGCTGCTTTCCGGCGAGCCAGTGCAAAGGCCCACGCAGAATATTTCCATTATTTTGCAAGACTACGGGCTTCTTCCCTGGCGGACGGTTTTGCAGAACGTGACTCTGGGCCTTAAAATTCAGGGAGTGCCGCGCAAGGAACGCTGGCAGCGTGCGCTGCAACAGCTTGCCGATGTGGGTATTCAGGGACGGGAACATGACTTTCCCGGGGCGCTCAGCGGGGGAGAACAGCAGCGGGTAGCCATTGCCCGGGCCTTTGTCTCTCGTCCTTCCGTGTTGCTTATGGACGAACCTTTTTCTTCGCTGGACGCTCTGACCCGGGAAAAATTGCAGCGAATTTTGTTGGAGACTTGGCAGCGCAACCGCACGCCGTATCTGTTGGTTACACACAGCTTGGAGGAGGCTGTATTTTTGGGGCGACGTATCCTGGTATTGGCCGGAACCCCGGCCCGGGCGGCCACCTGGTTCGACAACCCCGGGTTCGGCTCACCGTCCCACCGGGACAGCGACGAATATTTTCGATTGCTGCGTGGGCTACGCCGCAGCGTGGAGTCCTTGTGGTGAACGCACATCCCTCAATCCGGACGCTGGCCGCCTATCTTACCGTGGTGGCGGTGTTGATCCTGGTCTGGAAGGCCGCAGCCCTTTTCCTGGGTAACGCCTTGTTGCCGCACCCGGAAGAAGCGGTGGCTGCTTTTGGGCATGCCTTGGGTACTGCGGCCTTTTGGGAGCATTTTCAAGCATCCTCGTTTCGCGTGGTTACGGCCATGGGGGTCGCCTTTGGACTGGGATTTCCCATGGGAGTGCTCATGGGCGGCTCGCGGCGTGCCGACGGCCTCCTGGCACCGTTCGTGTTTCTCACCTATCCCATCCCCAAGATTGTTTTGCTGCCTGTGTTTCTGCTTTTGTTGGGGCTGGGTGATGTGGCCAAGATCGCCATGATCGGCCTGATCCTCTGGTATCAGATCCTGGTGACCACTCGAGACGGGGTTAAGTTGGTAAATCCCAAATATCTTGACAGCGTCCGCTTGCTGGGTGGCTCTCGGATGCATATCGTGCTTAACGTGCTGCTGCCCGCAGGATTGCCGCACGGTTTCACGGCACTGCGTCTGGGGACGGGAACCAGTGTGGCCGTGCTGTTTTTTGTGGAATCCTTTGCCACCTCTTCCGGCCTGGGCTATTTGATCATGGATGCCTGGGGGCGCATGAATTATCCGGACATGTTCACAGGGATTTTTGGCATGAGTCTTTTAGGTGCTGCCTTGTATGAGTTGGCCAATATTCTGGAGCAGCGTGTTTGTCGCTGGAAATTTACGCAACGCGGGAGTAGGGCGGACTGATGCCCACACGCAAAATGGAATTTGATGATAGCGATCTGGCGTCGCGGCTGTTTGGGCCGCGCAATGCCCATTTGGATCTGCTGGCGGAAAAGGCGGGGGTGCGCATTGATACGCGCGGCTCCCATGTTATTGTTCACGGAGAGGATGAAAACGGGGTGGACCTGGCTGCTAATGTGCTGCGTCAGCTTTACGGCATGCTTCAGGCCGGGCGTAAGGTGCATCCCCAGGATGTGGATTGTGCTTGCCGCATCCTGATGAAGGACCCGGCCGCCAATGTCCGGTCTGTATTCGAAGATACCGTCTATGCGGTTTCCCCGCGCAAGACCATTGCGCCCAAGACGTTGACTCAGCGGGAATACCTTGATGCCATCCGGCACAACGATTTGGTGTTTGCCATCGGTCCGGCCGGAACCGGCAAGACTTATATGGCCGTGGCCATGGCTGCCGCGGCCCTGGCCAAGCGGGAGGTCAAGCGCATCGTGTTGACCCGTCCCGCAGTGGAGGCCGGGGAAAAGCTCGGTTTTCTGCCCGGGGACTTGGTGGAAAAGGTCAATCCCTATCTGCGCCCCTTGTATGACGCTCTGCATGACATGATGGATTTTGAGCGTGTCCAGGAGCTTATGACGGCAGGAATTATTGAGGTGGCTCCGTTGGCTTTTATGCGCGGGCGCACCCTCAACGACGCCTTTGTGATTTTGGACGAGGCGCAAAACACCACGCCTGAACAGATGAAGATGTTCCTCACCCGTCTGGGGTTTGGTTCGCAGGCCGTGGTCACCGGTGACGTGACCCAGATCGACCTGCCAAGTCGCCAGGTGTCCGGCCTGGTGCAGGCGGTGGATATTTTGGAGGCGGTGCAGGGTATCGGCACGGTACGTTTCCACGAAACGGATGTGATCCGGCATCCCCTGGTGGGCCGTATTGTCCAGGCCTATGATCGACATGAGGCTGCCGGGAATGGCGGAAGGCGACGTGACGGGCATGTGTCCCCCTTGGAACAGGATTCGGAAACGCTGGGGGAAAAGGCGTGATCGAGCTGCTTACGGAAACTCGGCTTAATCCGCGTTTTCCTTTAAGCCGCAGTGAGTTGCGCCCTTTGTTGCATGATATTTTGTCCGTCCTGGGGTTGCAACATTCCTCTCTCACGTTGAGGTTGGTGGGGGATGGAGAAATCGCCCGCCTGAATCAAGAGTTTATGGGTTGTACCGGTCCCACTAATGTGCTCAGTTTTCCGGCCCGGGATGAATGGGAGGGCGGAGCGGCTGAGGATGCGCTTTCCGACATGGGACCGGATATTCAGGATGCCCTTTCGATTATGAGGAAAAGCGGACTGGACGAGTCGGAGGACGGGGAGGAAGCCTTTCGCAGCCTGAGATTAGTCCTGCCCGGGGAATTGCTTGGGCATGCGGCGTGCTCGGAAGGAGAAAGCGAGGCAAAACCCGCTGAGGTTGCGGAGCCAGATCGCTCGTACCTTGGCGAGATTGCACTTTCCGTGGACTCTTTGGCCCGTGAAACCCGGCTTTATGGACAGGAGCCTCGCGAACACCTGGTTCGGCTTCTGGCGCATGCTGTGCTGCATTTGTCTGGGTTGGACCATGGCTCTGAAATGGATGCGGCCATGCAGACTGTGACGGATTCGCTGACGGATTAAAAATTTCCGCCTTCAAGTGCGGCTTTGACGGAAATGAAACCCCGCAAGCCCGGTCTGGAAGGGAATCTCGTTCTTTCACCGCTTTACTTTCGGTCCGGCCTCGTGCATCATTCTTCCCTTTTCAGAGCATGATCCATACAGAGGAATTGGAGTCACCCATGAAACACGTCTTGTCCATTCTGGACTTTACCAAAGAGGACGCCGCCCGGATTCTTCAGCGCGCCGTGCGCATGAAGGCCGAAAAGCACCGCAGCGAGCTGCTGGCGGGGAAAAACGTGGTGCTGATTTTTGAAAAATCTTCCACGCGAACCCGCATCTCTTTTGAAGTGGGCGTTCGACAGCTGGGCGGACAAAGCCTGCTGATGACCCCGGCTGAGTCGCAGCTGGGTCGAAATGAACCGCTCAAGGATACGGCGCGAGTGCTTTCGCGCTATGCTGACGGGCTGGTGGTGCGAACCTTTGGTCAGGACGTGCTGGAAACTCTGGTAGAATACGGCTCCATTCCGGTGATCAACGCGTTGACGGACAGGTACCACCCCTGCCAAGTCATGAGCGATGTCCTGACCATGTACGAACGCACGCCCAAGTTAGAGAATGTGCGTGTGGCCTGGATTGGTGACGGCAACAATATGGCCCACTCTTTTATCAATGCCGCGGCCCGGTTCCCGTTTTCTTTGATCTTGGCCTGCCCGGAAGGATATCGTCCTGATTCCGAGATATTGGAGCATGCGCGGTCCGAGGGGGCGAACATCAAGTTGACTGATGACCCGAGAGAGGCCGCTGCTGGGGCGAACTATATCAACACGGATGTCTGGGCATCCATGGGCCAGGAACAAGAACAGAAGCAGCGCGAGGCCGCTTTTGCCGGTTATTGCGTGAATCGTGAACTGATGGAGCTGGCGGCTCCGGATTGCCGCTTCTTGCACTGCCTGCCCGCCCACCGTGGGGAAGAGGTCACGGAAGAGGTGTTTGAAGGCTCGGCTTCGGTCGTCTTTGATCAGGCCGAAAACCGGCTGTACATGCAAAAAGCCATCATGGAATGGGTCTTTGTCTAAGGACCTGCAACAACATATATTCTTTTAAGGTAATAGAAAATGAGCAGTATCAAGAAGGTCGTTCTGGCCTATTCCGGCGGATTGGACACGTCCGTCATTCTGAAGTGGATCAAAAAGCATTACAGCTGTGAGGTGATCACCCTGACCGCCGACCTGGGCCAGGGGGAAGAGCTGGACGGCATTGAGGACAAGGCCCTGGAAACAGGCGCCACCAAAGCTTTTGTCGAGGACCTGCGCGAGGAATTTGTACGGGATTACATTTTCCCGGCCTTCCGCGCCAACGCCATATATGAGGGCCGCTATCTGCTCGGCACTTCCATTGCCCGGCCGCTCATTGCCAAGCGCATGGTGGAGATTGCCAATATGGAGGATGCCCAGGCCCTGGCTCACGGTGCCACGGGCAAGGGGAACGACCAGGTGCGTTTTGAACTGGCGGCCATGGGACTGGACCCCCGGTTAAAGACCATCGCTCCCTGGCGCGAGTGGGATCTCAAGTCCCGTTCGGACCTGATGGCCTTTGCCGAGGAAAACGGGATTCCCATTCCCGTGAGTCGGAAAAAACCTTGGTCCATTGACGCCAACCTGCTGCACGTCAGTTTTGAGGGCGGCGAATTGGAAGACCCGTGGAACGAACCAGGGCCGGATTGCTACCGCTTGGTCCAGCCCATTGAAAAGACACCGGATGAAGCGGAAGTGATCACCATTGATTTTGAAGCCGGAGATCCCGTGGCCATCAACTCGGTGAAGCATTCCCCGGCGGCTTTGCTGCAAAAACTCAACGAACTGGGCGGTAAGCACGGCATCGGCCGCGTGGATATGGTGGAAAACCGCTTTGTGGGCATGAAGTCGCGGGGTGTGTACGAAACCCCGGGCGGGACCATTCTTCACGTTGCGCATCGTGACCTGGAAGGCCTGACTCTGGACCGCGAAGTCATGCATCTGCGCGACAGCCTGATCCCGAAATATGCGGA
This sequence comes from Desulfovibrio sp., assembly GCA_028708865.1. GTDB lineage: Bacteria > Desulfobacterota > Desulfovibrionia > Desulfovibrionales > Desulfovibrionaceae > Paucidesulfovibrio. The sequence goes on along the minus strand of JAQVYA010000010.1, from coordinate 23,939 downwards.
AATGATTTATTACGGCTACTGGTTCTCTCCTGAAAGGGAAGCCCTGCAAGCCATGATCGACAAGTCCCAGGAGCGGGTTACCGGTACGGTGCGTTTGAAACTGTTCAAGGGCAATATTATCCCCGTCGGTCGCAAGTCTCCTTACTCCATGTATAATCCCGAACTGGCCACCTTTGAGGAAGATGCGGTCTACGACCAGGCCGATGCTGACGGCTTCATCAAGCTCGTTGGATTGCGTCTCAAGGGGCGCATGCAGCAGAGCAAGTGGGGCGGCCGCGACACGGACGACTAAACCGGATATAGGAACATGGCAGATAATAAGCTTTGGGGCGGTCGGTTCAAGGAAGGCACCAGCGCTTCGGTGGAAGCCTACACCGAGTCCGTCTCCTATGATTGGCAATTGTACCGCGAGGACATTGCCGGTTCCCAGGCCCATGCCCGTATGCTGGCCCGGCAGGGGGTGCTGACCGTTGACGAGGCGGACACCCTCTGCTCGGGATTGGAACAGGTGCGCCGGGAAATCGAATCCGGCTCCTTTGAATGGAAAAAGGAGCTGGAAGATGTGCACATGAACATTGAGGCGCGGCTTACCGAAATTGTGGGACCTGTAGGCGGCAAGCTGCATACGGGACGCAGTCGCAATGATCAGGTGGGCGTTGACTTCCGGTTGCATGCTGTACGTCGTCTCGAAGACTGGAGCGCGGCTCTGGTCCGCATTGTGGACGTTCTGGCCCGCCGGGCCGCGGAGCATCAGACCACGCTGCTGCCGGGTTGCACCCATTTACAGCCGGCTCAGCCTGTGAGCCTTGCCCAGCACCTGCTGGCCTATGCCTGCATGTTCCAGCGGGATCATGAACGGGTGGGCGATTGTCTTAAACGGGTCCGCGTTTCCCCGTTGGGTGCCGCGGCCCTGTCCGGCACCACATATCCCCTGGACCCGGATTTTGCCGCCCGGGAACTCGGTTTTGACCGGGCTTTCACCAACAGCATGGACGCGGTTTCGGATCGTGATTTCGTGGTGGAGTCCTTGAGCGCGGCCGGTCTGGTCATGGCGCATCTGAGCCGTCTTTGCGAGGAATTGATTCTGTGGGCCAATCCCCAGTTCGGATATCTTCGCTTGCCGGACGCGTATTCCACCGGTTCTTCCATCATGCCGCAAAAAAAGAATCCTGACATTTGCGAACTCATGCGCGGCAAAACCGGCCGGGTATATGGAGCCCTTATGAGCATGTTGACCCTGCTCAAAGGGTTACCCATGACCTACAACCGTGATCTTCAGGAAGACAAGGAACCTTTTTTTGACGCGGATAAGACCGTGCATGCTTCCTTGAGCATCATGGCGGATATGTTGGCCCGGATCGAATTCGTGCCCCAGGCCATGGAAAAGGCTTTGGAAGCTGGCTTTCTGAATGCTACGGAACTGGCTGATTATCTGGTAGGGAAGGGCATGCCTTTCCGCCAGGCGCATCATGCGTCCGGGGCGTGCGTAGCTTTGGCGGAATCTCTGGGCTGCGGCCTGGCCGACTTGAGCGTGGATCAAATGCGCCTAGCCGGGGCCGACGTGCAGGACGATGTCTACGAGGTGCTCTCCTACAGGGCCGCGGTGGAACGTCGGGTCTCCCCCGGAGGTACCGGACCGGAGTCTGTGCGCGCCCAGCTTGGGCAGGTTGATGAATGGCTTGCCTCCCGTGTGGTTGCTGAATGATTTTGACCCAGGAGCATATCCAGTTTCTTAAGCACGTTCAGGCCTATACCAACGTGAAGCGCTACCATGGCATGTTGCCGGAGCGCGAGGCCCTGGCCTATGACGACGGTATGCTCGAACGTTTGAAGGAATGCGGCCTTGTGGAGGAAGGGACCATCCTGACCTCCTGCGGCTCGAACCCGAAGGGGTATCGGCTGGCCAAGGGGGCGCGTCAGGAACTCATGTCCCTGGGGATTGATTTTACAGACAAAGGGTGGGAAAAGGTTCGCAATGACGATGATGTGGCCCTTGATCAACTGGATCGGGAACATCTGGATATCTTACGGGATATCTTCCACCTTTCGCGGGTAACGCGGTTTTGCGGTGTAGCGCCGCTGGAAATGTTGCAGGATTACGACCCCATGTTGCTGCGTATGCTGTACGACATGGGGTATGTCTACCACATCAAGCTCAAGGGAAAAAATGTCCGCCATGGCAACGGATACGTGCTTTCGGACAAAGCGCGTCGCCTGCTGCGGGAATATGGTCTGGAAGCCTGATCAAAAGGAAGATGGCGGAAGCGTACAGGAGTTGAACCTGCCCGTGACATTACTGCCACACATTGGTTTTGAAGACCAAGCGCCACACCGGTGACGAAACGCTTCCGTAACGAAACGCAGTGGTAACAGCTTTCAGCGGACACGGCAAGGCAACTATCTTTGGTCGCCCCTCTTGTCTTTTTTCGCAGGAGGGTTACATTGAGCTGCACCAACCGAATTCATTCTGCGGGCTGCTGCCCGCCGTATGCCAAAGGACCGATCCGGAGGAACCAGTTTGAATAATTTCGGCAAGAATCTGCTCATTTGGGCGACCATCTCAGTAATGATGGTCGTTCTATTCAATCTTCTGAACCAGACTCAGGTTCAGGATACGCGTATTCCCTACAGTGAATTCCTGACTCGCGTGGAATCAGGAAGCGTGGACTCCGTTTTGCTCCAAGGGCAGGAGGTAAGCGGTGTTTCCAGTCAGGGAGAAAAATTTACAACCTATGCCCCCGACGACCCGGAACTTGTGCCTCGATTGGTGCAAAGCGGGGTGCGCATCATTGCTGAGCCGCCCGCCGAGAATCCATGGTACATGACGATTCTGGTCTCCTGGTTCCCAATGCTTTTGCTGATTGGCGTCTGGATTTTCTTCATGCGCCAAATGCAGGGCGGCGGGTCTGGCGGTCGTGGTGCCATGTCCTTTGGCCGCTCCAAGGCCCGGCTCATCAACGAGGAAATGACCAAGGTCACCTTTGAGGATGTGGCGGGCGTGGATGAAGCCAAGGAAGAGCTTTCCGAGGTGGTTGATTTCCTGCGCGAACCCCGCAAATTCACCCGGCTTGGCGGCCGTATTCCCAAAGGAGTCCTCTTGGTGGGGCCTCCGGGTACGGGTAAGACGCTCATGGCCCGCGCTGTGGCCGGTGAGGCCGGAGTGCCCTTTTTCTCCATTTCCGGTTCGGATTTTGTGGAAATGTTTGTGGGCGTCGGTGCTTCACGGGTGCGTGACCTGTTTAGTCAGGGCAAAAAAAACGCTCCCTGTCTGATCTTCATTGACGAGATCGATGCTGTAGGCCGCCAGCGTGGTGCAGGTCTGGGCGGCGGTCACGACGAGCGCGAACAGACCCTGAACCAGCTCCTCGTGGAGATGGATGGTTTTGAATCCAATGAGGGCGTCATCCTGGTGGCGGCCACCAACCGCCCCGATGTGCTGGACCCGGCACTGCTGCGTCCTGGCCGGTTTGACCGCCAGGTGGTGGTACCCACTCCGGACGTACGCGGCCGGGAGCGCATTTTGCGTGTGCACACCCGTCGTACGCCTCTGGCGCCTGATGTGGACCTGGCTTCCATTGCCCGTGGTACGCCTGGATTTTCCGGAGCGGACCTGGAAAATTTGGTCAACGAGGCTGCGTTGTACGCTGCCAAGATGAACCAGGAGCATGTGGAAAACCGTGATTTTGAAGAGGCCAAGGACAAGGTGCTCATGGGCAAGGAGCGGCGCAGCGTGATTCTCAGCGAGAATGAAAAGCGCACCACTGCTTACCACGAAGCAGGCCATGCCTTGGTAGCCAAACTGCTGCCCGGCACCGATCCTGTTCACAAGGTATCTATCATCCCCCGAGGCATGGCCCTGGGCGTGACCCAGCAGCTTCCTGTGGATGATCGGCATAACTATTCTCTGGATTATCTCGAAAACCAGCTGGCCATGCTTCTTGGCGGGCGGGTGGCCGAGGAGGTGGCCCTGGATCAAAAAACCACGGGCGCTTCCAACGATATTGAACGGGCCACTAAAATGGCGCACAGCATGGTGTGCCAGTGGGGCATGAGCGAAAAACTGGGGCCCCTTTCCTTTGGTGATAACCAGGAGTCCGTGTTCCTTGGTAAGGAACTGGTTCACAACCGGAACTACGGCGAAGAAACCGCACGGACCATTGACGAGGAAGTGCGTCGGATCATTGACGAAGCCCACGACAAGGCGCGTCGACTCGTCAAGGAAAATCGCGAAGCTCTGGACAAAATCGCCGAAGCCTTGCTTGAGCGCGAAACCATCAGCGGCACTGATATTGACCTGCTCATGAAAGGCGAAGAGTTGCCTCCCATGCCGCCGGTGGGCGCGAATAACGGTTCCGGAAGCAATCATTCCGGCCACGACGGTGCGTCCGGCCCGGGCTACACTCCTGTGGATGAAGCTTCTTCGTCCGCTGAAGCAGGCGACGGCGCTGATCCTCAGGATTCCGGGAAAAAGCAGTCTGACGGAGATGATGAGGATTTTATCCTTGAAGAGGATGACGACCGGGGTCCCAGTGGCTCCGGCAATGGTCGCAACCTGCAATAGCCCGGACTACCGGATTCATGAAACATCAATGGACGATTGGAAGGGGCAGGGTTCTCGGACCCGCCCCTTTTCTTCTTGCGGGAATTGTCAACGTCACACCGGATTCGTTTTATGACGGAGGCCGGTGGCGGGATTGCAACGCCGCTGTAGAACACGCTTCGGAATTGGCTTGTCAAGGGGCGCACATTTTGGATCTGGGCGGGGAAAGCACCCGGCCCGGGTCAGAACTTGTGGGAGAAGAAGAAGAACTGCGCCGTGTGCTCCCCGTGGTGCAGGCGCTGATACGGGAAGGCATTGCGCATGCCGGGGCTGAGGCGGATGGACCGGTTGTCTCCGTGGATACCAACAAGGCCCCGGTTGCCCGTGCTGTTTTAGAAGCGGGGGCAGCCATCATTAATGATGTTTCTGCTTTTCGTTTTGATCCCGGGTTGCTGGACGTACTCGTCCAATACCAGCCTGGGTATGTGCTGATGCATTCGGCGGGGTTGCCCAAGGAGATGCAAAGGCAGCCACAGTATAAAGACGTTGTTTCCGATTTATTGACCTTCTTCGAAGAGCGGCTCAATATCCTTGCCCGAGCCGGATTGGATTCCTCGCGAATTGTGCTTGACCCGGGAATCGGTTTCGGCAAAACATTGGAACACAACCTCGACATTCTCAGGCACATTGACCGGTTCAAGATATTTGGGCTACCAATTTATATGGGCCTGTCCAACAAATCCATGTTCGGCGACCTGCTCGGACTCCCCGTGGACCAGCGCGGTGCGGCCACTCAAGTGGCCACGGCCCTGCTCGGGGTTCGTCAGGTGGCGATACACCGGGTTCATGATGTTTGTGGCGCCTCCAATGCCCTGACACTCGCAAAAGCAATGACGCAGGCGTAAATGGTTGAATTGCTGGGATTGCAGATCGCTTGGCGCGATATCGTTGATATCGCCATCATTACGGTGGTCTATTACCAGATCATCCTGCTGGTGCGCGGCACGCGTGCCGTGGCTGTCATCTACGGTCTGATGTTGCTGCTTGTGGTGTACTGGGTCTCGGACGAGCTGGGCTTGTTTACGCTGAACTGGCTGCTGACCAACTTCCTGGGATCTTTTTTTCTGGTCATCATTATTTTGTTTCAAAACGATATCCGGAAAGCTTTGGCCCAAATCGGTGTGGGGCGCTTCTGGCGACGTACGCCCGTGGAAGAACAGAGCCTTAATGAGATCGTTTTGGCGGTCATGGCCATGGCTCGGCGTCGGTGTGGTGCACTTATCGTAGTGGAACGGGGTGTCCCTCTTGGTGATGTCGTGGAGCGCGGCATTGGCGTTGATGCCCGGATTTCCAAAGAATTGCTCATGAGTATTTTTAAGACCGATACGCCGTTGCACGATGGCGCCGTGGTAATCCGCAACGGCAGGGTTGCGGCAGCGGCCTGCATTTTGCCGTTGTCTTCCAAATTTCGTGGACAAACTGTTTTTGGTACCCGGCATCGTGCCGCCCTGGGCATCAGCGAGGAAGGGGATGCCGTATCCGTGGTGGTTTCCGAGGAAACCGGTGACGTCTCCATTGCCATGAACGGCCGCTTGACCACCAGCCTGGACGAGCTGCGCCTGCGCCGCGTGCTCAAGAACGTCATGGAGCGCTGATGATGGCGATTCGCTGGCAGACCATGTTGGTGGCATTTTTACTCGCCGTGGCCACCTGGTACCTTGTTACCGGGCGGGAAAAGGTGGAAACCTGGGTCCCGATGCCTGTGGAAATGACCAATAGTCCGGAAGGATTGGTTATTCAAAAAGGACTGGTCAAGCGCATTGAGGTTCGCGTTCGCGGGCCTAAAGGGATGATCAGTACTTTGGATTTCAAGAAGCTGGCCTATCCGTTGGACGTGAGCGCGTTGAAGGTGGGAGAAAACCTCATCGACATCGACCCGCGCAAGATTCCCCTTTCACGTGCGTATGAAGTGGTTCAGGTCAAGCCTGACCGGGTAATCTTGACAGTGGACCGCGAGGCGGTCAAAACCGTCCCGGTCCAGGTGGAATGGAGCGGAGCGGCCAAGCTGCACCGGGATATGCAGGTAAACAGCCTTGTGGCCGATCCGGCTTTCGTACAGTTGCATGGCCCGGCCAGCGAGCTGCGCAAGGTCGAGGTGGCGGAGGTACGCATGGATACGGTTTTTGACGACGACCTTGCGCGCACCTGGACCGAAGACCTTCCCGTGCTGTTACCGGATTCCATCAAAGCGCAGCCCGGGCTGGTTCGTGTGAGTTTGGAGATCGGTCCAAAGACGCAACGTATTGTGGTTAAAATACGCAGCATCGAAGCCGAGCCTCCCAAGGGGCTGGCCGTGGATGTGGCGGACAATCTGGTGACTTTGGAAATTGAAGGACCGGTGGCCTTGTTCCGTAATGATTTGTTCCGCAGGGACATTGCCGCGTATCCCAAAATCGAACCGGACATTCGGCCCGGCAAGCATGATCTGGAGTATTGGGTCAGCCTGCCTCAGGGGTGCCGGCTCGTTTCCAAAAGCCCTGAAAAGCTTTCCGCAGTGGTGCGCCGGGTGCCGTGAGCCCCTTGCGCTGCTTTAGCAGGAGTAATCATGAATCAACGCCTTTTTGGCACGGACGGCCTGCGCGGTCGTGTGAATACTTTCCCCATGACCCCGGAAATAGCTCTGCGCCTTGGTCTTGCGGCCGGGCAGTATTTCCGCAACGGCAACAAGCGCCATAAGGTGCTCATCGGCAAGGACACCCGTCTTTCGGGATATGTATTCGAGTCGGCCCTGACTTCCGGCTTTTGTGCCACGGGTATGGACGTATATCTGGTGGGGCCGCTGCCGACCCCGGCCATTTCGTTTCTCACGAGGAATATGCGCGCCGATCTCGGCGTTGTTATTTCCGCATCGCACAACCCTTTTCATGACAATGGGATCAAGTTCTTTGACCGAAATGGCTTTAAGTTGCCGGATTCCGTGGAGGACGAAATCGCGGAAATGGTGCTTTCCGGCAAGTCGGACTGGGATTTCCCGGAAGGGGAAAAGATCGGCCGGGCCAAGCGTATCGTGGACGCCAATGGCCGATATATTGTATTTTTAAAAAACACCTTCCCTCAGGACCGCACCCTGGACGGGCTTAAGATCGTGTTGGATTGCGCCAATGGCGCGGCCTACGGCGTGGCTCCCATGATCCTGCGGGAGCTGGGGGCCGAGGTGGTCTCCCTGGGTTGCAAGCCTGACGGTTTAAACATCAACAAAGACTGTGGCTCGCTGCATCCCCAAGTCCTGGCCCGTGCCGTTGTGGAAGAAAACGCCCATATCGGTTTGGCGCTGGATGGCGACGCAGACCGGCTCATCGTGGTGGATGAAAAGGGCTGTGTGCTGGATGGCGATCAGATCATGGCATTGTGCGCCCAGGATTTGATGGACCGCGGAGCCCTGCACAAGAATCTTTTGGTTGCCACCGTCATGAGCAATATGGCCCTTGAGCTGTTCATGAAGGAGCGAGGCGGGCGTTTGCTGCGGACCCCGGTGGGGGACCGGTATGTGGTGGAGGCCATGCGCCGCGAGGGGGCTGTCCTTGGTGGCGAACAGTCCGGGCATTTGATTTTTCTCAATCACACCACCACAGGGGATGGCCTGCTGGCAGGGTTGCAACTTATCCGCATCATGGTAGAAAAGCAGCGCTCCCTGTCGGAACTGGCCAATTTGCTCACCCCATTGCCGCAAATGCTGAAAAATGTTTGTGTCGAACGGAAAGTGCCTTTTGACGATGTGCCTGAAGTGAGCCGGGCCGTTCGCGAGGCGGAGTGCGAACTTCAAGGCAAGGGGCGTGTGCTGTTGCGTTATTCCGGCACGGAGTCCCTGGCCAGGGTTATGGTGGAAGGCGAACATCAGGGCAAGGTGGAAGCCCTGACGGATCGCCTTTGCTGCGTGCTCCAGGAGCACCTGCGTTAAGATTGGCGGGGACGTGTAGCTCGCGTCTGTGCTGAATTTCTTTATCGCCCCCGGAAAGGAGGAGTGATGCGGATTAAGAAGGTCGTCATACCTGTTGCCGGTTGGGGAACGCGTTCGCTGCCCGCCACCAAGAATATTCCCAAGGAAATGCTGCCCGTGTACCGCAAGCCCGTGGTGCAGTACATCGTGGAAGAAGGTATTGAAGCCGGCTTGGAAGATGTGGTCTTTGTAACCAACCAGAACAAGAAGATCATTGAGGACCATTTTGATCGCAGTTTCCTTCTGGAGAACCTGTTGGAGCGCAGCGGCAAGCTGGATTTGCTCAAGGAAGTGCGGGCTGTGGCCGACATGGTCAACGTCATTGCCGTGCGCCAGAAAGAACAGCTCGGCTTGGGACACGCCGTGCTGTGCGCCCGCGAGGTCTGCAAGAACGAGCCGTTTGCCGTTATGCTTGGTGACGACATGGTTTTTGGCAAGGATGCAGGGATCAAGCAACTCATTGAAGCCGCGGAAACCGAAAAGGCCGCAGTGGTGGGAGTCATCGAGGTTCCTGACGAAAAAGTCCATAAATATGGAATCATCGAAGGCGAGGAGTTTGCGCCCGGCATGTTCCGCGTGAATCAGCTTGTGGAGAAGCCCAAGTTGGCGGAAGCGCCTTCCCGATTGGCCATTATCGGCCGGTATGTCTTGTTGCCGGAGATTTTCGACATTCTGAAAAATCAGTCTGCCGGTGTGGGCGGTGAAATTCAGTTGACGGATGCGCTCCAGGGATTTGCCGACAAGGGGAAGCTCATTGCCGTGAAATTGAAAGGCAGGCGTTTTGATGCTGGTGACTGGGTGGAATATTTGACTGCAAATATTTACTTCGCCCTCCAGGACGAAGCCTTGCACGATGATATTTCGGCTCGCCTGCGTGAACTGCTCCCCCCCAGCAAATGATTATCTACCGAGCGGCGGCCCGGAAACGGGTCGTCGCGATTTCATGACCGAATACTGGCAAATATTGCTTCCATCTCCACCGTACTCGGAGCTTACGTATGAGCGCCCCGAGTGGTTTCCGCCCTTATCTTCCGGTGAGCGCGTTCTCGTGCCCATGCGCCGTTCGTTGCGTGTGGGGGTGCTTACCGAGCCTGTCCCCAAGCCGCCCTTTGCCACCAAGCCCATTCTTTGGCCTCTGGACCGGACTCCGCTGCTGGACGCCCCTTACCTTGAGCTGGTGAGCAATCTGGCCAGTCGGCAAATGAGCGAGCCAGGTGCGGTGCTCAATTTGTTGCTGCCTTCGGGACTGCGTACTTCAGATTTGACATTTGCCGTCAGTGGCGGAGGATTTCCGTCCCGCCTTTCGCCGCAGGATCTGAAAAAGCTTACCAAAGCCGAGCTAAAGCGGCTTATGGAACTTTGGCTGAGCGGGGGGATGCAGGTGCATCTCAACCCCGCGCGCGAGGCCGAGGAGACCGTGATCCGGCTGCTGGCGGACCCGCCCTGGCCGGTGCGGCCCAATGCGGTGGTGCAGTTGGCCGTGCTGGAACATCTTTTGGAAAACGGGCAAACCACGCGGCAACGGCTGAACAAGGACGTCGGTCCCAACGTGGGGCCGGCGCTTCGCCGTTTATCCGAGGCCAAGCTGATCAGCGTGGAGCGGGAACAGGGGGAAAATTGCGTGGGAGGCATGGCCCTTGCCTGCGATTCCCCGGCAGAGGCCCCGGCCAACTCTGAAGAACAGGAAGCCGCCCTGGAGCGTCTGGGGGCCTCCCTGAAGTCCGGCAAGGGGGAAACCGTTCTGCTGCACGGGGTCACAGGTAGCGGCAAGACACATGTTTATCTTTCTTTGGCGGAACAATGCTTGGCCCGGGGACGTTCCGTATTGCTCCTGGCTCCCGAGGTGGCTCTGGCCTGCGCCCTGCACCGGGCGGCCACCGCTCGATTTCCTGATCGCCGCTGCGTGCTGTATCATGGATACCAGTCGCCCGGCAGCCGTCGGGACGCTTTTTTGTCTCTGGCCGGAAGTGAACCCGCCCTTGTGGTGGGGACGCGTTCCGCGCTTTTTCTCCCTCTGCGCCAGCCCGGGCTCATCGTGCTGGATGAAGAACACGACGAAAGTTTTAAGCAGGAAGAACGGCTGGCCTACCAGGCCAAGGAAATCGCCTGGTTTCGGGCCCGTCAGTCCGGTGCCCTCCTGGTTTTGGGATCGGCCACCCCGGATGTGAAGACGTTTTACGCAGCCAGTCAGGGCGGACTGCCCCTGGTTTCTTTGACCCGGCGTGTCGGTGGCGGCACTCCACCGGAGATCCGTCTAGTGGATATTTCCGGACTCAAGGACTCCGGTAGTCCGTTATCTCCGGAAACACTGGAGGCGTTGAGCAGCACGGTGACCGGAGGCGGCCAGGCCATCTTGATGCTCAACCGGCGTGGATACGCGCCGTTGATGTACTGTCTGGACTGCGGCGAGGTGGTCCGGTGCCCTCATTGCCACGTGGCCATGACATTCCATAAAAGTCGTGAACGGCTTGTGTGTCACTATTGCGGCACTGCGTTTCCTTATCCGCTGCTTTGTCCCAAATGCGGGGGCGGCAACCATTTGCCCATGGGGGAAGGTACGGAGCGCCTGGAGGAAACCCTGGCCAGGGCGTTGCCGGAAGGGACCGGCATCTTGCGTATGGACAGGGACACAACGCGTCGCCAGGAACGTCTGGAGCAGATCCTAACGGATTTTTCTCAAGGCCGCGCGCAGGTGCTGGTGGGGACGCAAATGCTTTCCAAGGGGCATCATTTCCCCAACGTGACCCTGGTAGTGGTGGCGGACGGCGACTTGGGCCTGAACCTGCCGGATTACCGGTCTTCGGAACGCACTTACCAACTTTTGTTGCAGGTGGCGGGTCGGGCTGGTCGCGGCAATTTGCCGGGTCGGGTACTGGTGCAGACCCGCAATCCGGGTCACCCATTCTGGGAACATGTGCTGCGTTCTGATTACGCCACGTTTTATGCCGGAGAAATCGAACGGCGCAAACGGTTTCACTACCCTCCTTTTGTCTGTCTCGGACTGATCCGGCTCAGTGTTCCCGTGGAGGAAAACGAGTCTTCAGGCGACGATACCCGGCTGCTTATGGAGGCATCGTCGGCATTGTTGCGGGCTGCGGAACCCTGCAATGTATCGGCCCTGGGACCGGCACCGGCACCGCTGGCCATGCTTCGCGGAAGGCGGCGGTACAATTGCCTGCTCAAGGCCAAGACATGGCGCGATGTGCGCGACGTTTATGCGCGGTTTTGCGCCTGGAATCCCGAGCCGGACCGGATTCGAATGCGGCTTGATCTGGATCCCGTCAACATGCTTTGACAGCATTTTTTACCACGGGAGCGGCTACTCCGCCGCTTTGCCGGCTTCTCGACAGTGGGGCCAAATACGGCTACACTTTCAACTCTTCCAACAAATCAATATTCCCCGGAGTGTAAACGTGACATTGAGCAAGCAGCACGCTGTGCAAAGGCGAGTGCCGGGCGCGGTCCGTTGGGTGGCCCTGCTGGGAATGGCTTTGCTTTGCTGGGGTCTCGGTCCGGCCACGGCCTCGGCGCAACAACGGGTGGGCTTTGTGAATCCGCAACGTCTCATTGATGAATCAAACATCGGTCGCACAGCCCAGCAAGACCTTGCCAAACTGGGGAAAGAAAAGGACCGGCAGATTCGCGAAAGCGCCAAAGCCATCAACGAATTAAAAAGCCGATTGGCGGATGCCACACTTTCGGACTCGGAGCAGCGGACGCTGGAAAGTAAATTGCAGATTCTGTACGAGCAGCACGATCGCTTGATTCAGAAGAGCAATGAGGACATCCAGTTTGAAGAAGCTCGGTTGATTCAATTTATTATGAAACGAGCTGATACCAGCCTTCGGGAAATCGCCAACGAAAACGGATTCGCCATGGTGCTTACCGACCCGAAGATCATCGGGTACATTGATGATTCGGCCGACCTTACGGACCTTGTGATTCAGGATCTTAACCAGCGGTATTAACAGTATTATGTTGCAGAGGATTCTTCTTTCGGTGATGTTGTCCGCGCTGCTCTTGGGCGGAACGGAGCTGGCAGGCTACGCGGCCGACTGGGGCCGGATCATGACGCCCCAACAACCCCTCAACGTACGTCAGGGACGCGGCCCCACTACAAAACGCATAACCACCATTATGCCTGGGCGGCGTGTACGTGCTGATTTTTCGCAGGACGGGTGGATTGCTGTTTTTGACCTGAATGTGGAAAAGCGCGATCCAAATCAGGCCCTGGGATATGTGAAAGCGAGCTATCTTGTTCCTGCTGGGGAATGGGGGGAGCTGTGCACCCCGCGCGGCATGCTCAATATCCGACAGGCTCGGACTCCCCGCAGTGAGCACGTCCGCACACTGCAACCCGGTGACGTGGTCAAGGTGGACTTTGAAAAAGATGGCTGGGTGGCGGTGTTTAGTCCTGACGAGCAGACCCGGCGGGAACAGCGGGCCATCGGCTATTCCAATGCCAAATTTTTGTTTCCTGCCACGCAAGAACAAGTTGATCGGGCTTTGGGCAAAGCCCCGGCCAAGGCTTCATCTGCCAAAGCGGCCGAGCCAGAAATCGCGGCTTCGGGAAAACCTGTTGCCGGATACTCCATTGATGACGGGGAGGCGGATGATTCAGAGCCTGATCAGAAGACGGACGTACAGTCCGCCCCGGCGCAAGCTTCGCACTGGGGCCGTCTGGTCAAGCTCTCTCGCAGGGTGAATCTGCGGGCCGGGCGTACTGCTGCTTCCAAGCTCGTTGATACGCTGACCCCTGGACAGGCTGTGCGAGTGGCCCTGTTGCACAAGGGGTGGTATGCGGCATTTCCCCTGGGAGAAAACCGTCGTGATGAAGCCCATGCTTTGGGATATATTTATGCGCCCTTGATCCAGGAGGACTTGGGCGGGCTTCCCGAGGCCGTTCCGGCGGAACGTTCGGGAGCGCCCAAGGAACCTGCCGCCGGAGAATCAGAAGAGCCCATGAATAGGGTTCGGGGCACGGTGAGCACTCAGCCGCCTGTGGAATTGCAAAACTCTCCGGAAACGGTCGAACCTTCCACTGCCAGTCAGGAGGCGGAGGGGCCGCAAACCATGGTGGTCCAACCTCCTGAAAGCGCGGAACCCCATAAAGGCCCCATGCCCGTTGCTGATCAAACGCGCCACGGCTTTCATTATAAAGTTATGGACCGGCTGGAAAGTCGCCAGGGGCGGTATCCTTTAGACGTGTTGCGCGTTTTTTTGGACATTGCCGTTATTCCTCAGGACAATTCGCTGAGTGATTTTTGCAGCACGCTTTGGGAAGAGCAGTGGCGTCAGGGCACGCTGATGCGCGTGGATGTGTATTTGCCCGGCATGGACCTCAAGGATTTGTCCTATGCGGAGGCTTTGTTCGACGGCAAAGGGATGCGACAGTTTTGGACGCGCGAGGCCGTATTGTACGGAACGCGATTCAAGCGTTGATGCTTTTTTACGAAGTTCGGTCCGTCCGTCCGGCTTCGTTCACCTTAAATTCCGAGGGAAGAAAAATGCAGCAGGAACCGGCTGAAAGAGCAACGGAACTGTTCCGTCTGATGAACAGAAACCGGCGGAATGTATTCAAGGCCTACCGGGATTTTACGGAAACCATCAAAAAAGGTAGCTCCATTGACAGTAAGTCGCAGAGCCTGATCATGATCGCCTGCTCCATTTTGACGCAGTGCGACATGTGCATTTCACTGCATGTGCAGAACGCTGCCAGTAATGGAGCCTCACGTGACGAAATCATTGACGCGGCATTGCTTGCCGTTGCCATGGGCGGCTCCCCCAAGATGATGCATATGAAATATGTCTACGAGGAAGTGGACAAGCTGTTTGATTAGCCATTATCGTCTTTATGCGCTGAGTTGAAGGCGCAATTGATACGGGCGGTCCCTTTGGGAGCGCCTGTTTTTTTTATTTCCTAGAGATGTTTCAGCAGCCAGAATCCCCGACCTTCCCGGTAATCGGCCTTGTCTTGCTTCAGGATGCCGTGCTCCACGGCGCGACAGGCTTCGGCCAGACTGGTCATGTTGCTATTCAGAGCCTGTTGTTGTTCGTGCAAAATTTTACCGAGGACTGGTTGTCCGGCCTGCACCGTAGAGAATTTTTTCCAATACCGCGACGCGGCCCCCTCATCCCCGATGTGTCCGTGAGCCAAGCCGGCCCAGGCATAGGCCGGGAAAAGCACTTCTTGACGTTCCAGTGCCTGGTCCAGAAGCGATGCCGCTTCTTTGGGGTTCCCGTCGCGCAGCAAGGAAATGCCCGCTGCGGCAAGGCGCGCAGGAAAGGTCTGCCGCCCTCGGTCCTGATCGTGGGCGAGCATCTCTTGGTACGCCTTGGCAGCCCGGGTGTTGTAGGTGCGGGCCTTTTCCATATCCCCATTGAGCATGGCGCGCCAGGCTCGTTCAAGGTTGCGCTTGCCGACCTGGTGTGCCGGGGGAGTAGTCAGTTGGTGCAGCAGTTTTTTAAACATGGCGTTTTCGTAGCCTGAGCGCAGCTTGCCGGTCAACCTGTGGGGGGCATGGAGCGGCTGATCGGGATATTCGCTCTCGAAGCCCACGAGCGCAGGGATGTCTTGTGCCCGTGGTGGCTTTGCAGTAAGGATCGTATAATAATGCAATGGATTGGAGGTCTGATGAAGCATACTCTTTCTGCCCTGGTGCGCAACGAACCCGGAGTCCTGGCGGCAATGGCCCGGCATTTTGGCGAAGCCGGTCTAAACATTAAATCCATAGCCTGCGGAGAGACCGAAAATCCGGATATTTCCAGAATGGTCATCCGGTTGGAAGCTTCGGGAGGGCGGGTCAGCGATATAACCACCCGCATGGCGGCCCTGGATTTTGTCATCCAGGTGGATGATCTGTCTCGCAAAGAATTCGTGGACCGGGAGTTGGCGCTCATCAAGGTTGCTTTGAAACCAGAGGAAACCGCCCAGGTCATGCAGATTTTCGAGGTGTTTCGGGCCGATGTGGTGGGCATGGGACAAACCAGCGTTACGGTGGAATTGGCCGGAGACGAGGCCCGGGTGGATGGGTTGATTCAAATGCTCAAGCCGTTTGGCATCCTGAGCATGTGCCGCACGGGGGCCATTGCCTTGAAGCGAGGGGATGAATGAGGGGCGAGGTGATCCATTCCCTGGACGGCATTGTCGAGATGTTGCTGCACCAGGGTTTTCGTCCCCGGGTAGCAGTGGCTCCCTGCGCCGACGCTTTTGTGCTTCAGGGAGCCTTGCATGCATGGGAAAAGGGCCTGGCCGAGCCTGTGTTTATCGGCGATATGCATCGTGCGGCGCGTGTGGCGCAATCTCTGGAGGTCGACATAGAGGGCGTGGATTGTCTGCACGAACCAGACCCTTCGGCCGCGGTGGCGCGGGCGGTGGCTCTTTACCGTGAGGGCCGTGTGTCCATGCTCATGAAAGGACTGGTCAGTACGGCGGTGGTCTTGCGGGCCGTGCTGAATAAGGAAACCGGCGTACCCCCTTGTCAGGGAATTCTCAGCCATGTAACCGTGTTTGCCGCGCCGAATGAATCCCGCCTGATGCTGTTGACCGATGCGGGCGTGAACATTCGACCGAACTTACAGCGCAAGGCTGATATCTTGCGAAATGCCTTGCAGGTGGCCCGCGTTCTCGGGCTGGACTCCCCGCGTGTGGCCATGCTTGCGGCCACGGAAAAAGTTAACTATCCCGCAATGCCCGCCACCCTGGATGCCGATGTGATCAGTAAAATGGCTGAGCAGGGCCAGTTTGGGGATTGCCGGGTTTTGGGCCCGCTGGCCTTGGATTTGGCCCTTTCGCCGGAAGCGGCCGCCACCAAGGGCGTGGAACACCCCGTAGCCGGGCGGGCCGACATATTATGTGCGCCGGATATCGAAAGCGGAAATATCCTTTATAAGGCCTTGGGGACATTGTTGCAAACGCCTTTAGCCAGTGTGGTGGTCGGCAGCCGGGTTCCCGTGGTGGTGCCGTCGCGGAGCGATTCCGGACTGTCCAAATTTTACTCCATCGCCCTGGCCTCGCTGCTGGCCTTGTCCATGAGCGAAGACCAGGAGTAGGAATCATGTTCATCGCATATAAATATTTAATATAATTGAAGAAAAAATGACATTTTTTCAACAAAACCAACCAAACGATTCCGTAAGGTTGGCAAATGGTTGGCATTAATGTACTTTTTTTGACCGAGATACCAACATTTTCTGGACGAAGCATTACGAACTCTGAAATCGTCCAAAGGTTTTGAATTTACAAACTATCGTTCAAGGCTAAACTCGCCTAAGATTATTCAATCCGCAGCCACATAGGATTGTTCTCATCATGTTGTTTGACGAGAAGCGCACCCACAATAGCGATCCCAATAGCGATGAACCCGCCGTTCCCCCCAGACAATTGGCTACCCACAAACAGCCCAACGATAAAGAAGAGAAAGCCCATTTTGATAACACGATCTTTCACGCAAAAGATGGCATTACATCCAGAGCATACACTGGCCCCAGCAGGAACAACTGTGGCACAATATGGGCACTTAGTATCTTCTAGAAGGTCAACATGCTTGTATTTCATAGGACCTCACAGGACAGTTAGTCATCACCATCATCATCAAACTGTTTTTTCAACTTCTTAATTGGATCAACCCTTTCTACAACCTGCCTACCCCACTGGACATATTCTCTTGCCTTGGGATTGCCAGGATACGCACTTTCAATAGCCTCAAGAAAGGCTTCCAGTTTTCTGAAGGAGTCCCATTGATCCGCAGCATCTAGTAGCCGTTTCTCTTTCGCGATTTCGGCAAGTCTACGCTCCTTTTCAAGCCTTTCAAGTACCTCCTGTTTCTTACGCTCTTTAGCTCTTATATCCCATTGCTTTTTTTCTTCATTGAACTTGTAAAACTCTTTGATGATCGCCGGAAGACAGTCTTCAACTCGCTGCTTGGCAGAATCTTTCCATTCCCGGCTTCCGTATGTGGTCTGACTATGAACTCGGAAGGTAAATAAACCTGTTGGACGATATGTGTATTCATCGTGTAGCCACAGCGGGTCAGAAGACTTCGCCTTTTCATTCTTGAAACGCTTTGCTCGTTCATACATCCCAATTTCGACTGCGGTTTCCATGAACCTAACAACCGTTTTGGGTTTATTCCAAACTCGTTCAATGCCAATCCTCGCTCCCATCTTTAAAAGAGTCTTGAGAAGAGAATCAAAAAATAGCAATGCCCTATCTAGCGATTCAGGTGCTACTTGTATGTCGAGATAGTCCTGTCTTCGAAGATCAATAATACCACGGACACGATCAGGCTTAGACTTCTTGAACTTCGTCTTCGCTTTTTTCACCAAGTCATGAGGGGAGTGCAGAGAACCTTTCACGATCTTGATATCGCTGGGGACCTCAACATGAATTTCTTCTTTTTTATAGATAGGAGGGGCTGGATTATATTGAATTGAAGACACTCCTTTCAGCGTAAGAGCCTTCAAAGGTGTCTTCTTGACCTTTGCATAAGACCTCTTCTTAGCCCAATAGCCTCTCGGGGGCTTTGGGACCTCCATCTTCCGACACCATTTGGCAATGGCACTATCCGATACATTGAAGTCCTTTGCTAACTGGCTGGTCGGCTTCTCCCATACCAACTCGTAAAGATCTTCACGAGTGAGTTTCTTGTTTGCCACAACTTGCTCCTATGATGGGGACAAATACGCTATGGCTTGCAAACAACAATTGGGGAAACACTCATTTCACGACAGGTACTCATAAAAGATGCGAGTATCCAGAAAAGCTGAGTGTAGTACGCTCCGACTTGCTTCTTATTATTGATCTCATCAAGCGTCTTTTGAAGCTCCGTCTTAGACAAAAAATCAACCACAAGGACCATGTTTCGCACGGTATTGGGATACGACAACACTCTGCTGAGGTCTTTTAAGAGTGTTTTCTCATCCCCTTTCCGCAGACGTGAAATTTTCGTTCTCTTCTTGTCTGCATTATAAGCCTTAGCCCACTTTCCTGCCGCTCTTTCCTCAAATTCTTTAACAGAGATATTTATTACCCCAATGTTCTTAAGAGCCTGTCCAACTACATCATGAAACTGAGAAGCGCCCCGTCCTCCCTTATCTTTGTGCTTTGAAACATAGAAAGAGATTTCAGGGTTGCCACCATGACCTGTACTAATGCCAATATGGTCCGCCCATTCGGTTCCGAGATCATCACAAATAATATAGTCGTTCACCTTGCCGAACTCATCTTCGACGAATCTAAACAGAGATCCATCAGGGAAATCAACACTATCATCTGACAACTTATCCAGTCCCTTTTCCGAAGATGTGCTTTCCAGTTCATCGAAGGTCTTAAATGATCTCAAAAAGCCATCGACATCAGTCACGATATTATCATCTTTAAACAGTGAGCCATTGCAATACTGAAGCGAGTGTTCAGTAAACGAAACCTGAAGCAAATGCCTTCGCCGAATATGTTTCGCTAGATTCTCTTCAAAACCATCGGCTACACATATGATGTGCTTCAAAGCCTTTCCGGTCACAGTGATCGATTTCTTGTTCATATTCACATTAAAAAGCACTGTACCATTGTTATTTTTAGCAAGCCTATTCGTCCCATCATCTTCAACGACGAAAGTTTCTTTAGCTTCCCTAAACAGCCTATTCAAATGCCATTTCTTCAATTCAAAACGCTTTGGATCTTTATCTTTCCTTTTCTTCGTTTCCCAATATAACGTCCATTCATCTAGACGATCCTCAAGGTCAGAAAGTCTCAAATAAACGCCAGTTGGGACCAGTTGGTCATGCTTCGAAGCATACGACACGGGTTCGGCGAAACTAGACATAAAAGAATCTAGTTTCTGCCTAGCAGTTAACTCTCTAACAACGCCAATCGCCCACAACACTAGATCATCAAACTCAGCCCTCTTCCGAGTAGATGATACACGGGATGAACCTGGGGTAACTGATAATGCAGCGTCCGCAGTACGCTTCTTCACATTGCGAGGAATCTGCCTACTTGTTGAAAGCATCGGCATACTTTGGGCTAAATCTGCTGCTTCCAACTTCCTTGAACGAAGGGCTGTCGAAGAAAGGCTCAATGGACTAGTAGTTATACTTTCATAGGCTTCCGATGAATCATTGTGGATCGAACACAATTCTACAAAGCCCAATTTGTCATAATACTTATCAACCGACTTGGATACGTTTGAAATACTGTCTTTAAAAAGGAAGAGGTAGCTGTCGATCTCGATCAAAGCGATGAAACCATGCAGAGTATTTCTTATCGTTGACTCTGGTAGAAATGGCGGTGCAGCCTCATAGCGAAAATACCAACAAGAGAAAAAGAACTTCGTACCATCAAGCTCATTCTCTTCTCGTTCCGCAATGACGACACGGTTGCCCTGCTTCTTCAATGAAGCAGCTTTCAAAATTTCATCTATCCCTTTCTTTTGGACAGGCTTTTTTGCTTTGTATACATTTGCTGTAAAGGTAAAACGAAAGTCATCAATCGTAGCTGCACACATACTCTTCTCGGCTTGTTGTTCCCTCAAAACCCCAGAACATCGACAGACTCAAATTTCGACATAGAATGTACGAATTCAAGAAAAGGTGCAAGACACTCGGTACATTAACTGCATCATACAATTACTTTCATTGCGCCAGAAGGCATACCTGCTATTCATCATCCTTGTAGAACGAGCCTATGCGGGTAGCTTTTATTCCCTTCTTTTTCTTGCGCTTAGAGGTCCCAGATTTCTTCTTACGCTTCCGATCTCTTTCAATAGTATCGTAGTCACGGATTTGAGGCAGAAGACTTGCAGCCCTCTTCTTCTCTTTGGCCATTGCCTGGTAGTAGGTATTGGCTGTCAGCGAGACATCGCTATGTCCAAGCATCGCACTCACGGCGGCGAGATCAGCTCCTTGGTTGAGCATGTACGTCGCATACATATGCCGGAGATCAGTCATTCGGAATGACTTGTCGATCTTTGCTTTTTCAAGAGCGTTGTTCAAAGAGGTTGTAACCCTGAGAACCCTTTTCCCATTGTATTCGACGACATACTCTGACTTGGCTTTCCTCTTTGCCTTCTTCAGAACTCGAAGAAGCGGTTCAGGAATATCAATGATGCGAGTTTTAGTCGTCTTGGTGGCGAACACTTCTATCTGCTCTCGCTCGAAATTTATGTTCTCCCACTTCAACGCAAACAACTCAGACTTTCCGGTTCTCATCCCGGTATAAAACGCAAGCTGAATAGCCAATTTGAGATGTGGAGCAGCAAACTTGAGTAGCTTAGCAAGCTCATCCATCTCCAGGATAAACTGCCGGGGCTTCTCCTTTGACATCTTCCACTTCTGTAAGGGATTAGTGCTAGTGTAATCGTGCTCGATACCCCAATTGAATACGGCACGAAGATAAGCAAAGTAGCGATTCTTAGTTGTCTGGGATAACTTCGGATACGCACTCAGCAAATCCAGCATGTGTTTGTACTGAAGGTTGTCTACTGCCCTCTTGGGCAACTTCGGCAAGATTTTGTTCTTGAACAGCTTCCTCAGGTTGCCAGCTTGTTCAGCACTTTTGCCACTGAGTTCATAATCTCTGATGTACAGATCGAAGAGTTCGTCGAGGTACACTTCAACACCCCTTAGCAGGATAACCTGCTGCCTTCGCTTTCTGGCAAGTTTGACTTCGAGGTCAAACTCTTCAGCCATCTCCTTGCCTTTTTTACCGACCCCGAAATGCTTATTCTTCTGCTTTCCGAGATTATCCCGATAACGGACGAAATACGAGTTTCCGCGCTTGTGAACGCTCATGTCGCCATCCTTTCACCGATCATTGTCGATGACTCTATAGAACTGTACAAAAAAAGGGAAGGGACCTCGGCAGCATACGCAACCAAGGCCCCGGCAAAACTATCCAATCTATATGGTGTTCAGAAGTATCTCTTCTACCTCTTCTTCCTGAACTCCAAGGTAACGTCGAGTTACCGAAGGTGTGGCATGATTGAGTCTTCGACACAGCACTTCCCACGGAACTCCGTAGTGAATCCGTTGAACGTAGCAAAACGTCTTTCGTAAGGTATGTGCGCCAAAATTGCCTTTGATGTTTAGGGATGATGCCCAATCTTTGACTAAGCCTGTCACGCGGTAGGTCGTGATCGGGTAGTTCACACCCTTTCGACTTTGGAAGAGGTACTGATCTTCTTCCGGTTGAAGCTCATCCATGTAGAACTTGAAACAGTCAGCGATCTCTTTGTTCACGATGACCACGTTTTCTTTCTTGGTCTTGGATTCACGAACTACGATACGATCACCGACTTTTCGGTCTTTCAAATCCTCCACACGAAGTCGTAGTAGGTCGATGCTGCGGATTCCTGAGTTGATCCCGATGGTGAAGAGCAACAAGTCTCTTGGCTTCGATCTGAGCAACTTCTTTATGTTGCGGATGTCTTTCAAGCTCGTAAATGGTTGCACCTTCATTTCATACCTCCTGAATGTTTGAATTTATTGGAATAATGGTAGATTGTTCCATTCAAAACGGCACGGCGGAGCTGAGCTTTTGTTTGGCCCCGGTAACTCGTTGTTATCCTTCGCCTAATCTAAAGCCTGCTCGTGAATGTCAGTTTCTTTAGACAAAACGGACATTCAAATACCTGTCTTCCAATATCTATTTGAAGGATTCCAAAAACACAGAAGGTGATGAAGTTGTTGCCGTTCAAAACATCCGAGAAAACAAAAAGAAGGAAACGCTTATAAAAAGCTCTTCCTTCCTAAAATACTCCTTCAAAGCTTTCTCCTAAACGTTTCATCAATGATGATGATCGCTATGGCTTTCGCAGATTGCTTGAGTATTTTAATGGCTGTCTTGGACTTGAGAATCTTGATTATGGTTGCTCCTCGAGCATCCATACTTTCGACCATGTGTCCTCCTTCTGCAAAAGGGTTATCGCCATGGTCTATAATATCTTTATCATTTGAACTTATCTGACATCTCTTCGGACTTCGATCATGCTCTTCCAAATATTCAAATCATTAGAGATATAATGACGATACAAGATTTGATTGATGAGCGACTTATGAATTCATTTGGAGCGATGTAAGATTGAAAAATGATGAGTTTTAAAAACACATATTATTATATTTACAATTATTAAATTACGATATTGTGATATATGAAATAATTAATAGATATAAAAATGATTATTAATGATGTTATGTTTGCCATTATTATAAGATGAACCATCTTCATCGGTCACTGCGGTCTTCTTTAGGGCCAGTGACAACACTCCATCCACCCGCCACCGTCAGCGATCTTCAAAGCTCCCGCCACTTGGGAGCTTTCGATATTTGTGTCTCCTGGTTCACCTGCGTCATCACGACACATCGCACCAGCAACGACAATTCAAACTCACTTCAATTTTGAAAAGGTAAAGACTATGAGCAATTACAGACCTAATTCATTTGCCGAGTACCAAGAGCTGTCCGATTCATTTGTGGACTTCGACTTCAGCTCCATCGAAATCAAACCGAGCATCGACTACTTGAAGTTCTCAATCGACTTCAGGGACCTCTCATCGAGAAACGTTTATGACTATCTTGAGAAGAGCGGCTTTGAAATAATGCGGGCCTTTCGTGATAGTGGAGATGAAACCATCAAAAATATACAGGCTCAGATAAACATAGGGAACAAATGGTGCGGACTTTTCTGCAAAGTAGTTCCCAAGTGCTACCGGACTACTTTCAGGATGGTTAATCCAGACAAGGATTATTTCAACCATATGCTTGGAATGATGCGTTATCCTTACGTTCTGTCCGAGGCTGAATTTTCTCTTGATTTTCATGGTTGTGATAACGGCGAGATGTTCAGCTTTCTCGCATCTCACGGCAGCATAAAGAACTCTGGAAAGCTCTTCACTGTGGAAAATTACGGCTATCCCCCAACGCAGTACTTCAACAACGTCCGTGACACTCATCAAGTTGGCTGCAAAGTCTACATCAAAGAGAGACAAGCGATGGTCTTCGTGCGCCTCGAAGTATCTATCAAGCAGAGACAGTTCCGCATGTTGGGAATTGAAAGTCTGTTTGCTGCGACACAGGTCACGGCAGAAGACGTGTTTCGCAAGTTACAGATTCAGGCGTTTGATTTTGAAAACTTCCTGAAGAACCTGGGACTCGCAGATTATGGATACCATGAGTTCGAACAAGATTTTATGGGAGCTATGAACGGTAATGCCTATTGTGGAGGACTTCCCGCCGTTAAAAAGTTCATATCCACAGTAAGAGCCAATCCGTCATACTATTACCTAACCTGAGCGATTCTCCAGCCTGACACAACATCAAATCTGGCATATCGTCTTGTTTTTGTTTACAATCACATCCAGTCACTACGTCATGAACGTTTCACCCATTTGGTGGAGGGCTGGATGT
>JAQVYA010000226.1 GCA_028708865.1 Desulfovibrio sp. | reverse complement strand
ATCTACGGCCAGCACCACAATCAGGGCACTGGCGTCCTGGGCCAGCAGTTGCAGGGCTACCAGTTGGGAAGCCCCGGCATTGACGATGAATGAGAAGCCAAAGGCCTCGGGGATACTCATGCCCGCGTCTACCGAGGCCATGCCGCAGATAGCTGCAAACGGCAGGACCCCGGGGGCGATGGGCAGGAGCGCCTTGACTCCTTCCAGATATTCGTTGCGGGATGTCATGTTTTCGCAGGCCGAAACCGAACCGACCTAGTCGCCCATGACCTTGTCTTTGGCTTTTTTAAAAAAGTTGCGGGCCTTGGTACCGAACTTTTGTTCTTCCAGCGACTGAAATTCCTGGAGCAGTTCCTCTTGCCGCTTGGACAGCTTCACGGGGGTAAGTACGCGGACTTCCACGAGCAGATCCCCTTTATGAGAACTGCCCAGATGAGGGAATCCCAGCCCCTTGATCCGGAAGACTTCGCCGTTCTGGGTTCCGCGGGGAACGTCAACAGTCACCGGGTCGTCCAGCGTGGGAACCTCGATTTTGTCGCCCAAAGCGGCCTGCACAAAGCCGATGTCCTGGGTCACCACGAGGTCCCTACCCTGCCGCCGGAACAATTTGTCCGGCTCCACACGGATGTCCACGAAGAGATCACCCGGAGGGCCGCCATTCACGCCGGGCTCGCCCTCGCCACGCAGACGCAGACGCGACCCGTCGTCCACTCCGGCAGGGATGCGGACCTTGAGGTCTTTGGTCACGCGCTGAACACCGCGCCCGCCGCAGGTTTCGCACGGATCGGAAATCAGCTGTCCGTGGCCGTGACAAACAGGGCACGGCACGGAAATGCGGAAAAATCCCTGGGCCTGCTGCACCGACCCCCGGCCGCCGCATTGGGGGCAGGTTTCGGGCTTGGAGCCGGGTTTGGCCCCGGAGCCGTCACAATCGGAGCAGGGCACATCCTTGGGCAATTTGAGGTCCACTTCGGTTCCACGCGCCGCGTCCCGAAATGAAATGGTCATGGCATAGCGCAGGTCCGCCCCGGCCTGGGGCCTGTTGCGCCCCTGCCGTCCAGCAGCACCGCTGAACCCGAAGAATTCTCCGAAAATATCACTGAAGGCACCGAAAATATCTTCGGTGGAGGAAAATCCGGAGAACCCGTTATCACCCATACCGGAATGGCCGAACTGGTCATACCGGCGTCGTTTTTCCGGGTCGCGGAGCACGTCGTAGGCTTCCGCCGCCTCTTTGAAGCGGGCCTCGGCGTCCGGGTCATCCGGGTTGCGGTCCGGGTGATTTTCAAACGCCAGCTTGCGGTAGGCGCGTTTGATCTCATCTTCCCCGGCATCCTGAGAAACGCCGAGGACTTCGTAAAAATCCCGTTTGGACATGATTCTTATTCAGCGCTTTTTTCATTGACCATGATGCCGGCCGTGGGCAGATCATCGTCCGGCATCACCTTGCCGGCAGCAATCTCCCGCAGGGCGGTCACGGCTTCCTTGTTCTTGGACTCAACGAGCGGATCGTATCCTTCACGATACTGCTTGACCCGCTTGATGGCCATCTGCACAATAAGAAAGCGGTTGCCGATTTTTTCCAGGCAGTCTTCGACGGTAATTCTCGCCATGGCTTCTCCTCGCGAAATGTCCGGCCGAACAGGCCGGTGGGAAAGAGAAAGTAATGCTGCGGAACAGCTTGTCAACGTCCGGATCGTTTTCCACAGACCACTGGGTCGTGGATGCCACCCCGCAAAGCGGATAAAAGTATCCGCACGCCCCTTGCAAGTCAAGCTCAAATCCACTACCCAACGCGGCATCCCGACGTACTCAGGAGTACCCTTGCCACGCATCAAGCTAACATACGCACAAAAAAAATGCGTCGCCACCGTGGGCATGCTCATGCAAAAAACACGCATGGTTCAACCCGGCTCCCGCGTGGGCATCGCCGTTTCCGGCGGGGTGGACAGTTTTACCCTGCTTCAGGTACTGCTCATCCGCCGCCGCATCCTCCCCTTTGCGCTGGAGCTCATGGTCCTGCATGTGAACCCGGGCTTTGACCCTGAGGATCATGCCCCGCTGAGCGCTTGGTGCGCCAAAAATGGCGTCCCCGCCCACCTGGAGACCAGCGATTTCGGCCCCCGGGCCCACTCGGAAGAAAACCGCAAGGGCTCGCCCTGCTTCTATTGTTCCTGGCTGCGGCGAAAACGCCTGTTTGAACTCTGTGCCGAATACGGCCTGACGCATCTGGCCTTAGGGCACAACACCGACGACCTGGTGGACACATTTTTCATGAATCTTTTTCAAAACGGCCGCGTGGACGGCCTTTCCTGCAATGAACCGTTTTTTGGCGGCCAGTTGCAGGTCATCCGCCCGGCTTTGCTGTTGGAAAAATCCTACATGAAAACCGCAGCCCGCCAGTGGAATCTGCCCATTTGGGAAAATCTTTGCCCCTCCAGCGGCAAAACTCGCCGGGCTGATATCCATGAGCGTATCGACGCCTGCATGAAAGTTGGAAAAGATACAAAAAACAAG
>JAQVYA010000225.1 GCA_028708865.1 Desulfovibrio sp. | reverse complement strand
TGCTCTCGGGCGGAGAGCGCAACCGCCTGCTCCTGGCCCGGCTCTTTACCCGGCCTTCCAACCTCTTGATCATGGACGAACCCACCAACGACCTGGACGCCGAGACCCTGGAACTCTTGGAGGACAGGCTCATGGAGTACCAGGGCACCGTGATCATCGTCAGCCATGACCGGGCCTTTTTGAACAACGTGGTCACCAGTACCCTGGCCTTGGAAGGGGACGGCCGCGTAGCCGAATACGTTGGCGGATACGACGACTGGCTCCGCCAGCGTCCCGAGCCCGCTCCCCGCAAGGAAAAATCAGCCCGGTCAGCCCAAAAATCCGAAACATCCGTCCAGGCCGCGTCCTTGGCACGGCAAACCGACCAAGCCCGGCCCGCCAAGCCGCGCAAACTGAGCTTCAAGGAGCAACGCGAACAGCAACAGCTCACGGAAGAGCTGGCCGCCTTGCCCGAACGCATCGAATCCCTGGAGCAGGATGTGGCCCAGGCCCATGAGGCCATGGCCTCCCCGGATTTCTACAAACGCCCCGGCCCGGAGATTACCGCGGCCCAGGAGCGGCTCGCTGAACTGGAAGCAGAGCTGGAAGCCGCCTTTGCCCATTGGGAGGCTGTGGAATCCCGACTGGCCGAGCTTGCGCCCCGCTGACCACCTTCATCCCGCAACAGCTTGTTTTTCTTTCGCGCCGCGTGCCGAAGCGATCCGGCACGGCCCCTGCATCTCCCGCGGAATGGGAAAAATCCGCACAATTCATACTTTTGCCTGATTCGTTTTTCCCTGGCCCAGATCTATCTTTATTCTGCATTGAAAGCCCGTCCACGGAGGAAACAACCATGACCACCAGCATTGCCGCCACTCACGGAACCCGGGCCATGCGCCTGGCCGCAACGGCAACCCTGCTGCTGGCCCTGCTGCTTTCCGCGACCCCGGCCCGCGCCGCCACCATGGGATTCGAGGCTGTGGAAGGACTGTTTCCCGAGCCCTCCATTTCCATGGACGTGACCAGCGCAGGCAACGCCGCCACATTCACCCTGCGCAACTCAGGGGTCGGAGCCATCACGGCCATCTATTTTGACTGGGGTTCCCTGGACAACCTGTTCGGCGATCCCGCCGCCATCGACGACAGTCTGGACGGCGTCAGCTACACGGACGACCAGGGCAACTGGTTCCGGGCCTCCCCGCGCAACATGCCCGGGGCCAACGGCATGGACAATCCTTTTCAGGCGGACTTCAGCCTGGGGCCGGAGCATCGAGGCGGGGTTCCGCACAACGGCATCGGCCTTGGGGAATATCTCTCCATCACCTGGGAGCTGGCCGGCCTGAGCTTTGAACAACTGCTCGACGCCCTGAACACCGGCGATGTGCGCGTGGGCATGCACGTGCAGAGCCTGGCCGACGGCTCGAGCGCCACCGGGGTTTCGGCCACGCCTATTCCCGGCGCTGCCTGGCTGCTGGGTTCCGCCCTGGCCGGACTGCTGGTGCTGCAACGGGTCCGCGGCAGCTCCCCGAGTTGAACCGCGCCGTACCGGCCGCTGGACGCGAACAAAAAATGCAACAAGACAAAGGCTGCAAAGGCCTGAAAGCAACGATCCGCCCTGCCGATCCCGAGGACCTGGACACCCTCCTGGACATCTGGCTCCGCGCTTCAAAACAAGCCCACCACTTTGTTCCCGGTGATTTCTGGGAATCACGCCTTCAGGACATGCGGGAACGGTATCTCCCGGCCGCTGAAGTCCATGTTCATACGGAAGGGAAGAAACCAACAGGATTCCTCGCATTGTGTGAAAACACCCTGGCCGCCCTGTTCGTGGCCCCCGAGGCGCAGGGAAAGGGCGTGGGTTCGGCCCTGCTGCGCCAGGCCCGAGAACAGCGGTCCAGCCTGGAACTCACCGTATACAGCGAAAACAAACGCGCAGTGGCCTTTTACACGGCCCAAGGCTTCCATCTTGAGGAGATACGAACCGACCCGCATACCGGCCACGAGGAATATCTGATGCGTTGGCAGCAAAGCCTGCCCGAACAATAAGCCCCCCCCGAATCTGCCTGCCCTTCCCTATCTACCTGCCTTCCCTGTTTTGATCAGGCCCCCCCGGGGAACGATGCTGACGGAGACTCCTCCCGGAAAAGCCGACTACTGCGGACGCGAATCCAACAGGCCGGAAGCCTGGATAAGCGCATTGAGCATGTCGCGCCGCTGTCTGTTCCGTGGGGTATCCTGAAATGCCAGGACCAGGGGTTTGTCCTCGAGCCGGGCCAGCTGGGAGAGATTCCCCAATGCCATTCGCTCGGCCAGGTACTGCATCACGGCGCTATCCGTGATGGCCGCGCTGATGTGGCCGCGCGCCAGCTTTTTGAGCAGGGAGGTTTCACTGGGCAGCAGGGTCACGTTCTGCGGATATTTTTTCGCCAGCCGAGCCACGTTTTCCGGATAATCATACGTACGGATCAGGCCGATGTATTCTTCCTGAAAGAGCTTTTCCAGGCCTTGCCATTCCACGCCCGAGCCCGCATAGGTCATGACCG
>JAQVYA010000111.1 GCA_028708865.1 Desulfovibrio sp. | reverse complement strand
ATTGGCCGACTGGTTCGAAGATTACAACGAAAGGCATCCCCACAAGGGACTGCGGATGCAATCTCCCCGTGAATTCATCCGCTCATCGGCAACCGCCGAGTGTCCGATTTAGCGGGGGCAACTCCAGAAGGAACGTAAGACAAACAAAATGAATGTATTGGTCGTGAACAGTGAAATAAAAAGGCTTTTGACGACTATTACGATGCGTTGAAACCAGAGGAGAACGACTACCTCTTCAAGAGCAGAAAGGGAAAGAATTATCCCTTGAGCACTCATCGGGTAACGATCCTCGTAAAAAGCTGGGGGGAGATGATAGGGCTGAAACAGAATCTAGGTGCACACACCCTTCGGAAGACGTTCTGCTGGTTCCAGCGAACCAAATACGGAACTAGCTGGGAGGTGTTGTGCCGAAGATTGAACCACAGCTCTCCAAGTGTGACCAGAGCTTATCTCGGCATCACTGAGGAGTGTGTCAGCGAGATACTCAACCATACCATTTAGTACAGATAGCCGCTGCCATGTTTACTATTTAATATGGCGGCGGCTATCATGATTTATTTCTATCGATTCAATTAAATTTGTCTATGAATGAGTATTTTGTAGAAGTGAATACATCTGTATAAAGAAATTATATGAATGAAAGTGTACACAATGAAAAAAATTGCGATGTATTATTGAAGCACAATTGCTGATACACTAAAAATTATTGTAAATGTTCGCTATTATGTCTCTAGCGAACGAACTTGGCCCGCCTTTATCAGTAGATGAGCTTGCTGGCTTACTACATCTCTCTCCCAATACAGTCCGGAAGTACGCGGACAGGTGGGGCGGGTGTGAGGTTGCGCCCGGCGTCGTTCGATTCTGGGAAAACATCGTGAGGAGGAAAATATACCATGGCGACGAGGGACAAACGGAGCAAGGTCCCACGCTGGCGAGGCGTGGTGATGGTGAACGGAAAAAGCAAGTCGAAGAGCTTCCCAACCAAACAGGAAGCCGTAGCCTGGGAGGTTGCGACCCGAGAGGAAATGAAGGTCCAGGCGAAGGAGGAGACGAAAACCGCCACGGGCTCTGTGACCTTGATTGAGTGGCAAAATGCCTACCTCGATTACGTTGGTGAGCGTTTTTCTCGCAGAACAATCGATGAGAAAAAAGCCCTGGCAAAACGGCTTATCAAGTTCTTCAAAAAAACAATGCTGGTCGAGGAAATTGGAGACGCCGAGGTTTACAGGTTTCTGGCCCATCAGAACAAAATGCGCGGCGGCAATTGCGCCAACAAGAATCGTAAGAACGGAGCAGCGGGATGGAAGTTCGGTCGTAAAACCATCAAAGGCTTTCCGCGCGGCGAGAACCCCTTCTTGGAGGCGGATACGTACCCAGAGACGCGCCATCCCCGGTATGTACCGCCAGAGAATGATTTTTGGGATGTTTACAATAAGGCTGAAGGCCAAGACCGCGTGGTGTTGCTGACATTGCTGCACCTCGGAGCGCGTAAGGGAGAAGTGTTCAACCTGGAGGTGGAGGACCTGGACTTCGAAAACCGGACGGTGCGGCTGTGGACCGAGAAGCGCAAGGGAGGGAACAGGGAATTTGACTTGGTGCCCATGACCGAGACGCTGGCCGCAGCACTGAAGGATTGGCTGAAGGAGACGAGGGTAAAATCGGAGTACGTGTTCGTAAACCAGTGCGACCACCACTATTCCCAGGCCCATTGGGGCAAGCCCTTTACCTCACGGCAGCACTGGATTCATGCGGTGTGTAGGCGAGCTGGGGTGAAAGCGTTTACTTGGCATGCGATCCGGCACCTTACAGCGACCATCCTGTATAAGGAAGGCCAGCCCGCATCCGTCATTCAACGTGTTTTACGTCATAAATCACCAACAACGACAGCGCGTTACATGCAGCGTCTGGGGCTCGCCGAGACCCGCGAAGCACTGGTGTCCGTCATGGACGGACGTGGAACTGTTATAAAAACGGAGGAATAATGATGTTTGATCCCGAAACTGAAGATGGATTGTATCGGCCCGTCGACGAGAATGACCCGATTTGGCAGAACCCGCAGGTTGCGGAGATGAGGGGCCTTGCTGCCATGGATGGCACTGTGGCGGTGTGGGGTGGCAACGACCTGAGCTTCAATGTGGTCCACCTCGTTGAATCCGACCAGGTCATGGTTACTGAGGAGCCAGAGGAGGAGCAAAACGACGCCGAGGTCCCAGCCGGACGGCGGCATACCCAAGGGGTGTTCGGAAGGACACTCCTTTTTTTGTGTCACCCGCCGACGGAAAAGAGCGTTTTCAGACTACGTGCTCCATGCACCACTCGGACAACCTCTATGCCTTTGGCAGCTTCGCGGTACAGGATCAGGTAGTTCCCATCAACGAAGTATCGCAAGTCCGGCGCGATGTCGGGCCTGGCAGGACCCAACTTGCTGTTCCCGGCAAGCAGGCGGAACTTCGCGTCGAGCGAATGGAGAACCCGAGTCGCCGCCTCCTGGTCGTCCTCGGCGATATACTGCCATATCTCGATCAGGTCGTTTTCTGCCTCTCGCAGCAGGGAGAACTGTGCCATGCGTGTCAGCGTTCCGTTTTTCCGGCGTCAAAGCGACTCCGGGCTTCTTGGATAATTTCGTCCATGTTGCTGAAGCGCCCCGGCCCACTTTTCACACCTGCATCCCAGAGCTGACGCAGCTCTTCTATTTCCTGCTTCTGGAGAGCGCGTTTATGCTTCCAGTCGCGCAGAGCATCACGGATGACCTCGCTCGTTGAAGCGTAGTCCCCCTGCTCGACGGACTCTTTGACAAGAGCGGAAAGCTCCGGCGTCAAGGCGATGGTGATTTTATCAACGGTGGGCATGTCCCCTCCTTCGGTATGGCCAAGTCATACCATGCGGAGATGGGGAGTAGCAAGGGGAAAGGTCAGCCTCATGGGCCGGAACGAAAAGAGCGGATTTTGTGTCAAAAGCGAAAGGGACGCCTCCATCTAAGGGCATGCTCAGTTTATATGAAATATTAGCAAGTTGGAGGTATGACACAAAAGTACACCTCCAACAGCCCCCAAAAAAGAACGCTTACAATGCGCTGAAATAATGAAGGAAAATATTTTTGTGTCCAGGTTTTGTGTCCGACACGAAAAAAGGACTCAGGTGTTACCCTAAGTCCTTGATTTTTCTTGGCGTCCCCAGGGGGATTTGAACCCCCGTTACCGGCGTGAGAGGCCGGCGTCCTAGGCCACTAGACGATGGGGACATGGAGTGGTGGGCCGTATTGGGCTCGAACCAATGACTCTCTGCTTAAAAGGCAGATACTCTACCAACTGAGTTAACGGCCCTCCGGGTACGGCCCCGTTAAGGGAACGCATTGATATACGTTGAGACCCGCTTGTGTCAAGCATGAATTTGCCAAAAATAACGTCTGAAGCTCGACTTTTGTAACATACCGTTAATATTCATTTTTACAAAAAAAGCTTGAAATGAGAGGTAAAGTGATGTATAGGCAATCTCCCACTTATTCCCATATAATTTTCTGCTTCCAAAGGGAGAAACGAGTATGACTCGCAAAGACCGCACCGAGGGCATCTACTCCAGGCGCGAGGTTCTGGACGAATCCGAACGGCGGCAATATTACCAGCTCCAGCTTAAGGAGCTTTTGTCCTACGCCTATCGGTATTCCGAGGATGTCAAAAAACGGTTCGACCGGGCCCAGTTCAATGTGGACAAGTTTCGCACCCTGGCGGACCTCAAGCACATCCCCATCATTAAGAAGAAGGAACTTATCTTTCTACAATCCATGGGGCCGCGTCTGGGTGGCCTGCTGACCAAGGACCTGGGCGAATTGCGCCGGGTGTTCCTGTCGCCGGGCCCCATCTTCGACCCCGAAGACCGCACCGAGGACTATTGGGGTTGGACCGAGGGCTTTTACGCGGCGGGCTTCCGCTCCGGCGACGTGACCCAGATTACCTTCAACTATCATCTGGCTCCGGCAGGCCTCATGTTTGAAGAGCCGCTCAAGGCCCTGTCCTGCGCCGTGATCCCCGCCGGACCGTCCAACACCACCAGCCAGATCGAGATCATGCAGAAGCTGCGGGTCACGGGCTACGTGGGCACGCCCAGCTTTCTGATGCACTTGGCCCAGAAGGCCGAGGAGATGGGGCTCTCTCTGCGCAAGGACTTGTTCATGGAAGTGGCCTTTGTCACGGGCGAGAAATTTTCCGAAAAGATGCGTTCCACCCTGGAAAAGAAGTTCGACTGCATCATGCGCCAGGGCTACGGCACTGCGGATGTGGGCTGCATCGGCTACGAATGCTTCCACAAGACCGGCCTGCACCTGTCCAACCGCGCGTTTGTGGAAATCTGCCATCCGGATACGGGCATCCCCCTCAAGGACGGCGAAGTGGGCGAGATCGTGGTTACGGCCTTCAACAAGACCTACCCCCTGATCCGTCTGGCCACGGGCGACCTGGGTTACCTGGATCGCAGCCCCTGCGCCTGCGGCCGCACCAGCCCGCGTCTTGGCGGCATTGTGGGCCGCGTGGACACCACAGCCCGCATCAAGGGCATGTTCGTGTACCCCCACCAGGTGGAACAGGTCATGGCCCAGTTTGAGGAAATCAAACGCTGGCAGATCGAGGTCACCAACCCGGGCGGCGTGGACGAGATGGTGCTGAACATCGAGTCCGGCTCGTTCAAGCGGGAAGACGAACTGCTGCATACCTTCCGGGAAAAGATCAAGCTGCGGCCCATCCTCAAGGTGTTGGCCCCGGGCACGTTGCCCCCGCAGATCCGGCCCATCGAAGACAAGCGCACCTGGGACTGACGCCCCCGGGTCCGCCGGACCAAAAAAGTAACGCCCCGGAAGCTGAGTTTCCGGGGCGCTTTTGTTTGTATATAAAACCAATAATAGCGCGAATATCTTTTTTTTTCAGGTGTGTTAAATGTATCAAATTGATTTGAACCCTGAGGCGCTGCTCGGAGTGGGCGTGGATGGCTGCCGGGGGGGCTGGCTGGCCGCCTTTCTGCTGCGGGACGGACCTTTTTTTGCCGTGTTTCCGGAGTTGGAGCCGTTGTTGGAGCGCCTCCCCTGGGCCGGGCATGACCCTGGCTCGGGACCAGCGCTGAACCACGGGCCGCGTTTGCTGGTGGATATGCCGGTGGGATTGCCGTATGAGGAAATTCCGGTCCGCGCTTGCGATGCCGAGGCCCGCCGCCTGTTGGGCCCGCGCCGGGCCAGCGTGTTTTCGCCTCCCTGTCGAGAGGCTCTGGACCAGCCGGACCATGCCCGGGCCTGCGAGGTGAACCGAAGGATCACGGGGCGGGGGCTGAGCATTCAATCCTGGAACATTGCGCCCCGCATTCACGAGTTGGATCGGGCCTTTCGTGCTGGTCGGGCCCATGCGGACAGGGTGCTGGAGTGCCACCCTGAACTTTTTTTTGCCGCGCTGTTGGGCGCTCCGGCCCAATGGCCCAAACGCACTCCTCAGGGAAGGACAGAACGGGTTCTTGCGTTGACCCGCTTGTGCCCGGATGCCAAAGACCGTATCAAGAAAGCGTTGCAGGAGTTTGGCCCGGCTGCGGCCTGGGATGATTGCGCCGATGCCCTGGTGCTGGCCCTGGCCGCTGGACATACCCCGCTGACGCGGCTCGGCATGGACCCGCTGACCGCGGAAATCCCCCGGGACCGGGCCGGACTGCCCATGACGATTCATACTCCGGCCCCGATGGGGGCCGCTGTCTAGATCCCGTGGTGCCATATTTCGGTTTCCGCTTGGGCCGCGACACCGGCTTGAATGGATCGGTCTCTTGCTTGGTAATGAACCCAAAACCCTTCAGCCTTGAAGGAGCCGCATGCGACATCCGCTTTTTTTATTGATCGTGATCTGCCTGGGGTTGGCGGCCTGCGCCGGGCCCAAACCCGTGCCCATGGAGCCTTTGGGGCTTCACTTCCTGCCGGAGCGGGGGGAGCTGGCCCTTAAGAGCGGCGAACCGGCCGCGCTGGCGGACGTGGACCAGCTGTTGCGAAATGCCGACTATATCCTGCTTGGGGAAGGGCACACCAACGTATGCGACCATGCCTTCCAGGTGCAGGTGTTGGCCTATCTGCTGGAGGGCGGGCAGCGGCCCGCCGTGGGGCTGGAGATGGTGGGTGCGGACATGCAGCCCGTGTTGGACCGGTTTTCGGCCGGTGAACTTCCTCTGGAGTCCCTGCCCGAGGCCTTGGAATGGAAATCCAATTGGGGCTATCCTTTTTCTCTGTTTGCCCAGCAGTTCGAGCTGATTCGGGCCTATGACCTGCCGGTTCGCGCCCTGAACGCTCCCCGGGCTTTGGTCAAGGCGGTGAGTCGGGACGGGCTTGAAAATCTGCCCGGCGAAGATCGCGCCCTCCTGCCGGAAACCGTGATCCCCCCATGCAGGAGCAACGGGAGACCTTGGAAGCCCTGTTCGCCGAACACCGGGAGCAGGGGTTCGGGTCCGGGGAGCTGGACCGTTTTCTGACCGTGCAGTCCCTTTGGGATACAACCATGGCTCAAAACGCCGTGGATCTGCGGCAAGGCACGGGCCGGCCCGTGGTGATCGTGGCCGGGGCCGGGCATGTGGAACGGGGCTGGGGCATTGCCCACCGTTTGGAGCGTCTGGACCCGAAAGCGCAGGTGGCGGCCCTGGTTCCCCTGCGGGATGCCCGGGACTTCCAGGCCCAGGACGGGGACGCGTTTTTCTATTGCCCGCCCATGTTCCAAAGCCGTATGGGCATGGTTTTGGAGGCCCGGCAGGACCGTATCCTGGTGGTCACGGTGCGGCCGGGCAGCCGGGCCGATACCGTGGGCATCCGCCCCGGGGACGAGCTGGTGGCGGCCCAAGGACGGCCCATGCGTTCCTTCAAGGATCTGCACTGGGCCGGTAAAGCCGCCCATGATGCGGACGAGCCTTTGATTCTGGAAGTGGTCCGCCGGGGAGAGCGGTTTGTGGTGGACGCGGGGCTCTTGGGCAAAAGGCCGGAATCCGAAGCTGAAGAAAGCGGGGAATAGCTTATGATCAGAAGAGTTGGGCTGCTTGGCGCGATCCTTTGCAGTGTGTTGTGGTTGCCGGTCTGGGGTTGCGGTTCAGCTCCGGATGTGGCTGGATTGCTGCCCGCTGAAGTGCATGACCTGGAGCGCACGGAGTTTCTTTCCGGCGAGGCGGCCCGCCGGGCCGTGAACAAGCTGCACGGCAAGAGCATCAAGGTTTTGGATGCGGCCGTAGCCACCTATGGGCACGGGCACCCGCCCGCCGGGCAGGTCTGGGTTTCCAGCGCGTCCAATGCGGCCGAGGCCCGGGAGCAGCTGGCCGTTATGGTGGAATTGATGCTGCGCGGCCCTTCGCCGTTCAGTCCGCCCCAGGCGGAGCGGCAAAGCGGGGTGGACGTGTACCGCACCTACGGGCTGGGCATGGTGCATTTAATGTGGAGCCGCGGGGACTTGGTTTGGTGGGTTTCGGCCCTGCCGCAGCACGCGGAGCCGTTCCTGGAGTATTTTCTGGCGCAGCAATAACGGCGCGCACGGCGCGGCAACGCCAAACCCAGGGGGAGGCATGGACAAGGCGCATGGACCGGACCGGGTGGAGCTTTTGGAGCGGGCTGCTTCCGAGCAACGGCTCGGCCGCGTGGACCAGGCCCGGGCCCTTTGCCGTCGGGTTTTGGAGGTCTGGCCCGATGATCCGGAC
The DNA here is from genome assembly GCA_028708865.1 of Desulfovibrio sp. GTDB lineage: Bacteria > Desulfobacterota > Desulfovibrionia > Desulfovibrionales > Desulfovibrionaceae > Paucidesulfovibrio. The sequence continues at coordinate 2,765 of JAQVYA010000111.1, read as the reverse complement.
GCCCTGCGCCTGTTGGGAGCCATTGCCCTGCAACGGGGGCGGCATCGCCGGGCCGAGGCGCTGCTGAGCCGGGCCGCAGCACTGCTGCCCGAGCATGCCCAGGTGCGCCTGCATTGGGGCATAGCTCTGGAGGGTTGCGGCCGGTTGGACCAGGCTGTGGAGCAGTATAAGGCCTGCATGGCTCTGGACGAAACCGCTGCCCAGCCGTATGTGCGTTTTGGCAACCTGCTTAAGGACAACGGCCAGTACCGCGAGGCTCTGGCCTGCTATACCGAGGCGTTGCGGCGCGACCCGGACGAGTTTGCGGCATTGGTGAACGTGGGCGGCGTGCTCCTGGAATTGGGACGCGGCAGGGATGCCGTGGACCTTTCCCGCCGGGCCGTGGCGCTGCGCCCTGAGGAGGTGCGGCCCTGGCTGCACCTGGGGGCGGCCCTGCATGATGCCTGGGAGACCCGCGAGGCCGAGGACGCGTACCTGGCCGCCCTGGAACGGGAGCCGGAACACGCGGGCGCCATGAACAACATTGGCGTGCTCTTGCGCGACCAAGGGCGCATCCGTCAGAGTGTTTCCTGGTTTGCCCGGGCCTGGAAGGCCGACCCCGGGTTTAACGTGGCCCGCAGCAACTATCTGCTCACGCGGCACTATCTGGTCCACGAACCGGTGGAAACCTTTGAAGCCCAGGCCCGGGACTTTGGCCGGGAACTGGCCGACCCGCTGACCGCCATGGCCCGGAGCCATTCCAATGATCCGGACCCTGAGCGCTGCCTGCGGGTGGGCTACCTTTCCGGAGATTTCCGGCGACATGCGGTCAGCAATTTCCTGGCTCCACTACTGGCGCACCATCGCCCGGAACAAGTGGATTTTTACTGTTACTCTAACAATCCGTACGACGATGGTATTACGGATCATCTGCGCAGCATTTGTGATCACTGGCAGGACATCCGCCATCTGAGTCATGCCGAAGCCGCGGAGCGCATCCGCCGGGACCGCATTGACGTGCTGGTGGACCTCAGCGGGCACAGTTCCCACAATCGGCTTTTGGTCACGGCCCGGCGTCCCGCGCCCGTGCAGGCGGTCTGGCTGGGATATTTCGATACCACGGGCATGTCCGCCGTGGACTACCTGCTGGCGGACCCGTGCACCTGCCCGCCAGGGGAAGAGTGCCGCTATGCAGAGTGCGTGGAGCGCCTGCCCGTGTGCCAGTGGTGCTACCAGCCGCCGGTTGTGGATTTGCCGGCGCAGGACCCGGAGTGCTTGGAACAAAAGCCCATGACCTACGGGTGTTTTAATAACACCGCAAAGATCAACGAAGCGGTTGTGGACGCCTGGGCCGCCATTTTACGGCAGGTTCCGGGGGCGGAATTGCTGCTTCAGTCCGCTTCGTTTGCGGATGAGTTCGTGCGGGAGCGGTACCAGCGGATGTTTCAGGAATACGGCGTGGGCGGGCGCGTGGCCTTCCGGCCGCATATGGAGCTGCGCGGCTACCTTGCCTCGTATCGCGAGGTGGACGTGGCCCTGGACCCGTTTCCCTATGGCGGTGGAGCCACCAGTGCCGATGCCCTGTGGATGGGCGTGCCCGTGGTGACGCTGCTGGGGGAACGGTTTGAGGGACGGCTCACGGCCACCACCCTGCGCGCCTGCGGACTGGACCGGTTGGTCTGTCGCGATTTGGAGGAGTACGTCCAACTGGCCGTGGAGCTGGGGCGCGACCCGGTGCAGCGGGAGCGGCTTGGTCGCGATTTGCGGGAGCGGGTGTCTGCCTCGCCCCTGTGCGATGCAGCGCGTTTTGCCTCGGACATGGAAAACGCCTACCGGGCCATGTGGCGTCGTTGGTGCGCGGCCCAGGGGACAGGTACTTCCGGGGACGGCAAGGCGGCCAAGAACTGAACACCGACGGAACTTCTGGCAAAATCTGAGGAATTGGGACTGGAAGATTCGTTCTGTCGGAATCCGGTCAGGTGTTCACCTGATCAGAATTTGCTGTCTTTCCTCTCAAGATATCAAGATATTTCAGATGCCCGGGGACCCGGCCATGCAACCCATGGGGGGCTTGGGCGCGTGCCACGGCCGGACCTTGTGCCGGATTTTTGTGTCGGATTCTTGTTGACCAGATTTGTAACACATTACAAACGCGACGAAAAATATTGTAAAGGGTGCGGAATATGGCCCCTTTGCCGAGGAGGATGGGGATGCCGGAATTGCCGGAAGTGGAAGTCATTGCCCGGGGGCTGCGCGAACCGCTCACGGGTCGCTGTTTGGAGCGGGTGCGCGTGGACGACGTGCGCGCCGTACCCGGGCATACGCCGGAGGAATTCGTGGAGCGTGTGCAAGGGGCCCGGGTTGTCGGGGTGCGCCGCCGGGGCAAGCTCCTGCTGTTTGATCTCGACCATGCGTCCCTTGCCGGAGCAGGGGGAGCAATGGCCCCGGGCCAGGGCCGGTCCGTGCTCACCGTGCACCTGCGCATGACAGGCCGTCTGGTGCACGGGGGGGACCGCCCCCACGAGGCCCATGAGCGCATTCGGTTCCTTCTGGACGACGGATCTGTGCTTACCTTTGCGGATGTGCGGCGCTTTGGCGGATGCCGGGTCTTTACGCCTGACGAGCTGGAGCAATGGAGCTTTTGGCGTGCTCTGGGGCCGGAACCGCTTGAGGTGGACTGGGAGGTGTTCGTGGATTTGTTGCAAAAACGGCGGGCACGCATCAAGGCCTTGTTGCTGGATCAGCGCGTCGTGGCTGGCGTGGGCAATATTTACGCGGACGAAAGT
>JAQVYA010000224.1 GCA_028708865.1 Desulfovibrio sp. | reverse complement strand
GCCCCCGGAAGTTAACATACTAGAAAAAAAACTATTCAACAGTCACCAGACCGTAATTCTTTTTCCCTTTGCGCAGTACGAGCAGTTCCCCGCCCAGAAAATGCCGAGCCGAGGGCTGAAAGTCCGCGTCCACGCGCTCCTGGTTTACGTACACGCCGCCGCCTTGGATATCTTTACGGGCCTGGCCTTTGGACTTGGCCAATCCGAGATCCACGAGCATTTGGGGCAGGTCGGGCAGGGCGGCCTTGTCGCGGGCAATGGCCGGCGCCGCGTCCAGGGCCTGCTTCAGGGTAGCGGGGTCCACTTTGGCGATATCTCCCGAGCCAAAGAGCACGTCCGTGGCGATCTGGACCTTATCCAGTTCATCCTGTCCGTGAACCATGCGGGTCACTTCTTCGGCAAGGCGTTTTTGTCCCAGCCGCAGGTGCGGCTCGTTGGTCACGCTTTCGGCGACGTTGTTGATTTCGTCCTGATCCAGGAAGGTAAAGTACCCCAGGAAGTTGACCACGTCGGCATCTTCGGTGTTCAGCCAGAACTGGTAAAAGGCGTAGGGGCTGACCATATCCGGGTTCATCCAGATGGCGTTGCCCTCGCTCTTGCCGAATTTTTTGCCCGAGGCCGTGGTGATCAGCGGAAAGGTCAGGGCATAGCCTGTGTCCTGTTCCTTGCGACGGATCAGTTCACAGCCTGCGGTGATGTTGCCCCATTGGTCACTGCCGCCGATCTGCAACCGGCAGCCGTATTCCTTGTAGAGCTTCCAGTAGTCCATGCCCTGGAGCACCATGTAGGAAAATTCCGTATAGGAAATGCCCACGCTGTCGCGGTTGAACCGGTTTTTGATGGAATCTTTCTGCATCATCCAGTTCACGGTGAAGTGCCGCCCCACGTCACGCAGCAATTCCAGGGCGGACATTTCCTTGGTCCACTCGTAGTTGTTGCGAATATCCGCCGTCCCTTCGGAATTGCGTTCCACGAAGCTGCGCACCTGGGATTCGATCATGGAGGCGCGCTTGTCGAGCACTTCCTCGGTGGCCATGTCGCGTTCTTTGTCCTTGCCGGAGGGGTCGCCGATGCGGCCTGTGGCGCCGCCGAGCAGGAAGATGGGATTATGCCCGGCGCGCTTCATGCGCACGAGGCTGAGCAGCGGCACGAGGTTGCCGATGTGCAGGCTTTCGGCGGTGGGGTCAAAGCCGCAATACATAGAGCGACCCGGCTCGGAAAGATACTCCCGGACCCCCTCTTCGTCCGAAACCTGATTCACCAACCCTCGCCACTTCAACTCGTCGTAAATGTTCATCTCCCTAACTCCATTAGTCCAGATCGGGCCGTTCGACCCATTTTCCGCCCACAATGGGCTTCCAGTCCTTCATTTTATCCAGCAGCGCGTCCGGATTTTCATCCAGCAGCCACATGTTGCGATGCTGCGGGCGGATGAACCCGTGGTCCGCTGCCTGGCTCAAAAAAGCCAGCAAGTGGTCATAATAGCCGTTCACGTTCAGGAGGCCGTTGGGCTTGGCGTGCAGGGAAAGCTGCGTCCAGGTCAGGGCCTCGAAAAATTCGTCCATGGTTCCCAGTCCGCCGGGGATGCTGATAAACGCGTCGGACATGCTCATCATCAGGTGCTTGCGCTCCATCATGCCGTCCACCACGTGCAGCTCGCTCAGGCCTGTGTGCGCAATTTCCTTGTCCCGCAGGACCGTAGGAATCACGCCCACCACGTGGCCGCCTTCGGCCAGGGCCGCGTCCGCAAGTTTGCCCATGCAGCCCACGTTGGAGCCGCCGTACACCAGGGTCATTCCGCGCTGGGCAATGGTGCGGGCCAGCTCCTGGGTACGAGCCACAAAATCCGGATCATCACCGGGGCAGGACCCCAAAAAAACACAAATATTCTGCATTGCTCGCCTCATTATTCAGAAAAGAGCCGAACGCTGCGCGCGCGGCCCGAAGATTCGTCTATGTCAAAAAACGCCCCTTGTAAAACCGACACTCCTCCGGCCACCTCAAAGCGTAACGGCAGGCCGTTCAGGAATTTCTGCACGATGGGGCCGGGCTTCATGCCCAGGCAGCCGTCCCGTGGACCGCACATGCCCAAGTCCGTGATGTAGGCTGTTCCGCCGGGCAGCACGCGGGCGTCGTTGGTCTGCACGTGGGTATGTGTGCCCGCCAGGGCGCTCACCCGGCCGTCCAGGTGCCAGCCCATGGAGATTTTTTCGCTGGTGGCCTCGGCATGCAGGTCCACCACGCGCACGAGCACATCCTCGGGGAGCCCGGCCAGCAGTTGGTCCGCCGCACGGAACGGGCAGTCAATGGCGGGCATGAAGGTGCGCCCTTGCAGGTTCAGCACGGCCACGGGCGGCAGGTCGCGCACGCGGTAGACGCCGACCCCGGTGCCTGGCGCCCCGGGCGGATAGTTTGCAGGCCGCAGTACGCGCGGCTCGGTCCGCAGCAGGGAGCCCACGTCCTTAAACTTCCAGATGTGGTTGCCGCTGGTGAGCACGTCAATGCCTGCATTGAGTAATTCCCGGGCATTTTTGGGCGAAAGGCCC
>JAQVYA010000223.1 GCA_028708865.1 Desulfovibrio sp. | reverse complement strand
TAAAATGATTGAGATTTCCGACCGCGAGCTTGGGACTTCAATAAGAAAAAAACTTACCCCCAAGCTGCACGAAGTCTTCAGGAAGAAAGACAAATAAGCTTGTCTGCTTGTTGCAGGCAGCTCGGGGTTAGTCGGCAGTCCGTGTACCAGGCTGAAAAGCGCCATGATGCACGGGAAGCCATGTATCAGGAGGCAAAAACCATGGTCCTGAACGTGCGGGCCCGGATGCCCCGCCTTGGAACCAGAAAGCTGTACTACCTGTTAAAGGACGCATTTTCTGCAAAGGGAATCAAGCTCGGACGTGATGGATTGTTTTAGCTGCTGCGGCGAGAGCACATGCTCATCAAGCGAAGGAAGAACTACACAAAGACAACCAACTCGAAACATTGGCTAAAAAAACATCCCAACCTGTTGAAAGATGTTCAGCCCAAATGTCCTGAGCAGGTGTTCGTAAGCGATATAACCTACGTAAAGACACGGGAACAAACGTGTTACCTTGTGAGCCGGGATCTCGGAGCGGAAAGCACAACCAAAGCATTGGACGCGGCAGTCAAAAATAAGCGAAGGATGGTGAATACGATTCACCACTCAGACCGAGGGCTCCAATACGCTTCTTCGGTTTACCAGAAAAAGCTCAAACAATCCGGAATGGTTCCTTCCATGGCAGATGGTTATGACTGCTATCAAAATGCCCTGGCGGAACGGATGAATGGTATTCTGAAGCAAGAATTTATGTTTGCCAAATGCAACGACTTTGCGAAACTCAAGATTCTGGTGAGGGAATCCGTTGAGATATACAACTCACAACGGCCACATCTCAGTCTGGGAATGAGAACGCCAAACGATGTACACAAATCAGGCTGTGGGGCGAGCCCCACAGCCTGATTGAAACCTTTAAAAAACGTCAACCTAAATTTAGGACGCCTCACAAACCACCCGGGCAAACTATGCCCCCACGGCAGCACGGCCGATGCTGAAGTAAGCAAAACCGCTCTGCCCCATCATTTCTGGCGAATATAAATTCCTGCCATCAAAAAGCAACGGAGCGGTCAGCAACTGCCGAATCCGTTGAAAATCGGGATTGCGGAACTGGTTCCAATCTGTAACCACGGCAAGGGCGTCCGCCCCTTCCAGGGCTTCGTACTGTTCCTTTACAATCTCCACCAGTTCGTTGCCCTCAAGGGCCTGGGCACCGCGTTCAGCTGCCACGGGGTCGAACGCACGCACCCGCATCCCCTGCGCGGTCAGCACACGAATCAGCTCCAGGGCCGGGGCTTCCCGGATGTCATCCGTATTCGCCTTGAAGGCGATACCCCAAAGAGCCAGTGTCTTACCGGCCACTCCCCCCTGAGCTTCGAAATATTTTTGAATCTTCTCGGCCAAGACTACCTTCTGCCGATTATTGACATCATCGACAGAAGCAATGAGCCGAGGCTCGAACCCATTGTTCCGGGCCGTATCAATCAGAGCCTTCACATCCTTGGGAAAGCAGGAACCGCCGTAACCCATCCCCGGGTATATGAAGTGATACCCGATGCGATGGTCAGAACCGATGCCAAGCCGGACTTCGCCCACATCCGCTCCCACACGTTCGCAAATCCCGGCCATTTCGTTGATGAAGCTGATCTTAGTGGCCAGCATGCAGTTGGCCGCATACTTGGTCATTTCCGCACTGCGGGTTTTCATGACGATGAGTTTTTCCCGGGAACGTGCAAACGGGGAATACAGTGCTCTAAGAAGTTCCGCGGTGCGTACGTTTTCCGTTCCCACGATAACACGGTCAGGCTTCATAAAGTCCATGACCGCGTCCCCTTCCTTCAGAAACTCGGGGTTCGAGACCACATCGAACTCGAGGTCCACGCTGCGAGCATCCAATTCCTTGCGGATGATCTCGCGCACCCGATCAGCCGTGCCCACAGGCACCGTGGATTTGTCCACCACAATTTTATAGTCGTCCATGGTCCGCCCAATCTCCGAAGCCACGGCGTCCACATAACAAAGATCGCAGGAACCGTCGGGAAGAGAGGGAGTTCCTACGGTAATGAAGGCAAAGAGGGCCCCCTCCAGGCCTTCGGCTAGGCTCGTGGTAAAGGAAAGACGGCCCTCGCCAACGTTGCGGCGTACCATGTCCTCCAAACCCGGTTCGAAAATGTGTACCTTGCCCGAGCGCAATGTCTCTACGATTTCAGGATTCACATCCACGCAGACCACGTCATTTCCCATTTCCGCAAAACAGGCCGCGCTCACAAGGCCTACGTATCCGGTACCCACGATACAAACATTCATCGGGTTGTACTCTCCATCAGGTTTGGTTCTTTTGCTTTGCCAGCGCCTATGCAAAATACGGTTTCCAAAAAAAGTCAAGGCCGAAAGCAAAGCAAACAGGTGCAGTGAAGAAGAATGCAGTACCGGAGCGCCTTGCAAAGCGCAAAGAACCGGAGTAGAAATGCCCCTCTTTCCAACCTACCCCGGAGGAACGCCATGCCCGTACTCTGTGTCAATATCGACCACGTCGCCACGCTTCGCAACGCCCGCATGGGCATCGAACCGGAACC
>JAQVYA010000009.1 GCA_028708865.1 Desulfovibrio sp. | reverse complement strand
CCACCCTTTCTCTCGCCATCAACGTGCTGGCCCGACGGCGGGCCGAGCAGCGCCTCAAGGAAAGCGAACGACGCTACCGTGCGTTATATGAAGAAGCTACGGAAGGGATTCTTATTTTTGACGAAGGGCTTTGTATCCGCGATGTGAACCCGCACCTGTGCCGTTTGTTGGGTTTCGCTCCCGGGGAACTTCTCAGCCAGTGTCTGCCCGATCTGATGCACCCGCACGACCTGCAATGGCGACCTATACGCCTGGACAGCCTCATGCGGGGCGAAACGCTTCGCCTGGAACGTCGATTGCGCCGCAAGGACGGCCAGTATCTTTCCTTTGAAATCAGTGCCCGGCGATTGGGGCCAGAGTTCATCCAGGCCATCTACCACGACATCACCGCCCGGGTGGCGGCCCAGAAAGAGTTGGAGCAGGCCAAGGAATACGCTGAAGCGGCCAGCCAGGCCAAATCCGCGTTTCTGGCCAATATGAGCCATGAACTGCGCACCCCCCCTGACAGCAGCCATGGGCATGCTGGAGCTGCTGCGCGCCAAAAAGCCCCGGCCCGACCAGCTGCGACATATCTGCAACGCCTTAGCCGCCTGCGCCAACCTGACCCAGCTGCTTGGAGATATCCTGGACATTTCCAAGGTGGAGGCCGGGCGCATGGAACTGGAAACCGAAAATTTCTCCCTGCCCGATCTGTTGGAGTCGGTGCGGCAAAGCCATGGCCCCACGGCCCAAGAGCAAGGGCTGGAACTGCATCTGAGCGCGGCTCCGGGACTGCCTGACCGTCTGCTCGGCGACCCGGCCCGCATTCGGCAAATTCTCATCAACCTGGTGGGCAATGCAGTAAAATATACGGAAAAGGGGTCCGTAACCGTAAGCGTGGAGGCTGTGGGCCCCCTGCTGCCCGAGGAAATCACCCTGCTCTTCCAGGTCCGCGACACCGGGATCGGCATGCCCGACGACCTGTTGCCGTGTGTGTTTGACGCCTTTACACAGGCCGAAACTTCCACCAGCCGTAAGTACCAGGGTGCTGGACTGGGGCTTCAAATCGTCAAACGGCTCGTACGGCTCATGGACGGCTCCCTTTGCCTTGACTCGGAGCTGGGCCGCGGCACAGCGGCCTATCTTTCCCTGCGCCTAGCCCGGCCCTAAATCGGCTTGGGCTCGGGCCATACCCGGCCAAACTCCATACCTGGCCTCAAAACAACGGCCACGGGAACATCCCACCAGCCAGTGCTCGGAAAAACCGCCACCGGAATGCACCAGCCCCAGCCCTTTGCACGAGGCGATCACCAAGCGATACCCGCGTATCCTTGGCTCCCGAGTGAATCATACCGTATTCAGCACCACGGACAGAGCCTTGAACCGAAATTCCGCCCAGTCTCCCTGCTCCAACCCCAATTCCCCGGCTCCGGCGGCTGACACCAAGGCGCAGACCGCTTCCCCGTCTGAACTGAGGCCGGAATACTCCGTCAAAACTTCCGTGGAACGAACCGACGTGATCTCGGCGCGCACCCGGTTCTGGGCGCTGCTGCGGCCTGCGCCGCCGTCCTCCACCACATCCACCAGCGGCGCCTTGATGGTGGCAACCACGGGGACGCCCGGCCGCAAATCCAAAGACATCAGACTTTCCACGGTAATGACGGCCGCAATGGACGTTCCCTGGCGCGAGATCAAGCGGACCATGGCCATGACCCCGTCACGTTCCACCTGCGTCACACGGCCGATGAAAGTGTTGCGCGCGCTGGTGCGTTCAGCCAGATCATCCAGCCCCAGCCGCCGCACGAGAGTGGAGGCGGTCTCCCCGGAGTAGCGCTGGTATACGGCCGTAAGGTCGGTGGAAGACTGTCCCAGCACGTCCCGCACCACGGCCAGGGGCACACCGCTGCGCAGCAGTTCCACGGCGCGGGTGTTTCGCAGTGTGCGAGGCGCGGCCAGGTCCCGCGCTAGTCCGCAGGATTCGGCCCTGGCGTAGAAAACCCGGCGCACATATCCCGGGTCAAAATGGAAAAAACAACCTTCCAGCCCGGCCGCCTCGGGCGACTGGAAGGCCCGGCGCAGTTCACGGCACAGCGGTTCGGGCAAGGGCACGCTCCGCCGGGACCGGTCCCGCCCCAAGTGGACGCAACCGTTTTCCAGGTCCATGTCCCTGGTCTCGTCCAAGTGCAGGGCTTCCCCCAGGCGCGCTCCGGTACGCCGCAGCAGCAGAAACAACAATTCCAGCCGCTGTCGCGACCGACGTTCCGTTGCCGTGCGCGCGGCCATCCGCCATTCCGCAAAGGCCTGTTCCAGTTCCTCGGCCCGGGACGGTGAGAGATAGCGCACCTGCTCCGGCACCTCGAAGGTCTGGTTCGGTGCCAAACGGCCGTTGCCCTCATTTCCCATTCACTGATCCTCTTTCCCTTGCATTATTAGCGAATTGGTCCCATTTACCAAGCCAACCCGGGCCCGAGTCACGCTTTTAGCAGAAAGCGTGACCGCATTGCCCGGCCCCGCCGGAACGGCGTATGGCAGTGCAGACTTGCCGTGCGAATCTGAATATCTAGTCGCACCGTTCCCAGAATGCAAACCCTGTGAGGCTCCGCATGAAACGTATCGCCGTTTTTCTGTTGCTCCTGGCCGTGGCCCTGCCACTGCCCGCCTCTGCCGCGGATCTGCTCGTGGCCCAGGCCGCCAACTTCATGCCCGCCATGAAGGAAATCATCCCCGCCTTTGAAGAACAGACCGGGTTGCAGGTGGACGCCACCTATACCTCCACCGGCAAACTTTACGGCCAGATCATCAACGGCGCGCCCTTTGACGTGTTCCTGGCTGCGGATGAACGCCGCCCGGCCAAGCTCTTTGCGGACGGCCAATGTTCCGAACCTTTTGTCTACGCCAAGGGACAAATCGTTCTCTGGAGCCTGAAGCCTTCGCTCTGCTCCGGCTCCTGGCAGGATGCCGCCCAGCACGCCGACGCGCTCAAGGTGGCCATCGCCAATGTGGAAAACGCGCCCTATGGCAGGGCGGCCATGATCGCCATGCAAAAATCCGGAATCTGGGAATCCATGCAGTCTAAGCTGGTCTTTGGGCAGAACATCGCCCAGGTCTTCCAGTTCGCGTCCACTGGAGCGGCGGACGCCGGCTTCTGCGCCTATTCCTCGGTCTTTACGGAACAAGGGCAAAAGGGTTGCTTCACGGAAGTGCCCGAAGCCCCGGACGTTATCCAGGCAGCCTGCATCCTCAACAGCGCCCCGCACCCCGAGGCCGCGGCCAAGTTTGTTGAATTCCTGGCCACGCCCGAGGTGGCCGCCATCAAGGCCAAGTACGGGTACAAATAGATCATGGATTGGAGTCCTCTGCTCCTTTCGGCCAAATTGGCGCTGCTGACCACCGTGCTCATCCCGGTGGCGGCAGCGCCCCTCGCCTATGTGCTCGCCTTTTTCCGGTTCCCCGGGAAAAGCCTGCTGGATGCATTCGTTACCTTGCCCATGGTGCTCCCGCCCACGGTGCTCGGTTTCGGCCTACTGGTCTGCTTCGGTCCCAACGCCTTTCTCGGCGGCGTCTGGGAAGATTTTTTCGGCCAGCGGCTGGTCTTCAGTTTTTCTGCCGTGGTTCTCGCCTCTCTGATCTTCAACCTGCCTTTTGCGGTCCAGCCCATGCGCGCCTCTTTTGAGAAGCTGGACTCCCGCCTGCTGGAAAGCGCGGCCATCCTCGGCCTCTCGCGCACTGCCGCCTTTTTCCGCGTGGTTCTGCCCAACTGCCTGGGCGGACTGGCCGCGGCGTCCATTCTGGTCTTTGCCCACAGCCTGGGCGAGTTCGGCGTCATCCTCATGGTGGGAGGCTCCATTCCCGGTGAAACCAAAGTGGCCTCCATCGCCATCTTCGAAGCCGTGGAAGCCCTGCGCTATGACGACGCGTTCCGCATGTCCGCGTTGCTCGTGCCCGTGAGCTTCGCCGTACTGCTGATCATCAACCGCATCAACCAGAGAAACGCATGAGCCTGCACGCCGCCATCCGCAAACGCCTGCCCCACTTCGAACTGAACGTGGAATTGCGCTGCGCCCCGGGAAAGCTCACCGCCATCGTCGGCCCCTCCGGAGCGGGCAAAACCACCCTGGTCCGGCTGCTGGCCGGCCTGGAACGGCCGGATCAAGGCTTCATCCGGCTGGGAGAAACGACCTGGGTGGACACGGGCCGCCGCGTGTTTGTATCCCCGCGAAAACGCGGCCTGGGTCTGGTCTTCCAGGATTATTGTCTTTTCCCACACCTCTCTGTACGCCGCAATGTGGCCTTTGCCGCCGAGGATGATCACCGGGTCGATGAATTGTTGCGGCTTTTCGGCATCCGCCATCTCCAGGACCGCAAACCCTCGGCCATTTCCGGTGGAGAACGCCAGCGGGCCGCGTTTTGCCAGGCCCTGGCACGCAACCCCTCGCTCCTGCTTCTGGACGAACCATTTTCCGCCCTGGATGCAGCCACGCGGGAGACGTTGCGCCGCGAGCTCAAGGAACTCAAAACTTCGTTGGATATCCCCGTGATCCATGTAACTCACGACCTGACGGAAGCCCGCTTCCTTGGCGACGCCATCATGCCCGTGGTCAACGGCTGCATCACTCCGGACTGGCTGGAACGCCAGTACGCCCCCTGCCTGGGGGAAACCAGCGGCAGTCCGGCCTGACCCGTCTGCACCGGACCGATCCGCCCGACAAAGGTTTCCTTCCAGAGGATGCCTCCCGGAATTCGCATCGTCCATATTGTTACTTTATTGAATAAAAACAATATGTTATATCCGAAAAGCAGCTTCCACCACACTCAGGGACGGCGTTCCTGCGCCTTGTCCGGCGAATAGCCAAACTCCAAAACAATCCCTTGGTAATCCAGACAAAATATCTGGATATCATTTTTCCTACCATTCATGTGTCAAACCATTGTTTCAATTCCCCCATTGACCTATTGTGCCCGTTTGTGCATAGTTTCACCATAGTCATTGCATCCTAAGGAAAAACGCCGGGGCACGCTGCGTCGGGTCCGGCGTTCATATGCCGTAGCGGCCCTGCCGCTCAGCTTCACGTTCACGCGCGCACGGAGCAACGCACATGATGAACAGCCTCCCCGTTGAACAGGCCGTGGGCAAAGTACTCTGTCACGACATGACCCGCATCGTCCCCGGGGAATGCAAGGGTCCGGCATTCCGCAAAGGGCACATCGTCCGCGAGGAAGACATTCCCGCGCTTTTGGAGATCGGCAAGGAGCATATTTATGTGCTCAGCCTGGAACCGGGCCAGCTCCACGAAGACGAAGCCGCCGTCCGCATTGCCGAGGCCGCGGCCGGTCCAGGAATCACACTCTCCCCCCCTGTGGAAGGGCGCGTCAACTTCATAGCGGACCCAGGCCTGCTGACGGTCAATGTGCAGGCCCTCAACCGCATCAACGCCATTGAGGAAATCGCCCTGGCCACTCTCCACACAGGGCAGCAAATTACCGACAGCCGCCCCGTGGCCGGAACCCGGGTGGTGCCGCTGGTGGTGGATGAAACAAAAATCCAACAGGTGGAAGACATCTGTGTTCAGTCCGGCCCGGTGGTGCAGGTCAAGCCCTTTGCCCGCCTGCGTGTCGGCGTGGTCACTACGGGCAGCGAAGTCTACCATGGCCGGATCGAAGACAAATTCGGCCCGGTGGTGCGCCGCAAATTTGAGCGGCTCGGCAGCACGGTCATGGGTCAGAGCCTGACCAGCGACGACCCGGGCATGACCCGCGACGCCATTGAAGCCTTCATTGCCCAGGGCGCGGAAATGGTGGTGGTCACCGGGGGCATGTCCGTGGACCCCGACGACCAGACGCCCGCCAGCATCCGCGCCACAGGGGCCGAGGTGGTCACCTACGGTTCCCCCACCTTTCCGGGCGTCATGTTCATGCTGGCCTACAAAGGCGACATCCCCATCGTGGGACTGCCCGGCTGCGTCATGTACTACCGCGCCAGCATCTTCGACCTCGTGGTGCCCCGTCTGCTCGCCGGGGAACGGCTTACCCGCAAAGACATTACGGAACTGGGACATGGCGGGTTCTGCGCAGGATGCGATACCTGCCGCTACCCCATTTGCCCGTTCGGAAAATAGTTCTTTTAAAGACAAGCTTTGGACCGAGAGGGGGTCCATGGTCAATGTCAACGTGCGTACAAGGAGGACTCCATGATCAAACGCACTCTCAATGTAAACGGCGTTCCGCGCACGGTCGTGGCCGATCCGGAACAATCACTGGCCAATGTCCTGCGTGAAAACCTGGGCCTGACCAGCGTCAAGATCGGCTGCAACCAAGGCCAGTGCGGCGCCTGTACCGTGTACATGGACGGCAAGCTGGTGCGTTCCTGCACCCGGAAACTGAAAAAAGTGGACAACGGCGCCAGCCTGCTGACCCTGGAAGGCATCGGTACCCCGGACAATCTGCACCCCATTCAGCTGGCCTGGATTGCCTACGGTGCGGCCCAGTGCGGCTTCTGTTCCCCGGGCTTTCTGGTTTCCACCTACGCCCTGCTGGAAAAGAACCCCAGCCCCACCCGCGAGGAGGTGCGCGACTGGTTCCAAAAACACCGCAACGCCTGCCGCTGCACCGGGTACAAGCCCCTGGTGGACGCGGTCATGGCCGCGGCCGAAGTCATGCGCGGAGAAAAGAGCAAGGATGAGCTGCTCTTTGACATCCCCGAAGACGGCCGCATCTGGGGCACCAAGTACCCCCGCCCTTCGGCCATTGCCAAGGTCACCGGCACCTGGGACTTCGGCGCAGACATGGGCCTGCGGCTGCCTCAAGGCACCTTGCGCTGCGCCCTGGTGCAGGCCGAGGTTTCCCATGCCAAAATCCTGAACATCGACACTTCCGAAGCCGAAAAAATGCCCGGCGTGTACAAAGTGGTCACCCACAAGGACATCAAGGGCAAAAATCGCATCACCGGCCTGATCACCTTCCCGTCCAACCTGGGCGACGGCTGGGACCGCCCCATTCTCTGCGATGAAAAGGTCTTCCAGTACGGCGACGCCATCGCCATCGTCTGCGCGGACACCGAGGAACACGCCAACGCCGCTGCGGCCAAGGTCAAGGTGGATCTGGAGCAACTCCCCGAATACATGAGCGCTCCCGCGGCCATGGCCGACGACGCCATGGAAATCCACCCAGGAACGCCCAACGTCTACTACACCCAAAAAGTGGCCAAGGGACCGGACACCGCTCCGATCTTCGAACAAGCCGACGTGGTGGCCGAGGGGAACTACTACACCACCCGCCAGCCGCACATGCCCATTGAGCCGGATGTGGGATTCGCCTACCAGGATGAAAACGGCAAACTCTTCATCCACTCCAAGTCCATCGGACTGCACCTGCACCTGCTCATGATCGCTCCAGGCCTGGGCGTGGAGCCGGAAAACATGGCTCTGGTGCAAAACCCCACGGGCGGCACCTTTGGCTACAAGTTCAGCCCCACCATGGAAGCCCTGGTGGGTGCGGCCACCCTGGCCACCGGACGCCCGGTGTACCTGAACTACACTTGGTACCAGCAGCAGACCTATACCGGAAAACGTTCGCCCTTCATCACCTGGCTGCGCATGGCCGCCAGCAAGGACGGCAAGATTCTGGGCATGGAAACGGACTGGTCCGTGGACCACGGCCCCTATTCTGAATTCGGCGATCTGCTGACTCTGCGCGGCGCCCAGTACATCGGGGCCGGGTACGACATCCCGGCCATCCGGGGGCAAGGCCGCACGGTCTGCACCAACCACTGCTGGGGCGCGGCGTTCCGCGGCTACGGCGCTCCCGAGAGCGAATTCCCCTCGGAAGTGCTCATGGACGAACTGGCCGAAAAGCTGGGCATGGATCCCTTTGACCTGCGCTACAAGAACGTCTACCGCGAAGGCTCCACCACGCCCACAGGCCAGGATCCGGAAGTCTATTCCCTGCCGGAAATGATGGACATCCTCAAGCCCAAATACGAGGAAGCCAAAAAGCGCGCCAAAGCCAATTCCACGGACGAAATCAAACGCGGCGTAGGCATCTCGGTCGGCGTGTACGGCTCCGGCCTGGACGGCCCGGACACCTCCGAGGTGGACGCCGAGTTGAACCCGGACGGCACCGTGACCATCTACTCCTGCTGGGAGGACCACGGCCAGGGCGCGGACATGGGCTCCCTGGGCACGGCGCATGAAGCCCTGCGCCCCCTGAACCTCACTCCGGACCAGATCAAACAGGTCATGAACGACACCAGCCTCGCGCCCAACGCCGGCCCGGCCGGCGGCAGCCGTTCCCAGGTGGTTACGGGACAGGCCACACGCGTGGCTTGCGAAATGCTCATCGCGGCCATGAAAAAGCCCGATGGCTCCTTCCGCACCTATGAGGAAATGAAGGCCGAAGGCATCGAGACCCGCGTACACGGCAAGTGGACCGCCCCGGCCAACGACTGCGACGAAAACGGCCAGGGCAACCCCTTCTGCTGCTACATGTACGGCGTGTTCATGTCCGAAGTGGCCGTG
The DNA here is from genome assembly GCA_028708865.1 of Desulfovibrio sp. Lineage (GTDB taxonomy): Bacteria > Desulfobacterota > Desulfovibrionia > Desulfovibrionales > Desulfovibrionaceae > Paucidesulfovibrio. The sequence continues at coordinate 33,013 of JAQVYA010000009.1, read as the reverse complement.
GAACTGGCCACCGGCAAAACCACTGTGGAAAAAATGACCATCGTGACCGACATCGGCGTGGTCAACAACTACCTGGTGGTGGACGGACAGATCTACGGCGGCGTGGCCCAGGGCATCGGCCTGGCCCTGTCCGAGGATTACGAGGACATCAAAAAGCACTCCACCATGGTGGGAGCTGGGTTCCCGTACATCAAGCAGATTCCGGACGACATGGAAATCATCTACGTGGAGACCCCGCGGCCTGACGGTCCGTTCGGTGCCTCCGGCGTCGGAGAAATGCCGCTGAGCGCACCCCATGCAGCCGTGATCAACGCCATCTACAACGCCTGCAGCGTTCGCATCCGCGAACTGCCCGCCAAGCCCGACAAGGTGCTGGCCGGACTGAAAGCCAAGGCGTAAGTTCAACACCTATCCTGGCGGCGGCTCGGCAACACGCCGGACCGCCGCCTTTTTTTCGATCCCGGGCCCAACGCCCAAGGAGCCGAGCATGGACCAGCAATCGTTACGCGAGTGGGAAGCCAAATGCGTGCAGGAAGAAGCGCCCCGCTGTACGGCCGCCTGTCCGCTGCATGTGGATGCCCGGGCATTTTGCGGCCACATGGCGCAAGGCCGCTGGAACGAGGCCTGGGCCGTGCTGGCCCGGACCATGCCCCTGCCTCGGGTGCTCGCCCGCATTTGTGACGCCCCCTGCCAGGCAGCCTGCCTGCGTTCCGAACGGGGCGGGGCCGTACAGATCGGTGCATTGGAACGGTTCTGCGCCGACCAGGCCACGCGCACACCGCCCATGCCGCCTCTGCCGCGCAAAGGCAAAAGCGCGGCCGTGTTCGGAGCCGGGTTGGCGGGATTAAGCGCGGCGTGGGAACTGGCGCGCAAAGGATTTTCCGTCCGGCTCTTTGGCGATCCGTTCCAGGGACCATTGGCCGGAGTTCCGGAGTCGACCCTGCCCCGGGACACACTGGAGGAGGAACTGCAACGGCTGCGCCAAATGGGCGTTGAGATGTCCGGCAGCGCCACCGTGGACGAAAACACTTTGGATTCCTTGCGGCAGGAATACGATGCCCTGTTCCTGGATCCGGAAATCCACTCCCTGGCCAATGCGGGCCTGGACCAGGCCGACGCCCTGACCCTGGGCACGGACCGACCTGGGATTTTCTCGGGCAACCTGTCCGATCTTCAGGGAAGTGCCCAGAATTCTTCCCCGGTTTTGCTGGCCAGTCTGGGCCGCCGTGCCGCCAACTCCATGGAACGATTTGTCCAGGGGGCCTCCCTGACCGCAGGTCGGGAAAAGGACGGCCCCTACGCAAGCCGCCTTTATACCAATATTTCCCAAGTGGAACCGCTCCCGCCTGTGGCGCTGGACAAAGCCTTGGACCTCGAAGGCCAAACGTCCGCCATGCGGGCCGAAGCTGGGCGGTGTCTGCACTGTGAATGCCTGGAATGCGTCAAGCACTGCGCCTACCTTGAAAAATACGGCTCCTATCCCAAGGTCTACGCACGGCGCATCTACAACAACGCCTCCATTGTCATGGGTACCCGCCAGGCCAACACCATGATCAACTCCTGCATGGACTGCGGCCTGTGCGAAGCTCTCTGTCCCGGTGATTTCGACATGGGGGCGCTCTGCCTCGAAGCCCGGCGGGACATGGTTCAACGGGGCAAAATGCCGCCCTCGGCCCATGAGTTTGCTCTGCGGGACATGGAATTCGCCAATGGCGAACATTGCGCACTGGCGCGCCCTGCCCCGGGCGGCGAGCAAACCCGGCTGCTTTTTTTCCCGGGCTGCCAGCTCACGGCCTCAAATCCCGGACTAGTGGAGCGGGTGTACGACTGGCTGCTGGCCCAACGGCCGGATACAGGGCTGCACCTGGCCTGCTGCGGAGCGCCCGCCCTCTGGGCCGGACAGGTGGAACGCTATGAACAGACCCTGACCGAACTTCGCCGGGCCTGGAAGGAAACAGGCTCTCCCGAGGTGGCCGCCGCCTGCCCCACCTGTCTGCAAACCCTGCGGGAAGCTTTGCCTGACGCCCGCATCCGCTCATTCTGGAACCTCCTGGGCGACATGGATTTGCCAGCTCCCCGCCAGCCGGACAATGCTCCTCTGGCCGTGCATGACCCCTGCGGCTCCCGCCAGGACCAGGTCCTGCACGACGATGTGCGCGACTTGCTGCAACGCCTCGGCATTCCCCTCAAAGAACCGGAACTCACGCGGGAGCTCACCGAATGCTGTGGATATGGCGGCCTGCTCTGCGAGGTGGACCCGGCCCTGGGGGATGAGGTGGCCCGGCGCCGGGCCGATTCCATGGATCAAGATTTCGTCACCTATTGCGCCATGTGCAGGGACCGTCTGGCCCGGACCGGAAAACCCGCGGCCCATGTGCTGGACCTGCTCTTTCCCCCGCAAGAGCCAGCAGACGTTCCTCCAGGGGAAAGACCGGCCCCCGGTTATTCGGAACGGCGTGAAAACCGGGCCCGACTCAAGGAACGACTCCTGCGCGCCCACTGGCAGGAAACTGCACCGGTCCGGCCAAAGCACGAATCCGTCATGGTGCGGCTGGCTCCCGGAGTTGCCGAACGCCTTGAACAGCGACGCATCCTGCTCTCGGACCTACAAAAGACCCTGTTGGCCGCTGAACGTTCCGACAAAGGGCAAGGATGCGGCTTTATTTCCGAATCCGGACATCGTCTTGCCCGGCACCGGCCCGTGAGCGTCACCTATTGGGTGGAATACGAACCGGACCGGAACAACGGATTTGTAGTCCACAACGCCTGGAGCCACCGCATGCGCGTGGTGGACACCCTCAAAGGAGGCGACCGATGAGTACCATCCGCATCCCGGAAGCCGATGCCGCAGGCTGGCGCTGCCGGTCCTGCGATGAACCGCTGGAACCCGCGCCCGTGAGCCTGGAATACCTGGGCAGCAGCTTCAACGTTGAACTGCCCGCCTGCCCTCGATGCGGCATGGTGCTCATTCCCGAGGCCCTGGCCCTGGGCAAGATGGCCGAAGTGGAGCGGCTCCTGGAGGACAAGTGACTTCTCCCGCCCGGCATGCGCCCTGGGACACGCAACGTCACGCTTCGGAGCCGGAGATTCCGCTCTGGGCCCGGCCCGAACTGCGCGCCGCAGCCGGGGACACGCTCCGGCCCGGTGGCCTGGAATTGACCAGCCGACTGGCCGACGCCATGGGACTTTGTCCGGGGATGCGCGTGCTGGACGCGGGTTGTGGACCCGGGGCAACCGTTCGCCTGCTTAGAAGGCGCTACGGGGTGCACGCCCTGGGCCTGGATCGACAGCCTTTCCCCTCCCGGGAGACCTTGCCCCGCCATCTGCCTATGGTGCAGGGCCGCGTCCATACCTTGCCCCTGCCCGACTCCAGCCTGCACGCCATTTTCTGCGAGTGCGTGCTCTCCCTGCAACCGGACCCGGTCCGGGTCTTGCGCGAATTCCAGCGAGTCTTGCGGCCCGGAGGATTTCTCGGGCTCACGGATCTCTACCTGCCCGAAGCCGCATGCAGCAGCGCATGCAAAGCCGACACGCCACCGCTCCCCCGCCAAAAGGTCAAAACATCCTGCGCTGAACGCGCCCCCGAAGAATCCGCCCTGCGCAAAAGCATTTGCAGGGCAGGGATGCAAATCATTCAATTTGAAGACCATTCTTTCCAATTGCGGACCCTGGCCGCCAAACTGGCCTGGACGGGCTGCGCTCCCCGCTGCAATGGAGAACGCCGACCCGGCTATTGCCTTGTGCTGGCCCGCAAACCTCTTCATGACACGGAGGAACAACCGCCATGTTCGACGACCTGGACCTGAACCTGATGCGTCTTTCCGGAGCAGGCTATTGTTGTAGCCAGATCATGCTGTTGCTCGGCCTGGAAGAAATGGGCCGCTCCAACCCGGACCTGGTGCGCTCCATGGCCGGTCTATGCCACGGCATGGGCGACTGTGCCGGACCTTGCGGCGTGCTCACAGGCGGCGTCTGCCTTTTGGCGCTCCACGCGGGCAAGGGGTTGGACCAGGAAGAGGCGGACGAACGTCTGCCCCTGCTGCTTGCGGAGCTGCGGGACTGGTTTGCGCAGACCGCACAGAGCGAATTCGGCGGCATCAGCTGCAACGCCATCATCGGCGGGGAATGCGGCCAGCCCGATCCGCAACGCTGTGGCGGTCTGCTCAGCCGCACCTATGCCCGCATCCTTGAAATCCTGGCGGAAAACGGTTTCGAACCAGGACAGGGACGGGAGCTGCCCGATGCGTTCTGAATCTGAACCGCTTCCGGCCACGCAAAGCGTCTGCCCGGTATGCCTGCGCCCCCTGCCCGCCACGATTGAGGAGCAGGGGCAAGATGCCTATCTCGTAAAATATTGTCCGGACCACGGAAAATTTCGTTCCGTGATCTGGCGAGGCAACCCAGGCCAGGAGCTGTCCCGTTGGTCGCGGCCCAAGATTCCATCCCGGCCCCGGGTTCCGGCCACGCCAGTGGAGCGCGGCTGTCCCCTGGATTGCGGGCTCTGCCCGGACCACCGTCAGCATACCTGCACCGCACTCCTGGAAATTACATGGCGTTGCAACCTGGGCTGCCCGGTCTGCTTTGCCTCGGCAGGCGGCCCGGCCCGGCCCGATCTGACCCTGCCTGAGGTAGAAAGCATGCTGCGCGGAGTCATGCGCATGTCCGGCCCCTGCAACATCCAATTTTCCGGGGGCGAACCTTCACTGCACCACGACCTGGCCGCCCTGGTCGCGCTGGCCAAAGACATGGGTTTTCCCTTTGTCCAATTGAACACCAACGGGCTGCGCGCCGCCAGGGAAGCGGACTTTGCCCCACAAATCGCCCAGGCCGGGCTGGACTCGGTATTCCTGCAATTCGACTCCCATCGCGAACAGCCGTACCGGACGCTGCGCGGGCAACCGTTACTCCAGGAGAAACTCCTGGCCGTGGAACGCTTCGTCACGGCGGGAATCGGCGTGGTGCTCGTGCCCACGGTGGTGCCCGGCGTCAACGACCAGGACCTGGGCGGCCTGCTGCGGCTGGCGGCCCGACTTTCACCCGGTGTGCGCGGCATCCATTTCCAACCCGTAAGCTATTTTGGCCGTTTCCCCGCCCCTCCAGAGGATCAAGCCCGCATCACTCTGCCGGAAATCATGCGCGGCCTGGAGGAGCAAACCCGGGGCCTAGTCCATGCCCAGGACTTTCTGCCCCCGGCATGCGAACATGCGCGTTGTTCGTTTCACGCCAACTATTTGGTCAACCAGGATCAAAGTCTGACCCTGCTTTCGGAACAGCGCGCCTGTTGCTCGGGCAAGGTGGAACCTATTTTGGCCAGGGAAGGCGCTGACCAGTCCAAAGCCTTTGTAAGTCGTCAGTGGCGCGCCCCCTCAGGCTGCGATTGTCAGGCTGAACAGAGACACAAGACATTCCCGGCCAATAAAGATGCCGCCACACTCCTGCCCATGGCTCCGACTCACGATGCGGAACCAGTCAGGGAGCCTGCGGCTGCGGTTCCCCCGGCATCGGCAAACGGCATGGCATGGACGCCTCCCGAGAACGCCTCCACAGAGGCGCTCCCCCTGGATGATCTGGACCGTTTTCTCGCCCGAGCGTCCACGCACCGGCTGGCCGTCTCGGCCATGGCCTTTCAGGATGCCTGGACCCTGGACCTGGACCGGCTGCGCGGCTGCTGCATCCATGTGGCCACTCCCGAAGGACGGTTGATCCCGTTCTGCGCCTATAACCTCACGGCCGCGGACGGGCGGCCCTTGTACCGGGAAACCCATGGCATCCCTTCCCTGGCTTGACCGCTGGCTTTTGGAAGCCCTTTGGCAAGAGGATTTTTCGGATGCGGCGCATGCCCCCATCCGTCCAGAAGAACTGCGCAGTCAACAATGGGAACGGCTGCGCCGCACCATGGACCACGCCCGCCGCAACAGCCCGTACTATCGCCAGCACTGGCGTCATACGCCGAAGGAACTTCCCCACAATCCCGAAGAACTGGCCGCCTGGCCGCGTACCCCGTCTCGGGAGCTGTGCGAGCGGCCCGAATCCTTTCTAGCGGTTTCGCAGGATGAAGTGGCCAGGGTGGTCAGTATCCCCAGCTCCGGTACCAGCGGTCCGGGCAAGCGCATCTTCTTCACCCCCGGCGATTTGAAACGCATCCGGCATTTTTTTGGCCGGGGCATGCGCAACCTTGTGCGCCCCGGAGAAACCACCCTGATTTTGCTGCCCGGCGAACGACCCGACAGCGTGGGGCGCTTGCTGGGGGACGCGTTGGAGTCCTTTGGCTCCCGTGCTCTGGTGGCCGGTCCGCTGGAGCATCCGCACGATACACTGCGCCAAATGGATGAACAGCAGGTGCGCTGTATTGTCGGCTCTCCCGCGCATATTCATGTGCTGGCGGCCCATGCCCGGTTCGCCAAACCGGCACGCAAACCCCGGGTGCGCTCGGTCCTGCTCTGCTGGGACGCCGCTCCCCAGGCGCTGGTCCGCTCGGTGGAGCAGGGACTGGATTGCGCAGTGTTTCGCCACTGGGGCATGGTGGAAACCGGGCTGGGCGGAGCCGTGGAATGCACGCCAGGATCGGGCATGCACCTGCGCGAAGCGGATTTATACGTGGAAATCGCCTGTCCGCATACGGGCCGCCCGCAGCCGCACGGGCAATGGGGAGAAATCTTGGTCACCACCCTGACCCGGCGGGCCATGCCCTTGATCCGCTACCGCACGGGCGACCGTGGCAGGCTCCTTCCAGGTCCCTGCGCCTGTGGCAGTGCGTTGCAACGGCTGGATCAGGACGTCCGCCGCCTAGCAGAAGACCACGGCAACACTTCCCACCAAAACGGTCGCCTACTGGACGTGGCCGACCTGGGGGACGTACTTTACGCAGTGCACGGACTGGCCGACTTTGCCGCTTCCTGGCGGAGAGGCAAAAGCAACCGCCCGGAACTTCATATTGAAATCACCACGGCCAGTCCTCCGGGCAGCACCGGGGAGCAGGCCGTGCTCCGGCGCTCGCGTACCGCCCTGGACAACGCGCCCGCCCTGCGCGGGGCCGGCATCCCTCTTCGCCTGCGGGCCGTGGGGCACAGTGGCCCGGCCCGCCCCGGGCTGGACAAACGAGTTTTGTTTCCTGCATCCGACTTTTCCGAGGAGAAATCATGAGACATCTTCTACGCGACACTCTCAATCTGCTACATCAGGGCGAATCCATTGTTCTGGCCACCATCGTGGACTCTCACGGCTCCACTCCCCGATCTTCCGGAGCCAAAATGACGGTACGCCGCCCCGGCCTTCCCGGGGAGTCCATTCTCGGCACGGTAGGGGGCGGCATCACCGAGGCCATGGCCATCCGCGATGCCGGGGGGCTCTTCGGCACCCCGCCCGGCACGGCCCTACTGCGGGAACTGGATCTCAACCGCGATCTGGCCGCTGGTACGGATATGATCTGCGGCGGCCAGTTCAGCCTGCTGCTGGAACACGTCAGCCCCAACAGCCCGGCAACTTCGGCGCTGGAAGAACTGGATCGTCTGCTCCGCCAGGGCCGACCCGGCCTATTGTTTTTCCAACTGGCCCCCAAGGACCAGGGAACATTCTCGGCCCAGGGCCATGCCGTGACCCCCCTCAGCGACGCCCCCCCTGCCCATGCTGCCGATGTTCCGGATTCCATCCGCCGCAGCCTCGTCCAACTTGCCATGGACAAAGGCGCTGTGGGCCTGCACACTTTGGAAGACCAACGGTACGTGGCGGAACCGGCCTTTCCTCCGGCGCCGGTATTTCTTTATGGAGCCGGGCATGTTTCCCGCTGCACGGCCCGGCTGGCAGCCATGATGGGATTTCGTACCGTGGTGCTGGACGACCGCCAGGATTTCGCCAATGCGGAACGATTCCCCGAAGCCGATCAAATCGTGGTCCTGGATGACTTTCATCAGGCTGTGCATCCGGAAACCGTTGGGAAAGACGCCTTTGTGGTCATCCTGACCCGGGGGCACGCCCACGACAAGACCGTACTGGGGCAGGCCCTGCGGACTCCGGCACGTTACATCGGCATGATCGGCAGCAAGAAAAAACGCGGCGACGTCTATGCGGCCTTGCGAAAGGAAGGCTTTACGGATCAGGATCTGGACCGTTGCCACTGCCCCATTGGCGTGACCATGAACGCCCAGACGCCTGAGGAGATCGCCCTCAGCATTGTGGCGCAACTGGTGGACGTGCGCAGTGCGGGCAATGAAAAGCACTGACCCGGCCCCAAAGGATAAAGGTCCGATGCACTACTCCGCTCTGGTCCTGGCTGCCGGGTTCTCCTCGCGCATGGGGCAATTCAAGCCACTGCTGCCCTTGGCGGGCCGCCCTGCTCTGGCCCGCGTGCTGGAATCCTTTCATGCGGCTGGACCGAATATCCGACAAATCATTGTGGTGGGCGGACACCGGGCCCAAGAACTGGCCCCGATCTGCCGCGCCCATGCAGCGGAAGGCGTCCAGCTGGTGTGCAATCCAGACCCAAGCCAGGGCATGTTCAGTTCAATCCGCATCGGGGTGCAGGAAATCAGTCCGACCAGTCAGGCCTTTTTCCTCCTGCCCGTGGATATCCCCTTGGTGCGCGCCGCCACGCTGCAACGCCTGATGCGCTGCTTTGAACAACAGGACCGCTGGCTCATTCACCCCACATTCCTCGGAGAACCAGGCCATCCCCCCCTTGTAGGGCAGGCCATGGTGCCACGCATCCTGGCGCATGACGGACAGGGCGGGCTGCACACCGTGCTGGAGGAACATGCCGGCAATGCCGGGCTCTGCCCGGTGGCGGACCACGCCATTCTCCAGGATATGGACCGTCCCGAAGATTATACAAAACTAGCAAATCAGGCCAAGGCAGATTATCCCGACGAGCAGGAATGCCTTGCCCTGTTCCAATTGGCCGAAACGCCCATTCCGGTTCAGGAACACTGCCGGGCCGTGGCCCAACTGGCCGTCCGCATGGCCGAAGCCGTCAACCGCCAACATGCCGGGCACAATCTGGACCTGGCACTGGTCCAAAGCGCCGCTCTGGTCCACGATGTGGCCAAGGCACGTCCGCGTCATGCGGAGGCAGGCGCGTCTCTTCTGGAAGAACATGGTTTTGCGGCGGTTGCGCCGCTGGTGCGGGACCATGCCGACCTGGACATGACCACAAACGCGCAAATCACGGAGCGCGAAATTGTTTTTCTCGCAGATAAATTCGTGCAAGGCACCAATCGGGTCCCCTTGCAGGAGCGCTATCTCGCCAAATTGACCCGTTTTTCCGCCAATCCCGTGGCCTGCGAAGCAATTTTACGGCGTCTGCACCGGGCGGAGCATGTCCTGGACCAGTTTTATTCGCAATCCGGCCAGGAAGGCCGCTTGCTTCTGGGGGATTAAGTGCTGCTATTTTTTCGACATGCGGCTACCACCCCCACGGGACGGCGCTATATCGGTCGCACCGAAGTACCGTTGAGTGAACACGGAAGAGAGCAGGCCGAATCTCTGGCCGAGCTTCTCGGCTATCTGCCCTTGGCCGCACTGTATGCCTCCCCGCAAAAAAGAGCCCTGGACACGGCGCACCCTCTGGCCCAAAAAACAGGACTTCCGGTTCTGGAGTTGAAACAGCTTCGAGAAATCCACCTGGGCGTGTGGGAAGGTCTTTCCATGGCAGAGGTGGCCCGCTCCCGCCCCGAGGAATACAAAGCCCGGGGCAATGACTTCGCCGGATTCCGCCCCCCAGGTGGGGAAAGCTTTGCGGACGTCTCCAAACGCGCCCAGGCTGCTCTTGAGGTCATGGCCCGTGGGCCCCGGCCCGCCATTGCCTTCACTCATGCCGGAGTACTCCGCGTTCTGGCTTGCTTGGCTCTGAATGTCCCGCTGAACCGCCTGTTCGACTTCCGCCCAGCCCATGCAGCCTGCTGGGCCTTTGAACTGGATGCCCCAAAACAAAAAACCAGCCCTTTTCCAAGCCCGGAAAAAGCGCTGCCCCCTTGCTCCCCTTTCCTTCGCCACTCCCTCCCCTTCCGGCCAAACCTTCATCTCATCGGCACCAACCTGAGTCCATTGCAAGCACGACATTTGCTCTTGCCCTCAGGGTCGAAGCATTCCTGATCATTTTTCTTCAACCACCATTTTTTGCGTGGAAGGCCACAAAGGCTGCGATAAATTACGCGCAACAAACGCTATTAACCTGCTGTAAACAATAGTATACCAAGATGGCACGCCCATTGCTTTGTTTTTCTGGCAGGAGCGCACAACGCGCCCCACCTGAGGGAGCAGAGAACACGGATTGCCGTAGGCGTGAACGGTTCGCGCGGCAAAGCAGCGCCAAGGAGTAAGGGAGATGATGAATATTCGCGTACTGCTGGTGGATGACGACGACAGATTCCGCAGCAACATGGCCCGGCTGCTCAAGTCCAAGGGATTTGAGATCATCACCGCCAACAGCGCGCAAGCGGCGCTGGACATGGTGGAACAGGATCCGGACGTGGTGGTCAGCGACTACCAGATGCCCGGCATGAACGGCAACGAATTCGTAGAGGCCTTTAAGGAGCGCCGTCCCACCACCCAGGTCATCATGCTTACCGGGTACGGCTCCATCAAGAGCGCTGTGGATGCATATTGCGACGGCGCCTTCGACTACCTGACCAAGCCCTGCGAGATCAACTATCTCGCATCACGCATTGTGGACGCGTACAAGTCCACCTATGAAGGTTGGCACGCGGAGATTTGTGCGGAAGACCTCATGATTCCGCTCAGCGAATACACCACGGTCCGCGAGGACGAGTCCGTTCTGCGCGCTGTACAAAAGCTGCGGGAACACAATGAAAACGTCATTGCCACGGATGTAACTTCCGACCGGGGGCATCGTTCCATCATCGTATTGAATGATAAGGACGAGCCTGTGGGCTACTTGACCATCCGAGATTTGATCACCGCTTTGTACAAGGCGCATGTGGCCGCCCAACCAGATTCCAAGGAAACAACAAGATTTTCACATTTTTTCTGGGATGGCGTGTTCACCCGCCAGGTTGAGGACCTGCTCGACGTACAGATCAAGAACGTCATGAGCGCGCATACCCAGCGCATTGAGGCCAATGCCACCCTTATAGAAGTTGCGGAAAAGATGTTCTCGCACAACCTGCAACGTATTCTCGTGGAAGATGAAGGCAAGGTCGTGGGCATTATCCGCGACCACGAACTCTACGCAGAAATCGACCGCATCGCCAAGTCCGCCCACTGACGGGCGTTGCGGACTCATGGATTCGCCGCAGCCACCCCACTGCGACGGATTCGGGAACAGAAGCCAAGGAAACGACAGGCCAAGGCTTCACCCTCCTCCCCCCCACGGCCCTGGCAGAAGCGCCCTCTTCTGCCAGGGTTTTTGCGTTCCAAACTGCCACATGCGGTTCCTGCTGCTTGGCGCACAAACGTGCAACGACCTCCCAGGGATTGCGGAATCACGCAATGTGCCTTGCAACGAGTTTATTCTGTTGGGAGGGAGCTTGGGGGACGACAAAAAAGAAGGGCCCCGGCGATGCCAGGGCCCAATTCAAGGGGTGTCCATGCGGTCTATGAACTATATATCAAGAGGTTACACCTCATATCGTTGCCAATGCCGGGACCTAGCCTGGGCCCCTGTGGACGACAGAATCAGGCATTCCCGCCCGGGCAGGCTGTCCACCAGGGACAGGCCAAAATGCGGCGACGAAGCAAACAGCGTGGTAGCCAGCGAATCCGCTCCCATGACCGTGGGCGCGGCCACGCTTACGCTGGCGCACTGCCCTGGGCAGAGTCCGGAATCAGGCCGCACAATGTGATGCCGCCCCGGGCCCCAGGTCTGTTCATAGGCCCCGGAAGTGGCCACCGCCATGTTGCTCAGTTCCAGCACGGCCGGAGTCGCGGTCCCGCCTTTGGGGTCTTCCAGAGCGATACGCCAGCCCCGCTCCCCAGAAGGCCGACCCGAAGCACGGATGTCGCCTCCGGCGTTGATAAGATGGTCGCCAACGCCCAACCGGGTCATGACCTCAGAAGCCCGGTCCACAACATAGCCTTTGCCGATGCCGTCCAGCGTCAGAGCCATGCCTTGGCGCTCCAGGTGAATCTTCCGGCCGTTCAACCGGATTTTATCCGCCCCGACCAGCTGCATGGCTTCACGCAGGGCCGCGGCTTCCATTTCGCCCTGGCCTGCTCCGCGCATCAATTCCACTACCGGCGTCACACTGGGGTCGAACACGCCCTGACTGATTCGGTTCAACTGCAACGACTGCTCCAGGACTTCCAGCAGTTCCGAAGAAGCGCCAGAAAGACGACCTACGCGGTTGAGTTCGGACAGCTCGGTACCGGAGTCGTGACGGTTCAGCAAGGCGGAGAGCCGGTGCATCTCGGCATAGGCCGCCTCCACCGCGGTATGGGCCCGCTCGCGGCTGGCGTCCATCGCACAGATGGTTACATAGGTGCCGAGCAGAAAACGCGTGGTCTCCACCCGGTGTTTTCGCCGGGAGGCGGCATGGGGCGCGGCCTCGGCAGCACCAGGCACCCAGGAGGACAATACCAGCCCGGCCCCAAGCACCACGCCCGTGCGCAAAAATCCCCGACGACTGATCCGGCCGGAATCGCAGCTAGGCAATCCATTCAATACACGCTTCATGATCCCGTCCCCGTGGCGGCCTTGTCCTTTTCCGCCTGTTCAAAAAGGGTTACATCGCGGTCCTCGGCAAATTCAGCGCCCGCCTCGGAATCGTAGCAGGTGAACCCGCACCGCAGGCAACGGCTGGCTTCCTTTGCGGCCTCCCGGTCGCTGATGCCACGCCGCACCTCCAGCGCGAACCGCTCAAGACGCGCCTTGACCGGCACCTCCGCGGGTTGCACCTTGGGAATACGCCAGCGGACCTTCATTCCCTTGAGCAGGGACTGCGGGACCACGCGCTCCTGAGGCAACTCAGGCAGCGGCACCTCGCCGGAAGTGATGAAGTGGTGAATGGACCGCGCCGCGCGCCGTCCGTCGGAAACCGCCTCCATAACGATGGAACGGCCCCGGCGCAATTCGCCACCGACGAACACGTTCGCAATGTTGGTCTGCATAGTCATATCGTCGCCGATGATGGTTCCCTGCTTGGTCATGCGGAAGTGTCCGATGCCACGGCGGTCCACATACGGGCTCAAGTCGGGCCACCGGTCCGTGGCAATGACGAAGAGATCGGCCTCCAGGCGGGACTCCGTTCCCTCCACGGGAATGGGGTCGCCCATGGGCTTCTTGGGATCCTCGTACTGGCTGTCCACGATGCGAACGGCAACGGCATTTCCGGCGGCGTCGGTCTCAAAGGAAACGGGCATTTTTTGGAGCAGCAACTCAGAGCCCACTTCCTCGGCCTTTTCAATTTCGTATTTGTTGGCGGTCATCTTGCGGCGCATGTGCCGGGTGATCACCCGGGTGGAATCCGCTCCCAGGCGTACGGCGCTACGGGCGATGTCCATGGCGGAGTTGGTGCCGCCCACAATGACCACATTTTTGCCCTTGAGGTTGGTCCAGCGTGATCCAACCCCTGTAAGAAAGGCCACGCCGCCCACCACATTGCGGGCATCGTCGCCAGGGATGAACAGGCGTTGGTTTTTCCATGCGCCCGTGGCCAAGAATACGGCCTCAAAGCCCTGCTCTTCCAGGTCTTCCAGATTGAAATCCTTACCAAAGGTCATGTAAGTGCGCGCTTCCACGCCCAATTCCAAAATTCCGCGAATTTCGTATTCCACCACATTGCGCGGCAAGCGGAACTCCGGGATGGCATAGCGCAACATTCCGCCTAGAGCTGCGTGAGATTCAAAAATCACGGGCTGATGCCCCAGACGACGCAGGAAGTACGCGCAGGAAAGTCCGGCCGGACCACCGCCGATAATCGCAACCTTACGCCCTGTGTCCGGGGCCACATGAATGGGAATCCGGCCGTTGTGCATTTCCCAGTCCGCCACATAGCGTTCCAAAGAGTTGATGGCCACGCCGTCGTCCACGATCTTGCGGCGACAAATATCCTCGCAGGGATGCGGGCAAATGCGTCCCACCACCAGAGGAAGCGGGTTGCGATTTTTAAGCGTAAGCAAAGCCCCACGAAGGTCGCCGGACTTGATCTGCTGGATGAAAGTCCGCACGTCCAGTTGCACCGGGCATTTCTGCATGCACGGAGCCAAGCAGTCCACAAGTTTGTTCAAATGCAACAAGCTGGCGGAAAAACTGGTGATACGAATAGCTCCAGTGGGGCAGACCTCGGCGCATTTGCCGCAGGAACGGCAGAGCGCCTTGTTCACGACGGGCAGGTTGTGCTCGCCCAGCCGAATAGCGTCGAACGGGCAGGCCCGCACGCAGGACCCCAGCCCGAGGCAGCCCAGACCGCAACTTTTTTCGCCGCCGTAGAGCATGGCCTCGGCCCGGCAATCGCGCACGCCTTCATAGGCGAACATGCGTTTGGCCCGGTCGCCGCCAGAGCAGATCAATGCGGCCACCTGGGGTTCGCGGTAATCAACGCTCTGGCCCATGACCTTGGCAATGGCCTCGGCAATCTCCATGCCGCCGGCCACGCAGATCTCAGGCGGAGCCTCGCCGGCCACCACGGCTGCGGCCGCGGCCGAGCAACCGGGGTAGCCGCATCCGCCGCAGTTGGCCCCGGGGAGGCAGGCCTCCACCTTGGCAATCCGGGGGTCCTCCTCCACATGAAGGAACTTGGACGCTCCGGCCAGCAGCACCGCGGCGGCAAAACTCAATCCAAATACAATGGCAACAGAGGAAGCAATCATTTCTTCTCCAATGTGGTCACGTCTTCAACCATTGGCGATGCAAAAACGGCCCTAGCCGCCCATGCCCCGGAACGCATAAAATGCCAGCGACATCATGCCCGCCGTGATCAAGGCCACCGGAGTCCCCTTGAACACACGAGGCACGGGCGCCGTGTCCAGGCGCTCGCGAATGGCCGCGATGATCACCAGGGCCAGCAGGAAGCCTGCGCCGGACGCCAGGGAAAACACCACGCCGCGAATAAACGAATACTCGCTGCGCTGCACCAGAATGGCCACGCCGAGCACGGCGCAGTTGGTGGTGATCAGCGGCAGGAAAATTCCGAGTGACTCGTACAGCGGCGGTACGAACTTGCGTAGAAACATCTCCACAAGCTGCACCAATGAAGCAATGACGAGAATAAAGACAATCGTTTGCAGATATTCAACCCGATACGGCAACAGCAGCCAGTGCTGAATGGGCCAGGTCAGGGCCGTGGCCAGGGTCATGACGAAAATAACGGCCCCGCCCATGCCCAGGGCCACACTCACGGCCTTGGACGTGCCCATGAAGGGGCAGGCCCCAAGGTATTGCACCAGCACGATGTTGCTGATGAACACCGCAGTAATAACCAGCAGGAAGTAATCCATGAAGTTTTCTCCTTACGCTGAGGGCGTCTCTAGCGTCCGTTAGCGCCGTTCCCGTTGCCGTTGGCATCGTCGCCGTTGAGCACGACCATGGGTTCGGCCCCCAGGGACGAACAGGAGGTGATGGCTTCCAGGGCGCGCGGAGGCGTTTCCTCATGCCGACGCGAGTACCAGTTGCTGAAGGCGTTCATGGCGGCCAGGATCAATCCGAGAGCCAAGAAGGCTCCAGGAGCCTGAACCATGATGCTCAGCGGCTGAAACGAATCCCACGTCATGGGCACCCCGAACACGGTACCATTGCCCAAAAGTTCTCGAATCCCACCCAGGAAGGTCAAGGACAGGGTGAATCCGAGCCCCATGCCCAGGGCATCGGCCACCGAGGGCAGCACCGGGTTCTTGGAGGCAAAGGCCTCGGCCCGGCCCAAGATAAGGCAGTTCACCACGATGAGCGGCACGAAAATGCCCAGGGTCTGGTACAGCGGATACACATAGGCCTGCATAAGCAGCTCCACGGTTACCACCAGCGAAGCCGCGATGAGAATGAAACAGGCGATGCGCACCTTGGGCGGAATCATTTTGCGCAGCAGCGATACGATCAGGTTGGACAGCGTAAGCACAAAGACTACGGCCAGCCCCATGCCCAGCCCGTTCTCGGCCGAGGAAGTAACGGCCAGAGTCGGGCAGAGCCCCAGGAGCACGCGGAACGGAGGGAGTTCCTTCCACAGCCCTTTGCTGAATTCTTTCCAGAGGCGATGCATATTTTCTCCTCTTCCGGCGTGGGGATCGGCTCCCGGCACGCCTGTATGCGTCGGGCGCTCCCCTGCCAAGGCAGGGCGCACCCGGAATTTTACTCTTGCCAGGCGGCTACGGCCCGCTCTTTCAACTCCGGATACAGCGCTGCCGCCTTCTGCACGGCATTGACCATTGCGTTGGACGAGATGGTGGCTCCGGAAACCGCGTCAATGTCGCCGTCGCCGCTCTTGAGCGCCAGCTTGGTCAGCGGATGTTCACGGAACTGATCGCAAAAGGCGGGCACAAACACACGGGTACCCACGCCCGGAGTTTCGGTCTGGGTGGTAACGCCCACGGCGCGCACCTGATCCGAAAGCACGTCAAAGGCCACCATTACACCGATGTCGCCGGAATACCCCGGAGCAAAGCTCTCAAAGGCTAGGCAGCAGAGGTTGCCGTCCTTGAACCCGGGAAACACGGTCAGCTCTTCGCCGTCTGCCATGGGCAACTGCTTGCGGTCCTGAATGGGATTGTTGTCCACGCCTTGCAGGACGCCCAACAGGGCCGGACCCTGGACGTAGGTGAGCACCTGTTCCTCAATGGCCGGGCGGGTGGCCTGTTTCAACGTGGCCAGTCCGTAGCCCGACACCGTGCCGATAATGGAAAGCACCAGCACCATTTTCACAAGTTCACGCATGGTTCCTCCTCAGCACGCCAAAGGGACGGGGGCGGATCCTGTCCAACAGCGGGGTCAGCAGGTTGGCCAGAAGCACGGCAAAAGGCGCGCCGTCCGGGTAGACGCCGTAGATGCGGATGACCGCCACCATGGCGCCGGCCAGCAGGCCAAACAGAATCATGGGCAGGCGTCCGCACGGGGACGGCCCGGACTCAGGGGCCAGGAAAAAGGCGCAAAGCATCACGGACCCGGTGCTGAGGTGAAACCACGGAGAAGCATATTGCGTCGGGTCGATGGACCAGTGGATTCCAGCTGTTACGGCAACTCCGACAAGAAAGGCCAGGGGGATGAAGGGCCGGAGCACGCCCCGGCTCATGAGCCAGACTCCGCCGAGCACCAGGGCTGCCGCCTGGGAAGCGCCCGCTGCTCCAACCTGGTTGCCGAGGAACAACTGCATGGTGTCGAACTGCCAGAGGCTGCCCACGCCAAAATACTTGAGCTGCGTAAGCGGTTCGTTTATGGGCAAGGAAGCCAAGGCCATGTCCACGTCCATGAACTGCGGCCAGCAAACTAGGCACACGGCCCAGCCCAGGGCCGGAGCGGAAAACGGGTTGGATCCCAAACCGCCGAACAGGGCCTGCCCGAGCAGTACTGTGACGGCTCCGCCCGCAATGGCCAGCCACCAAGGCGCGCCCGCAGGCAACAACATGGCGAAGATCAGGCCGATATAAAAGGCATTCCAGTTTTCAATGGAAAGCGGCTGCCGCCGGATGCGGCAGACCAGGGCCTCGCAGGCCACGGCCGAGGCGCACGCCATGCCCGCCACTTGAATGACTCCGGGCCCGAACCGCCAAAACGAAAGCAACACCGCGGGCACCAGGGCCAAAACGCTTTCAGGGTCAGCGTGCGGATGGTGCGGCCATACCGCCAGTGGGACGGCGGGCCGACCGTCAGACGGACGGCAATGTCGGCATGAGGTTTGATTATCGCTGCTTGTTTCATCATATATTTTCACCTTACATACTTTGCAAAACCAGTACGTCAGTGCATCCAGCCGGTGGGAGCGTTTCCGGACTGGGGATGGAGCTGCTGCTTGGCAAAACCGATGTAGTGCTGCATGGGACGCAGCGCCGGGCACCAGTAGGAGCACAGGCCGCACTCCATGCAGGCATCCAGACCGCATTCCCGGGCGCGTTCGAACATGCCGTATTCCGCATACCGGGCAATGAGGTTGGGCTGAAGCCGGGCCGGGCAATGTAGCACGCACTCTCCGCAGTTGATGCAGGGCCGGTCTTCCATAGGCGGATAGGCGTTCTTGGGCACCACATTGACTGAAAAAACATTTTTCTCAATACCGTGCTCCACGTTGAACACGCTGTAGCCGGTCATGGGGCCGGAAAGCACCAGCCGGTCGCCGGGGTGGATTTCCACATTGGCAAAGTCCAGAATGTCTACCAGGGGCGTGCCGATACGGGCGCGGTAGTTGCCGCCATTGAGGGTGAACACGGTCTCGTCAATGGCCCGGCCCGTGCGCAACACATGGCCGATCTGCCACAGCTTGTGCACGGAGAAGCCCACGGTGCTTTCAGGGACTTCTTTGCCGGTGACGGCCTTGAGTACCATCGGAGGCAGGCTGTTGGGGTAAACCGGCTTGACGACTTGGGTGGTGCAGCCTTCCAGCCGGTAGGATCCGGTCCCGGCCGCCAGCACGCAGCGCTTGGGATTGATGGCTTTACGCACCAGCGAGAGTCCCAGGGAAATGGTCTCGGCCTCGTCGCGCAGCAACTGCTCGGCAATGGTGACGCTGGGCTGAGGGTTCAGGCCGTTGATCACCAGGGTCTCGGCCTCACGAATGCGGCCCACGCTGATGCCCAGATCATGCAGCCCCTGGTTCAACTCCTCTCCCGGAGCCAAGGATTCCAGATCAATGGGCTCCACCGGGTCCCCGTCCTTGCCCGCTTTGATGGAAAGATAGGCGAAATCCAGACTGCTGACCTTGCCGCTCACCGGAGCGTTGGCCAGCCCCACGTCCGGACGGGGGTGCACGGCCAGGGCTTGCCCGCGCTGCACCTTGGCCCCTTTTTTCACCAACATTTCATAGCCGCCGATGAACACATGCAGGCTATTGGAAACCGGAACATCTACGATGGAATCGGCAAGTTCCGCGCGGAGTGAAAACACATTCGATTTCATACAGGACATCTCCGTCACATACCTGCGTGGCACTGGTTACAAGATTCGTCTCCGGCGGGACCGCCCATGCTTTCATGACAACCCATGCACTGGCTGTGAAAGGCGTCGGCCCGCACCGCAATCCAATACGGATCCGGACGATCCTCGGGAGCCTCGGTGGCGGGATCATCATAGTGGCAACGCAGGCACTGCTCCGGGTCGGAAAAGGCCTGCTGATGATTTTGCGCGAATGCCTCGTCAAAAGCTTTGGGATGACATGCTCCGCATTCCATGGGGCGTTCAAACGCCTCGCCGTCGTGGTGACAATCCTCGCACTCCAGCCCGTAGTCCTCGACATGGGCGAGGTGTCCGAACACGACGCGCCCGCCCGTATTGTCAAGGAAGACCCTGACCGGCGGGTCCGAACTTTCGGACTGCCCCACGTACCCGACCACAGAGGCAAGAAACAACGCCCCTGTGACAACCAAGACAAGAAGTGTTTGTTTACTCAAGAAATCAAACCTCACGAATAGAGCTTTTTTCGCAATTCTTACCGCGTGCGCGACGCTGCCTGCCCCCACAAAGCAGGGAGCATGCCACGAAGCGGCACTTGCGGGATGGCTTACTCAAAACAAATGAGCTTTGCAATTGTATTCAATTAGTTGAGATAGAATACGCAAAAATGGACCTCGGCTTCAGAAAGCCATTTTTTAATTCGCCATTTCGTGCAAAAAAGCTCGTTGCAAGATTGTTTTGCACTTTTTTAAAGCCTCAGACATACGCCTACCCTGTGGACTTCTCTACATTTGATATTTGCCCTACCATAACTTTGTATGAATGTCATACAAATAAAATTGTGATTTTCTTCACTTTGGCAAAATTTTCACGTCAACCTTTTGAAATCGTATCCTATACTATAAACAAACATCCCTGCAAAAAGCCGCGCACCCCAGGTCCACATCCACACCTTGACGGGTTGTGGTCCATCGGGTAGCCGCATAGCATCATGACATACATGCCCACTCCGGCGGGTCGTTCCCGCACCCGATGGTTCCAGTTTGGAGTCGCGCTCTTCTGCCTCGCGATTCTGGTCTTGCCCGCTTGCGGCAATACCGGAAGCGGAACAAAAGCCTCAGGTGATTCCGTCTCCCGGGACACGCCCGCAATCAAAAAGGGGGGCCCAAAAAAACGGGTTCTTTTTCTCAACTCCTACCAAAACGGCTACGCTTGGTCCGACGCCATTCTGGACGGAGTGCGGGACCACTTTGCCCGGAGCGGGCATACCGTGGATCTACAGATCGAATACATGGATACCAAGCGCTACGCTCCTGCGGATGTGGACACCGCGCTCTACCATTACTACAAAGCCAAGTTCAAAAACGACCATTTCGACGCGGTCATTGCTTCGGACAACACGGCCCTGTTGTTCATGAACCAGTATCGTGAGGAGCTTTTCCCGGATACGCCCGTAGTTTTTTGCGGCATCAACTACTATAAGCCCGAAATGATGAAGAACCGCGAATACTACACAGGCATCACGGAAAATCCGGACGTGGCCAGCACCTTGCGACTTGCCAAGAAAGTCAATCCCAAACTGAAAAACATCATGGTCATCAGCGACCGTTCCGTCACTTCCCAGGCCATCACCAACCAAGTGCGGGAACAGGCCGAACAGTACGACGGCGATTTGCAATTCGAATACTGGGAAACCCACACCCTGGCAGAGACCCTGGCCCGCACCGAAACCCTGGGCCCGGATACGGCCCTGTTTCTTACTCCTTTTTACAAAGGAGCTCACGGCGA
Source organism: Desulfovibrio sp. (assembly GCA_028708865.1). Taxonomy (GTDB): domain Bacteria; phylum Desulfobacterota; class Desulfovibrionia; order Desulfovibrionales; family Desulfovibrionaceae; genus Paucidesulfovibrio. Next base: position 12,246 of record JAQVYA010000009.1, on the reverse strand, counting down.
ACTCTACAGCGTGGAGGAAGTGCTGGCCAGCATTCACGCTCATTCCAACGTGATGATCTTCAGCTCCTGGCGGTTCTTGCTCGGGCACGGCATCGTGGGCGGCAAGCTGCTCTCCGGCCACACCATGGGGCGCACGGCCGCGGCCATGGCCGAGCGGATTCTCAACGGTGAACGGCCGGCCGACATCCCTGTGGAACACGACCTGTCCACGCCCTATGCCTTTGACTACAACGTGCTGAAGCGATTCGACATCCCTCTGAAAATTCTGCCGCCAAACAGTCAGATCATCAACGAGCCCGATGCCTTTTACCGCATCGAGCCGAAATTTTTCTGGACTATTCAGGGATCCCTGGCCGTGCTCTCGGTCAGCCTGCTCATGCTCATGCTCAACGTGCTGCGGCTGCGCCGGGTGGAGCGGGAAGTCAAAACCCAGCTCGCCTTTCAGGAAATCTTACTCAACACCCTGCCCCTGTTGATTTTCTGGAAGGACCAGCGCCAGCGTTATCTGGGCGCGAACCAGTCCTTTGCCCAGTTCGCCCAACTGGACAGCCCCCAGGACGTGCTTGGCAAGCATGACGAAGACCTGTTCGACAACCGCCACCTGATCCGCCAGATCACGGACGGAGACCGCAAGGTGCAGGAAACCGGAAAACCCATCCTGGGGCAAAGCCTGCGGGTCAACACCGAGGACGGCGAAACCGTCTGGCTGGACATCAACACGGTTCCGTTGCCCGATGAAAAAGGCAAGGTCATGGGCACGCTGAGTACGGCCGAAGACGTCACCCGCAAGGTCAACCTGGAGCGCCAGTTGCTTCAGTCCCAAAAGATGGAAGCCATCGGCACCCTTGCCGGAGGAATCGCGCATGATTTCAACAATATCTTGACCAGCATCATCAACTCCACGGAACTGGCCCTCACCGATGTGCAGGAAGGGTCCATGACCCACAAGGACCTGACCCGCGTGCTCAAGGCCGCGGATCGCGGTTCTCGTGTGGTAAAGCAGATTCTGGCCTTTAGCCGTCCTTCCCAGGGCGGATTCCTGCTGGCGGACATTGCGGAGAGCATCAACGAAGCAGTGGAGTTGATGAAGGCCTCCATGCCGCGCAACATCGAAGTACGCACCTGTATCGAGGTCAAGGAAACCCGCATCTGGGCCGACCCGACCCAGATCCATCAGGTGGTCATGAACCTGTGCACCAACGCTTTCCAAGCCCTGCGCAGCAAGGGAGGCATCATCGAAATGGGGCTAACCCGGGCCTACATCGAAGGCGAACAGGCCGAAATGCTCAACATGGCCCCCGGCCATTACCTCAAGCTCTGGGTCAGCGACAACGGGCCCGGCATCCCGGCGGATATCGTCGACAAAATTTTTGACCCCTTCTTCACCACCAAAGGGAAAACCGAAGGCACAGGACTGGGCCTTGCCGTGGTGCACGGCATTGCCAAGGCCCATCGTGGAGGCATCCGGGTCATGTCCGTGCCCTGGCAGCAAACACGGTTCGAGCTTTTCCTGCCCTGCAACGGCTGCGACGGGGAACTTTTGGCGGCCAGCGGTGCCGGGGCCCAGCGTGGAGAAGAAAGGATTCTCTTCGTGGAGGACGACCAGGATCAGTTGGACACAGTGCCCCGGCTCCTGGAACAGCTGGGCTACCGCGTCACGGCCCTGCGCGATCCGGACGAAGCCCTGGAAGTTCTGCGGCTCAACGTGGGCGGCTTCGACCTTGTCATCACGGATTACGACATGCCCTCCACCAATGGGCTGGAACTGGCGGAACGGGCCGTGGCCGTGAACCCGGCCCTGCCGGTGATCCTCATCTCCGGCAGAAAGGACGCCCTGGGCCGCGCCGCCGACTCACGCTGCATCCGGCATATTCTGCTCAAGCCCTACAACCAGGCATCCTTGTCCGAAGCCATTCGCCAGACCATGGACGGCAAACAGACCTCAGAAAGCAAGGCCGGAAAACATGGAAAGCAGGACACGCAACAGGAGTCCGGAGAAGAATAAATGTCTCAAATCCTGATCATCGACGACGATCACGACGTATGTGAAACCATTGAAAGCCTGGGTACCCGCCTGGGCCACCAGTGTGAAAGCGCCCACACCCTACGCAACGGACTGGAACGCCTCCGCCGCAGCCATGTGGACGTGGTTTTTCTGGATATTCGACTGCCTGACGGCAACGGGCTGGACCATCTTCATGAAGTCAAGGCCATGCCCAGCGACCCGGAAGTCATCATCCTGACCGGCAAGGGCGACGCGGACGGCGCGGAACTCGCCATCCAGGGCGGGGTCTGGGACTATCTACTCAAACCCTCGCCGGTAAAGGAAATCACCCTGACCCTGGGCCGGGCCTTAAAATACCGGGATGAAAAGCGGAACCGCAACCACCATGTGGCCCTGAACCTGCAAAATGTTGTGGGCCGCAGCCAGGCCATGCGCTCCTGTTTTGACCTCATGGCCCAGGCCTGCAAGTCCGACTCCAACGTGCTCATCACCGGGGAAACAGGAACCGGCAAGGAGCTTTTTGCCCGGACCATCCACGAAAACAGCTCCCGGGCCTCCGGGGAATTCGTGGTCGTGGACTGTGCCTCGCTCACGGAAAACCTGGTGGAGAGCACCCTGTTCGGCCATAAGAAGGGAGCGTTCACCGGAGCGGACCGCGACCGGATCGGCCTGATCAAACTCGCGGACCAGGGCACCTTGCTCCTGGACGAAGTGGGGGAAATGCCCCTGAGCCTGCAAAAGGCGTTTTTGCGCGTGCTCCAGGAACGCCGCTTCCGGCCCGTGGGAGAGGCAAGAGAAATCCAGAGCAACTTCCGGCTGATCTCCGCCACCAACCGGGAACTGGAGGACCATGTCCGGCAAAACCGTTTTCGCAGCGACCTGTTCTTCCGGCTCAAGACAGTGCAAATCCGGCTGCCCTCGCTGCGCGAACGCCGGGAGGACATCCGCCCCCTGGCCATGCACTTTGTGGAGCGGCTCAGCAGACGATATGATTCGGCCATCAAAGGATTCGGTTCGGAATTCTTCAGCACTCTGGAGGCCTATGACTGGCCCGGCAACGTGCGCGAACTGGCCAACGTCCTGGAGCGGGCCTTTGTGGCAGCCGGAGCCGAGCGCACCCTCTACGCCATGCACCTGCCCCAGGAACTGCGCATTGAAGTGGCCAAGGCGCAGATCGTGGAACGCCGCCACGCCGCAATGCCATCCGTACCCACGGTCCCTGGAGAACCGGAAACTCCGGATGCCAACGTCGAAACAACGGCCGGTGCCGTCCCCCAACCAACCGCAGCCACAGGCGTCAACGCCGTACTTCCCGAGAACCAGCCCTTGCCATCTCTCAAAGAGTTTAAAATTCGGGCGGAGAAAAAATATCTTGAAACACTGGTGGCCCGGCATGACAGCGAACTCAAGGACGCCCTCAAGGTGGCGGGGCTGTCCCGCTCCCATTTCTACGCCCTGCTCAAAAAACACGACATCCGACACTGAACGCCCGCTACCACCCGTAGTGAAAGGGCCGGGACATGCATGCATGTCCCGGCCCTTTCGTCACTGCATACCACGCCCTTCAGTAACGGGAGAATCCGTCCTTGTCTCCCGGCAGCGCCCGGGCGGAGCGGTCCACGCTCTCGGCATGGCTGTCATATTCTTCGAACTCCTCGCCCAATCCACCACACTGGTCGTCAAAAACCGATTCCAGCTCCTCGTCCCCGGCATCCTTGAACCGGAAGCGTTCCAGCGCTTGCCTGAGCTGTTGACTTTGGCTCGAAAGCTCCTCGGCCGCGGACGCGGTTTCCTCGGCATTGGCCGTATTGGACTGGGTTACGTGATCGATCTGCCCCAAAGCATCACTAACCTGGCTGATCCCCTCGGCCTGTTCACTGGACGCGGCGGCAATTTCCTGAACCAGTTCAGTAACCTGGCCCGCTCCCTGTACAATGCGTTCCAAGGAATCGGAGGTCAGTTGGGCCAGTTCCGACCCGTTGCCCACACGACTGATGGTTTCTTCAATCAATTCTGAAGTTTCTTCGGCTGCTTTCGCGCTTCGGGAGGCCAGGTTGCGCACTTCCTCGGCCACCACGGCAAAGCCCTTGCCATGCTTGCCTGCCCTGGCCGCCTCTACTGCCGCGTTCAGGGCCAACAAATTGGTCTGAAATGCAATCTCGTCAATAACCTTGATGATGCGTGCGATGTTTTGCCCGGCATTTTTGATGCCCTCCATGGCTTCCAGCATGCGCGCCATGTCTTGGGCCCCCTGCCCGGCCTGTTCCTGCTGCTGCCGGGCAATCTCGCTGGCCTTGGCCGCGTTGTCCGCATTGGTCCGGGTCTGAGCGCCCATTTGGGTCATGGAGCTTGTAATCTGCTCCAACGAGGCCGCTTGCTGCGTGGCTCCCTGGGAAAGAGACTGGCTGGAATCCGATACTTCGGACGATCCGGCCGCGATCTGCACGCCCGCCTCCCGGACCTCGCCCAAAAGCTGCCGCAGGTTGCGGGTCATTTCCTGAAGCGCGTGGCCCAGGGCGTCCCGCTCGGAGCAAAGCACCACATCCTGGGAAAGATCACGCCGGGCAATCCGGCCGGCCAGTCGGGCCTTGGCCCGCAACGACTCGACCATGGAGTTGAAAGCCCGCTGCAACAGCGCGGGTTCGTCATGCCCTTCCGCCTTGAGAGAAACGTCCAGATCCCCGGCCGCAATGGTTTCGGCCAGGGCCGCCGTCTCGGACACGGGCCGCACAATGCTGCCCACCACGAGCCAAAACAGGGGCAACAGCACAAGGCAAAGCAACAAAACAACAACCCCGAGCACCCAGCCCACGGACTTGTTGGCGTGGCTCAGGATGGCCGTCTCAATGCGACTGCTTTCCGCTTCGACATTGTCGATATACACGCCAGTGCCGATCCAGACGTCAGTTCCAGGAATCATTTCCGCATAGGAAAGTTTCGGAACATCTCCGGCTCCCGGCTTGGGCCAGATGTATTGAACGAATCCGCCGCCGGATTGAGCCTGCTTATTCAGTTCCGCCACCAGTTGAACACCGTTCTTGTCCTTAAGCTGGCCCAAATCCTTGCCCTGGAGGTTCTTGCTCGTGGGCAACGCGACATTGACTGTTCCACGGTAGATGAAATAGTATCCGGACTCGTCGTCTTCAAAACGGATGTTGTCCACGACCTGCCGCATCAGGCGGATTCGCCCGGCCTCATCGGGAACATCTTTGACGAGGTCGCCCAGAGCCACGGCCAGGGAGTGCGTGGCGACCTGTAACTTCGTCTCCTGGCCCTCGAGCATGGCCTTGTCCGCTGCGCGGACGCCCATGGACGTCAACATTTTTGCATTGCCGTGGAACACCAGGATAACGCCGCCCAAAAACAGGACGACCAACCCCAGCAAAAATAATAATCGCCAACGGATGCTGAACCGACGTAACATGATTCCCCCTCTTCTTCTCAAGATCACACGCCATGCGTCTATGCATTGAACGTGCCGGTACGCCCCGTGTTCTGGAGAATTCCCCTATTTCATCATATCATGATATGACCACCATGGAAAGAACGCCTAACGATCGATACCTCAACACGTAAGACGCATTACCGGGCCATAAAGTCCGAAAAATAAGACTGCTCGCTTTCCGCCCCCCGCTGTTCCAATTCGGGACAACCGGACGAAAGCCCACGTTGTAGCAGCGTTAGAGCTCGGTAATGTCTTTTTGGTCCCTGGCATAGATGTCCGTTTTTTCAGACAACCCGCCTCCCCCGGCTCTTGCCCAAACCGGGCGCGAGGAGTGCAACACATTCAATTCAAAAGGAGTTTTGCAGAACAAAGACCCCTGGCACATTTCTTGAGTAGTGTACATTGCCATTACCGGGCGGGCTCGACCCGTCGGAAAGCGGAAACAATGGAAAGGAGATTTGAATGTCCAAGCAAATGAAAACCATGGATGGTAATACTGCCGCCGCGCATGTGGCTTACGCCATGAGCGAGGTGGCCGCCATCTACCCCATCACCCCGTCTTCGACCATGGGTGAGATTGCCGATGAATGGGCCGCTCAGGGCCGTAAAAACATCTTCGGACAGAAGGTCATGGTCCGCCAGATGCAGTCCGAAGCAGGCGCTGCCGGCGCGGTGCACGGCTCCCTGGCCGCCGGAGCCCTGACCAGCACCTTCACGGCCTCCCAGGGTCTGCTCCTGATGATCCCCAACATGTACAAGATCTCCGGTGAGCTGCTGCCCGGCGTGTTTCACGTCACGGCCCGCGCCATCGCCGGCCACGCTCTGTCCATCTTCGGCGACCACCAGGACGTCATGGCCGCCCGCCAGACCGGCTTCGCCATGCTCGCGTCCGGCTCGGTGCAGGAGGTCATGGACCTGGCCCTGGTGGCACACCTTTCGGCCATCGAGTCCCGCGTCCCCTTCCTGCACTTCTTTGACGGCTTCCGTACCTCGCACGAAATTCAGAAGATCGAAGTCATCGACTACGCGGACATGGCCAAGCTCGTGGATATGGAAAAGGTCGAGGCCTTCCGCCGCCACGCCATGAACCCCGAGCATCCGCACATCCGCGGAACCGCCCAGAACCCGGACATCTACTTCCAGGCCCGCGAAGCCGCCAACCCCTTCTACAACGCCCTGCCCGCCATCGTGCAGGAAGCCATGAAGAAGGTGGAAGGCATCACCGGCCGCAGCTACAATCTCTTCGACTACGTGGGCGCCGCTGACGCCGAACACGTCATCGTGGCCATGGGCTCCTCCTGCGAAGCCATCGAAGAGACCGTGAACCACCTGACCAAGAACGGCGAAAAGGTCGGTCTGGTCAAGGTCCGTCTGTACCGCCCCTTCGTGGAGGAGGCCTTCCTGGCCGCCCTGCCGGAGAGCGCCCGCAAGATCACCGTGCTGGACCGCACCAAGGAAGCCGGCGCCCCCGGCGACCCGCTGTTCCTGGACGTGCGCGCCGCCCTGGCCGAAGCCGGACGCGAAGCCGAAGTCCTGGCAGGACGTTACGGTCTGGGTTCCAAGGAGTTCAACGCTCCCATGGTCAAGGCCGTGTACGACAACATGGCTGCCAGCGCCAAGAAGCGCTTCACCGTCGGCATTGTGGATGACGTCACCGAGACGTCCCTGCCCGTGTCCGAAAAACTGGACACCACTCCGGAAGGCACTGTGCAGTGCAAATTCTGGGGCCTGGGCTCCGACGGCACCGTGGGCGCGAACAAGCAGGCCATCAAAATCATCGGCGACAACACCGACATGTACGCCCAGGGATACTTTGCCTACGACTCCAAAAAGTCCGGCGGCATCACCGTTTCCCACCTGCGCTTCGGTAAAAAGCCCATCCAGTCCACCTACCTCGTGGACAGCGCCGACTACATCGCCTGCCACAACCCCAGCTATGTGCGCCTCTACGACGTGCTGGACGGCATTAAGGATGGCGGCAGCTTTGTGCTGAACTGTTCCTGGTCCCTGGAAGACATGGAGACCAAGCTGCCCGCGGCCATGCGCCGGACCATCGCGGAAAAGAAACTCAAGTTCTACACCATCGATGCCGTGGCTCTGGCCGGTAAGGTCGGCCTGGGCGGACGCATCAACATGGTCATGCAGACCGCCTTCTTCAAGGTGGCGGACGTGATCCCCTTCGAAAAGGCCGTGGAACTCCTCAAGGAAGGCATTCACAAGGCCTACGGCAAGAAGGGCGAAAAAATCGTCAAGATGAACATCGACGCCGTGGACCTGGCCACCGAAGGCCTCAAGGCCGTGGATTATCCCGCGTCCTGGGCTCAGGCCGAATCCAAGGCCCAGGCCGAGAAGGACGAGCCCGAGTTCGTCAAGAACGTCATGCGCCCCATCCTGGGACAAAAGGGCGACACCCTGCCCGTTTCCAGCTTCGAGCCGGACGGACTGTTCCCCCTGGCCACTTCCAAATACGAAAAGCGCGGCGTAGCCATCATGGTTCCCGAATGGAACCTGGAGAACTGCATCCAGTGCAACCAGTGCTCCGTGGTCTGCCCCCATTCCGCTCTGCGTCCGGTGCTGGCCGATGAGCAGGAGATGAAAAACGCTCCGGCCTCCTTCGCCACTCAGGACGCCAAGGGTAAGGATTTGAAGGGCCTGAAGTACCGCATGCAGGTCAACGTCATGGACTGCCTGGGCTGCGGCAACTGCGCCGACATCTGCCCGGCCAAGGAAAAGGCCCTGGTCATGAAGCCCTTTGCCCCGCAAGCCGAGGCCGAGGCCGACAACTTCGCCTTCTCCGAAACCGTCTCTTACAAGGGCGACCGCACTCGCCGCGACACGATCAAGGGCAGCCAGTTCCAGCAGAGCCTGATGGAATTCTCCGGCGCCTGCTCCGGTTGCGGTGAGACTCCGTACGTCAAGCTGCTGACCCAGCTCTTTGGTGAGCGCATGGTCGTGGCCAACGCCACGGGCTGCTCCTCCATCTGGGGCGCCTCCGCTCCCACCACCCCGTACTGCGTGAACCAGGACGGCCACGGCCCCACCTGGGGCAACTCCCTGTTCGAAGATGCGGCTGAATACGGTTACGGCATGCAGATTGCCGTGCAGCAGCGTCGCGAACGCTTGGCCGCCCTCGTGGCAGAGGCCGCGGAAAATGCCGACGGCGAGCTGAAGACCGCCCTGAACGGCTGGTTGGAAAACAAGGACGACGCGGCCAAATCCCGTGAGTTCGGCGACCAGCTCAAGGCGCTTCTGGCCGACGCCACCGATCCCAAGCTGGCGGAAATCGCCGCCATGGGCGACCTGTTCACCAAGAAGTCCTTCTGGGTCTTCGGCGGTGACGGCTGGGCCTACGACATCGGCTACGGCGGAGTGGACCACGTGCTGGCCTCCGGCGAAGACGTGAACGTGCTGGTCATGGACACCGAGGTGTACTCCAACACCGGCGGCCAGTCCTCCAAGGCCACACCGCTGGGCTCCATCGCCAAGTTCGCCGCCTCCGGCAAAAAGACCGGCAAGAAGGACCTTGGCCAGATGGCCATGACCTATGGCTACGTCTATGTTGCCAGCATCTCCATGGGTGCGGACAAGGCCCAGGCCCTCAAGGCCATGAAGGAAGCCGAGGCCTACCCCGGTCCTTCCCTGATCATTGCCTACGCTCCCTGCATCAACCAGGGCATCCGCAAGGGCATGGGCAAGTCCCAGCTTGAAGGCAAGCTGGCCGTGGAATGCGGTTACTGGCCCCTGTACCGGTTCAACCCGGAACTGGGAGACAAGGGCAAGAATCCCTTCTCTCTGGATTCCAAGGAACCCAACGGTTCCATTCAGGACTTCCTGAGCGGCGAAAACCGTTACGCCCTGCTGGAGCGGACCTTCCCCGAAGAGTCCAAGCGGCTGCGTGAAATGATCGAAAAGGAATACGCCGTGCGCTACGCCCGACTGAAGCGCATGGCCGAGACCGAGCCCGTAACCCTGGAGGGCGAAGCCGAAGCCGAGGTCTGCGAAACCGCAGCCACCGCTGAGCACGCCCGTCCTGGTGCAGGAGAGCCCTGCGACGACGGCCGGTCCGGAAAATAAGGACCTCCTCTCCCGCTCTTGAGCCGCTGCTTCGCATTCCATGCGGGGCAGCGGCCATCGGGAGAACGAGATAACGTCAAAACGCGGCCCCTGCGAAAGGGGACATTCACTCGTAAATTCGGGGGGATGATCAGGACAAGCTATTGAGGAAACGGGCGGGACGCGAATTTCCGTCCCCGCATCCCGCCCGGCTCCCTTAAGGGGAGCATGGTCAAAACATCCCTATAGTGCATTTGGAGGGGGAAAATGTCTATCGAAGTTCTGGCACTGATCGCTGTACTTCCCATTGTCCTGGCATTGGTACTCATGGTGGGCCTGCGCTGGCCCGCCACACGGGCCATGCCTCTGGCCTGGCTCACCTGCGCCGTCGGCGCCATGTTGGCCTGGAAACTCCCCGTGGGTTACGTCACGGCGCTTTCCCTACAGGGAGTAGTTACAGCCGTCGGAATTCTGATCATTGTTTTCGGCGCGATTCTGATTCTGTACACGCTGCAATACAGCGGCGCCATGGAGACCATTCAGTACGGAATGCAGAACATCTCGCGCGACCGCCGCGTTCAGGCCATCATCATCGGCTACCTGTTCGCGGCCTTCATTGAAGGTGCCGCGGGCTTCGGCACCCCGGCCGCCCTGGCGGCCCCGCTGCTGCTCAGCCTGGGCTTTCCGCCCCTGGCCGCAGCCATCATCTGTCTGGTGTTCAACTCCTTCCCGGTGAGCTTCGGCGCGGTGGGCACCCCCATCGTCCTGGGCCTGCGTCCCCTGCAAGGCCTCGTGGAAAAAGCCGTGAGCATGAACATCCCGGGTCTGAACTTCCAGAGCATGGACCAGTTCAACATCGTGGTGGGCCAGTGGGCCGTGGTTATGCACGGTGCCATGGTCTTTATTCTGCCCATCTTCATGTTGGGCTTCATCACCCGCATCTTCGGCCCCAACCGCTCCTGGAAGGACGGCTTCGCGGCCTGGAAATTCTGCCTGTTCGCAGCCATCGCTTACTTTATCCCCTCCAGCCTCGTGGCCTACCTGGTGGGTCCCGAACTGCCTGCGCTGATCGGCGGCCTGGTGGGCCTGGGCGTGGTCATCGCCGGTGCCAAGGCCGGCTTCTGCGTGCCCAAGGAAAACTGGGACTTCGGCCCCTCGGCCAATTGGGATCCGGAGTGGACCGGCGAGATCAAGGGTTCCAACTCCTGTGAATTCAAGTGCCACATGAGCCAGTTCAAGGCTTGGCTGCCGTACGTGCTCATCGGCATCATCCTGGTCCTGACCCGTATTCCGGAACTGGGCCTCAAGGGCTGGCTCGCCGCGCAGACCCTCTCCTTCTCCAACATTCTGGGCTATGAGGGCGTCAACGGCGCCATCGCCTACCTCTACCTGCCCGGTACTCCCTTTGCCTTTGTGGCCCTGCTGACCATCGCGCTGCACGGCATGAAGGGCGACGCGGTCAAGAGCGCCTGGAAGGAAGCCTTTGCCAAGCTGAAGAACCCGGCCATTGCGCTGTGCGCCTCTGTGGCCCTGGTGTCCATCTTCCGCGGCTCCGGCGTGCTGAACCCGGAACTGAACCCCAACTCCTACCCCTCCATGCCCCTGGCCATGGCCAACGCAATGGCCGGCATCGTTGGAAGCGCCTGGCCCATGTTCGCCTCCTTCGTGGGTGGTCTGGGTTCGTTCATCACCGGTTCCAACACCGTGTCCGACCTGCTCTTCGCTGAATTCCAGTGGGGCATGGCCTCCACCCTGAACCTGCCTCACCAAGTGATCGTGGCGGCGCAGGCTGTTGGCGGCGGCATGGGCAACATGGTCTGCATCCACAACATCGTGGCCGCTCTCGCGGTGGTGGGCCTCTCCGGTCAGGAAGGCACCATCCTGCGTCGCACGGTCTGGCCGTTCCTGTTGTACGGTCTTGTGGTCGGCATCGTGGCCACCCTGCTCAGTTACGTGTTCGTGCCGCACCTGTTCTAACCGGACAACACGGCACAGGCTGAGCTACCAGAGATACCAACAACGGCCCGGGGACCGGATTCCCCGGTCACCGGGCCGACATTATTTCAGGAGAATACAATGTCCACCAATGCAGCTTTGATCAAAGAGTTCGAGGCCATTCTCGGCAAAGACAACGTCTTCACCGAAGAGAGCGATCTGTATTCCTACTCCTACGATGGGGCCGTGCTCGACAACCAGTCCCCGGCTCTTGTGCTGCGCCCCACCGACTCCGAAACCCTGGGCAAGACGGTTGCGCTCTGCAACGAAAACGGCATCGTGATCACGGTGCGCGGAGCCGGAACCAACCTGACCGGCGGAACCATTCCGCATCCCGGCGGAGCCGTCATCCTGACCAACGGTCTGAATAAGATCATTGAAATCAACGAGCAAGACCTCTATGCCCGCGTACAGCCCGGTGTGGTCACGGCCCAGTTCGCGGCCGAGGTGGCCTCGCGCGGTCTGTTCTATCCGCCGGATCCGGGATCCATGGCCGTCTCCACCATCGGCGGCAACGTGGCGGAAAACGCCGGGGGCCTGCGCGGCCTGAAGTACGGCGTGACCAAGGACTACGTCATGGGCGTGGATTTCTTCGACGTCAACGGCGAATTGATCAAGTCCGGCTCCCGCACCGTGAAGTGCGCCACCGGCTATAACCTCACCGGCCTGATGGTGGCCTCCGAGGGAACTTTGGGCGTCTTTGAGACCATTACTCTGAAGCTGGTTCCGCCCGTTGCAGCGGCCAAGT
>JAQVYA010000110.1 GCA_028708865.1 Desulfovibrio sp. | reverse complement strand
TGCGGGCCAGGGAGTGTTTCGTTCGGGTTGACTGTGCGCTGAACCGGCTTATTGTACATTATTGCCGGAGTGTTCCGGAATGAGAAAACAGGAGTCGATTGTTCATGGCCGTTGAATACAAAGATTACTACCAGACCCTCGGCGTTTCCAAGAACGCGGATAAGGATGAGCTATCCAAAGCGTTCAAGAAGCTGGCCCGCAAGTATCATCCGGACCTGAATCCCAATGATGCCTCTGCGGAAACCAAGTTCAAGGAGATCAATGAGGCCTACGAAGTGCTCAAGGATCCTGAAAAACGGAAAATGTACGATCAACTCGGCCCCAACTGGGAGCAATACCAGCAGGGCGGTTTTCAGCGCCCTCCGGGATACGAGAACGTGCAGTTCGATTTTGGCCCTGGCGGCGCTGGGGGCTTCAGCGATTTCTTTGAAACCATTTTCGGCGGTGGATTTTCCGGCGGAGGGTTTCAGCAGGAAGGCTTTGGCGGACAGCGGGGCTACCAGCGACGTCCCCGGCGGGGGGGCGATTCCGAGGCGACCTATGAGGTCACCCTGGAAGAGGCCTACCGTGGGGGCCAGAAGACCATCACCCTGCAAGAGCAGGGCGTGCCCGGCGGGCAAAGCAAGACCCTGGAAGTCAAATTGCCGCCCGGCGTCCGGGACGGTCAGCGCATCCGTCTGAGCGGTCAGGGCAACCCCGGTTACGGCGGTGGCCCGGCGGGTGATCTGTATCTGAAAATACGCATCTTGCCGCACCACCTCTACAAGGTTACGGATAACAATATCGTGCTCGACCTGCCGTTGGCCCCCTGGGAGGCGGCTCTGGGTGCCAAGGTCCGCGTGCCCACCCTGGAGGGCGCGGTGGAAATGAATATTCCGGCCGGCATCAGCTCGGGCAAAAAGCTCCGGGTGCGTGGCCGCGGGCTGGGGAGCGGAGCCAAAAAGGGAGATCAACTCGTGCGCATCGTCATCGCCACACCGTCCAAGCTCTCGGAACGGGAGCGTGACCTCTGGCAGCAGCTGGCGGATGCGTCCGACTTTGAACCAAGGCCCTATTAATCACCGGAGCGCGGACGGCCCGCCCCCTCGGAGGCTGGGCCGCGCCCGCCGACAGCAAGCAAGGAAGCGGGAAAGCATGACAACCAAACGCCTTCAGGAAATACTTTGCCGAGTGCAGCGCCCCAACCTGCCGGAACGATCCGAACTGGTGGCCTGGGCGCAGCTTGTGGAAATTACCCGCATCACCCCGGCCCACGTCTCCGAATTGCTGGAGCTGGGCTGGATCAGCCCGGTCAAGACCCGGGCCGACGAGTACCTCTTCCGACTGCGCGATGTGTACCGTATCCAGAAGTTGATGCGGCTTTGCCGTGATCTGGACATCTCCATCATGGGGGCCAGCATCGTGGTGGATCTGCTGGAACGCATTGAGCAGTTGGAAGATGAACTGGAGCGCACCAAACGATTGCTCTGATGCCTCGCGGAACAGGGGCGGATGCTGACCGGGCCGTCCCTGTTTCTTTTTCCGTCCTTTTTTCCGGTTGGTTGCCCTGTCTTTGAACATTTTCCACAGCCGCCTCTTGCCAGTTCCCTGAGCGTGATTACTTTTGGAAAAGCGGTGGAGAAAAGCAAAATATTCCGTTCTTTCAATATGTTTATTTGTGGAAAACTTTTTTGGAATGAGCCGGACCATTGCGGTTCATTCTCTGCAAAGGAGGCGCAATGGACCTCAACAAATTGACACAGAAGACCCAGGAAGCCATTACCCAGGCCCAGAGCCTTGCGGTGAAGCAGGGGCACCAGCAGATTGATGTGGAGCACTTGTTGAGCGCCTTGGTCACTCAGGACAAGGGGCTGGTGCCGCGTATTCTCCGTAAGGTCGAGGTGGACCCCGCTGCCTATGCCCAGGCCGTGGATGCGGAAATCGGCAAGCTCCCCAAGGTTTCCGGGCCTGGAGCCCGGCCCGACCAGATTGTCGTCACGCACCGGCTCAACTCCGTGCTTGTGCGAGCGGACGAGTCTCGCCAGCGCATGCAGGACGAGTTCGTCAGCGTGGAGCACGTGTTTCTGGCCATTTTGGATGAGCCGCCCAGCACGGGCGCAGGGCGCGTGAACAAGCAATTCAACCTTAGCCGGGATGCGGTGTACACGGCGTTGACCAAGATGCGCGGCAACCAGCGCGTCACCTCGGATAACCCCGAGGACTCCTACGAGGCGCTTTCCAAGTACGGGCGCGATCTTGTGGACGAAGCGCGCCAGGGCAAGCTGGATCCGGTCATTGGCCGGGACGCGGAAATTCGCCGCACCATCCGGATTCTTTCACGCCGTACCAAGAACAACCCCGTGCTCATCGGTGACGCCGGCGTGGGCAAAACCGCCATCGCCGAGGGCCTGGCCCAGCGCATCGTCAAGCAGGACGTGCCCGAGGGGCTCAAGGACAAGACCATCTTTGCCCTGGACATGGGGGCCCTGGTGGCCGGAGCCAAGTACCGCGGCGAATTCGAGGAACGGCTCAAGGCCGTGCTCAAGGAGGTGCAGAACTCCGAGGGCCGGGTGATCATGTTCATCGATGAAATCCACACCATTGTGGGCGCGGGAAAGACCGAAGGCTCCATGGACGCGGGCAACCTGCTCAAGCCCATGCTGGCGCGGGGCGAACTGCACTGCATCGGCGCCACCACCACGGACGAGTACCGCAAGTACATTGAGAAGGACCCGGCTCTGGAACGCCGGTTCCAGACCGTCATGGTGGACCAGCCCAGCGTGGAGGACACCATTTCCATCCTGCGCGGATTGCGTGAACGCTTTGAGGTGCACCACGGCGTGCGGATTTCGGACGGGGCCGTGGTGGAGGCGGCAGTATTGTCGGATCGTTATATCTCCGACCGCCAGCTTCCGGATAAGGCTATCGACCTTATTGATGAGGCTGCGGCCCTGATCCGTACGGAGATCGATTCCCAACCCGAAGACCTGGACCGCATCAACCGGCAGGTCTTGCAACTGGAGATCGAACGGGAAGCCTTGAAACGGGAAATGGACCAATCGTCCCGCGACCGGCTGATCAAGTTGGAAGAGGAGCTTTCCGACCTGCGTACGCAGCAGGGGGAGCTGCAATCCCAGTGGGAACGTGAAAAAAGTTCCATTGAGGGGTTGCGGCGTCTCAAGGAGGAAATCGAACAGGTTCGGCGTCAGATTGAAGAGGCCGAGCGGGTGTTGGATTACAACCGGGCGGCCGAGCTGCGCTACGGCAAACTCAATGCCTTGGAAAAGCAGCTTGAGCAGGCCGACGCCTCCATGAGCGAGGATGGCCGTCCCCGGCTGGTCAAGGAAGAAGTGGGCCCCGACGATGTGGCGGAGATCGTTTCTCGCTGGACAGGTATTCCCGTGTCCCGGCTTTTGGAAGGGGAGCGGGAAAAGCTGCTCAAGCTGGGGGACCTGCTGCACGAGCGGGTCGTGGGCCAAGACCAGGCCGTGACCGCGGTTTCCGAGGCCGTGTTGCGCGCCCGGGCCGGGCTCAAGGATCCGCGGCGTCCCATCGGGTCGTTCATTTTCCTTGGTCCTACAGGCGTGGGCAAGACCGAGCTTTGTAAAACCCTGGCCGCGGCTTTGTTCGATACGGAAGAAAACATGATCCGCATCGACATGTCCGAATACATGGAGAAGCACACTGTGGCGCGGCTTATTGGCGCGCCTCCGGGATATGTGGGCTATGACGAGGGTGGCCAGCTTACCGAGGCGGTACGGCGCAAGCCCTATTCCGTGATTCTTTTCGACGAGATCGAAAAGGCACATAATGACGTATTCAATGTGCTGCTCCAGGTACTGGATGATGGGCGGCTCACGGATTCCCACGGACGCACCGTGGATTTCAAGAACACCATTGTGATCATGACCTCCAACATCGGTGCGCCCACGCTGCTGGAGGGCATCGACGCCGGCAGCGGCGGGTTCAAGCCCGGAGTGGAGGAGCAGGTCATGGCGGAATTGCGGCGGCATTTTCGGCCCGAGTTCCTCAACCGCGTGGACGAGACCGTCATCTTTACGCCGCTGTCCACCGAGCAGCTCGGTGCCATTGTTGACCTGCTGCTCAAGGGGCTGTCTGAACGGCTTGCGGATCGAAAGATCACATTGACCATCACGGATGGGGCGCGGCGCTTTATCGCCGAGTCCGCCTATGACCCGGTCTATGGCGCGCGTCCGCTCAAGCGGTACATCCAGGCCCATGTGGAAACGCCACTGGCCAAGCTGCTCATCGGCGGCAAGCTGAATGACGGCGAAACCGTAACCGTGGACGAACGCCAAGGGGAATTGGTTTTCAATTCTTGAGGGGAGTACCCAGGATCAAATAATACGAGAAATACGGGCCGGGAAGTGATTCTCGGCCCTTTTTCGTAGAGTCGCACGGGCCATGGACGTGGGGCGCGGTTGGACGCCTTTCTCGTCAATCAGCGGTTTGCCGTGTATGGTCCTGACCAACGCAACATCAGTTTTTGCAAAGGAGAGCCCGTGACGCGCCCGTCATCGCCTTCCGGGGAAGCCGTCCCCGCTGATCAGAATAGGAAATCTGCGAATTTTTCCACGTCCGCCGAGATTTCGGAGACCCGGCTTCTCCAAATGCTGGAGCAGGAGGATGCGCCTGAAGCGTTGGAAGCGCTTTATCGTTCGGACCGAACCGGATTTGCCGCGGCTCTGCCCCTCGCCCGGGGCCGGGAACCCGGGAATGGTCTGCTGCGGGCCTGGACGGCGCGACTGACGCCGGAGCCCGGGCTTCCCCTGTCCCGGATTGTGCTGGTGGTGGTCCTGGGCCTGCTGGCCGGACTATTCATCAAACTGCCGGACTTGTTTGGAGGCGGGGAAACGCTCTTTTTCTCCGAGAGTTGGTTCTACCCCCGCAATTTGTCCCTCGGGCCGTTGGGTGCGGTGCTGGCGTATCTCTGGCTGCGCGGAGAATGGAAGCGACCCGAGGCCTGGATTGCTCCGGGACTGCTGGTACTGGTGGGCGTTTTTCTGAATTTGTTGCCGGATACGAATGCGGACACATCGGTGTTGGCTTTTTTGCACGGCCCCTTGCTGCTGTGGTGCGTGACGGGGCTGGCCTTTGCCCAGGGGCGGCCTACGGTACGCCATGGCCGGGATTACATCCGATTTTTCGGAGAAGTAATCGTCTTTTCCGGCCTGCTTTTGTTGGGTGGCGGCGTACTGGTGCTGCTCACCTATGGCTTGTTTGAGCTGCTCAATGTTCCTGCCGAATGGGTCTACGAGTGGATGGTCCCCATAGGCTGGAGCGCCATTCCCGTGGCCTCGGCCGCAGCCGTGCTGAACCGCGGTCGGGAGAGCCGCATCATGCCGCTTTTGGCGCGCATTTTTGCTCCGCTGTTTCTTCTGGTGCTCATGGCCTACCTCGTGCGTATGGCCGCGCATCTCAATGAATTGTTCCAGGATCGGGATGTGCTGATGATCTACAACATCCTTTTAATCACGGTGCTGGGGCTGGCCGTGTTTTCCATTGCCGGGCGTCACGAAAAAACTGGTCGGGCCGGTGCCCTGGAATGGCTGCTGGCCGGGCTTTTGGGACTTACCGTGGTTCTGGACCTGGTGGGGCTGGCCGCCATTGGCCAGCGTTTGTGGAACCTGGGCATCACGCCGAACCGCGTGGCGGTTCTGGGCGCGAATTTGCTTATGCTCGGCAACCTGGGGCTGCTGTTGGCCGGGTATGCGCGTCTGCTCCGAGGCACGGGGACTCGCGTTGCCCTGGAACGGGTGACGGCCCAGTATCTGCCGGTGTACGCTCTTTGGACGGCTGTGGTAACCTTCCTTTTCCCATGGATATTTTGACCAGGGACGGAGGGAGAGACCGTTTTTTGATTTATGAATTCAGGCCCGCTCGTGCCGCTCGCGGATTGGGGCGGCGGGATGCTGCGGCCGCGTAGGGACTGATGACCGGGCCGCCTGTCCGAGGGGACGGCGGTCGAGCCGAGGAGCTGGCATGAGCGCCATTACAAGCACGGATTTGGAAAATTACGCCGAGGTATTGACCTGGGCCCTGCGCACTTCCCGTACGGAAAAGATTCGTAATGGCGACGCCGTGGTGATCCGGTTCGATTATCCGGCCCTTCGTCTGGCCGAGGCGCTGTATTCCCGCCTGGTGGAAGAGCACCTCAACCCGGTTCTGCGCCTGTTGCCCACGCCTCTTATGGAAGGGGAGCACTACATGAACACCAGTTTCGGGCAATTGGTGTTTCAAGAGCCGGGCGAGCAGGAGCTGTATGCGGCCTGTGCCGGGGTTATCAATGTCTATTCCCCGTTGGAAATCACCCATCTGGCCGGGATTGATCCGCGCACCATCGAGGAGGGACACCGCTCCCGGGCCCGGGTTTTCGGAGTGATGGAACGCCGTCGGCGGGCCGGCCGTCTGGGATGGACGTCCTGCGTCTGGCCCAGCCAGGCCCTGGCCACGGCTTCCGGGTTGGGAATGCAGGAGTACGAAACGCAATGGATGCGCGCCTGCTGGCTGAATATGCCCAATCCTGTGCGGGAATGGCGGCGTTTGCGGCGCCAACTGGGGGAAATAGCGTCCTGGCTGGATTCCTTGAAAATCCGTTCTTTGCATGTGGAGTCCGACAATGTGGACCTGCGTCTTTCGCCGGGAGATAACCGCCGCTTTCAGTGCGTGACCGGGGCCAACGTACCCAGCAACGAAGTCTTTGTTTCTCCGGATTGCCGCAGCGTGGAGGGAGTATATTGGTCCGACCTGCCTTCCGTGGAGTTGGGGCGGGTGGTGCTGGGGGCGAAGTTGTTCTTTGACCATGGGGTGGCGGCCCGGGCCGAGGCCCAGTCCAATTTGCAGTTTTTGCAGCACCGGCTGCATGCGGATGCCGGTGCCCGCATGGTGGGCGAGTTCTCATTGACGGATAAACGGTTTTCCCGAGTGGATCATTTCATGGCCCATACGATTCTGGATGAAAACCATGCCGGGGAGCAGGGCAATTGTCACATTGCGCTGGGCGCCTCGATTCCGTCCACCTTTTCCGGGCCGCAGGAGATTTTGGACCACGAAATGGAGCGGCTGCTGGGGTTCAACGAATCCAGCGTCCATTGGGACCTGGTGAATACGGAATCCAAGCGGGTCACGGCTCGGCAGGCGGATGGGACGGTGTGCACCATTTATGAAGATGGCATGTTTGCCCGCTGATGCAAGGCTGTGAGCCGAGGAAGCGGGAGCGTTTTGCAGCGTTGTTTCATTGGATGTGTGAGGCGTTTCCGGGGCCCTTCAGAGAAGGTGATTTTTAAAATTCTTATCTAAAAATATATAACATTAGATCAATATCCATTTCAGGAGTGTCACCTTGAAAGTATCACCCCGTCCGGAAAGGTTTTTCAACTTACCCCGTTGACATCGCCCGGCCGGTGCTTATTCCTACATGCTAACGGGGCGTGGCCCCGAATTTTTACGACCAAGGATAGACAAATGAGCGACGAGAAGATCAAGGAAGCCGCGACCGGCGATCAGGAGCGGGTCGAGGAAACGACCCAGGAAATCGACCTGTCGGAAGAGGAACTGGAAGCACTCTGCCGTGAACGCGTCTGCCCGGGCTGTGAGGTCATGAAGGAGGCCGAAGAGCTTCGCCTGCGCGCCCTGGCCGATACGGAAAACGTGAAGAAGCGGCTTGTGCGCGAAACCGAAGAGCTTCGCAAATACGCCGGAGAGAGCGTTCTGGCCGATCTGCTTCCCGTGCTCGACAATCTGGACTTGGCTTTGCAGCATGCCCAGGGACTGGAAGCCTGCGCCGACTTCATTACCGGCGTGGAAATGACCCGCAAAATTTTCCTGGACACGCTGGAACGGCATGGCCTTTGCCCCGTGCGCGGGGAGCAGGGCGGGGAATTCGACCCCAATCTGCATGAGGCCGTGGGCATGGTCTGCCATGAGGGACTCGCGGACGGCTGCATAGCCCAGCAGGTGCAGCGCGGGTATTCGCTCAAGGGCCGGCTGTTGCGTCCCGCCAAGGTCATGGTCAACAAACAGGAAGGGTAGCCGCTGAATTGGGGGAAGCCCCCTTTACAATCCGGTGGCCGGGCTTATTTAGTGAACTGTTGCTTCAAGCCAGTCAAAGTATCTCCAGATTTTGAATGAGGAGGACGTATAATGGGTAAAATCATCGGGATCGACCTCGGAACCACCAACTCCTGCGTGTACGTTATGGAGGGGAAGGATCCGAAGTGCGTCAGCAACCCCGAAGGCGGGCGGACCACGCCCTCCATCGTAGCGTTTACCGACAAAGAGCGGCTGGTGGGTGAAATCGCCAAGCGCCAGTCCGTGACCAACCCTGAAAAAACCGTGTTCGCCATCAAGCGCCTCATGGGCCGCGAGTTTGCCGCGCCCGAGGTGACCAAGTGGCTGGAGCACTGCCCCTACATCATTACCAAGGGCAAGGGCGGGGACGCCTGGGTCGAAGTGGGCGGAAAGAAGTATTCTCCGCCGGAGATTTCGGCCATGATCCTGCAAAAGCTCAAGAGCGACGCCGAAGCCTACCTGGGCGAGGAGGTTACGGAAGCGGTCATCACCGTGCCCGCCTACTTCAACGACTCCCAGCGCCAGGCCACCAAGGACGCGGGCAAAATCGCGGGCCTGGAGGTTAAGCGGATCATCAACGAACCCACGGCGGCCTCACTGGCCTACGGGTTCGACAAAAAGGCCAACGAGAAGATCGCCGTGTTCGACCTGGGCGGCGGAACGTTCGACATTTCCATCCTGGAAGTGGGCGACAACGTCGTGGAAGTGCGCGCCACCAACGGCGACACCTTCCTCGGCGGCGAGGACTTCGACCACCGCATCATTGAATACCTCGTGGAGGAGTTTAAGCGCGAGAACGGCATTGACCTCTCCCAGGACCGCATGGCTCTCCAGCGCCTCAAGGAGGCCGGAGAAAAGGCCAAAAAGGAACTCTCCTCCTCCATGGAGACCGAGATCAACCTGCCGTTCATCACGGCCGACCAGTCCGGTCCCAAGCATATGATGATCAAGCTCTCCCGCGGCAAGCTGGAGCGCCTTGTGGAAGACCTGGTGGATCGTACCGCCGGTCCCTGCAAAAAGGCTCTGTCCGATGCAGGCCTTTCCGCCTCGGACATTGACGAGGTCATCCTGGTGGGCGGCATGACGCGCATGCCCCTGGTGCAGCAGAAGGTTAAGGAATTCTTCGGCCGCGAGCCGAACCGCTCCGTGAACCCGGACGAAGTGGTGGCCATGGGGGCTGCCATTCAGGGCGGCATCCTTACCGGCGACGTCAAGGATGTGCTGCTGCTGGACGTGACGCCGCTTTCCCTGGGCATCGAGACCATGGGCGGCGTGATGACCAAGCTCATCGAGCGCAACACCACCATCCCGACCCGCAAGTCCCAGGTCTTTACCACGGCCACGGACAACCAGCCCAGCGTGTCCATCCGCGTGTTCCAGGGGGAACGGCCCATGAGCGCGGACAACATGCTGCTCGGCAATTTTGAGCTGACCGGCATTCCGCCGGCACCGCGCGGCGTGCCCCAGGTGGAGGTGACCTTTGACATCGACGCCAACGGCATTGTGAACGTTTCCGCCAAGGATCTCGGCACCGGTCGGGAGCAGTCCATCCGCATCACTGCTTCTTCGGGTCTGTCCGAGGAAGAAATCGAGCGCATGGTCAAGGACGCCGAGTCCCATGCCGCGGATGATAAGAAAAAGCAGGAGCTGATCGAAGCCCGCAACCAGGCCGACAGCCTCGCCTACACCACGGAGAAGTCCCTGCGCGATCTGGGCGAGAACGTGGATCCCGTGCTTAAGGGTGAAATCGAGACCAAGCTCGAAGCTCTCAAGTCCGTGCAGGAGAGCGACGACGTGGAGGCCATCAAAAAGGCCACCGAAGAGTTGGCCCAGGCTTCCCACAAGCTGGCTGAACAGCTTTACGCCCAGAAAAGCCAGGCTGCCGGCGGTGAACAGGCCGCTGACGGAACCGAAGGCCCTGCTGCGGGTGGTGCCAAGTCCGGCGGGTCCGACGACGATGACGTGGTGGACGCCGACTACACAGAAGTTAAGTAAAGCCAAGAACCTTAGTTCGTTCAGGGCCGTCGGGCATACCGGCGGCCCTTTTTTCATCCCGGACGCACTCCTGGCGGCGTGCGTGCCTGTTTCGGCCACGGCAAGGCCGGGATGCCCCTGGCGGTCTGCGAACCGTTTTGGCGCGGGCGGGCGCAGGGCTTGCCTTGCAAGCGCAAGCAGTATAGCCTGACCCGGCCCGTTTCCCGGGACCATGCTAGCCAACCGGAAGGACTCATGACCCGAACACGAATTCAATTGCCTCCATTGCCTGCCCTGTTGCTGCTTTGTGGATTGCTGCTGCTTGCGGCGGGATGCCAGGCCGGGATGCGCTTGGGAGGCCCCTCCCTGGAGAGCGCTGCCCAACTGCCGACCCCCAGACTTCTCGCTGAGGCGGACACTGCCTTTGCCGAGGCCCGATGGGCTCGGAGCGAATTTTATTACCAACGTCTTGCCGAACGTCAGGACCTGGACCCAGTGCAACGGCCCGTGGTGCTGCGTAAGCTGGCGGATAGCGCCCTGCGCGCCGATCACCCCATGCAGGCCCGTTTCGCCTTGGAGCAGTGGGCCGCTCTTGCGCCGGACGCTGTTAACGACTGGCAGTACAATGCATTGCTGTTGGACGCCTACC
>JAQVYA010000222.1 GCA_028708865.1 Desulfovibrio sp. | reverse complement strand
ATCATCCAAAAAAACAGCCGGAGGAAACGTAGTGAACGCTACGCGCAACGCTTCACTGTCGGAAGCATGCCAATACAGCAATGCACCAGAGCGGCAATAAAAATGAAAATCCCTGTCAACCGTTTCAATGTACGACCCCGAACAAGAAAAGTGCAACCATGCAAAAGAATAAGGCAATACAACATTTCAAAATGCGGCTTCGGCATGGAGAACAGCGCCCATGACGTCACAGGTGCCGAGAAGTATCCTGATGCATTTTCAGCCTCATGACAAGATGTTAATATAAAAACACAATCCATATGAAAGGAGTTCCCTGAAACGCCAAAAAAAAGACTGGCCCGCCGGACCAGCCTTCTTCCAAATTCTCTCGCCCCATCCCTTGGGCGCGACGCGCCCGACCGTCAGAGCCCCAGGTCAGCGAGATCCTCGCCCAGGTAGCTGCGCTCATTTTCCCCCAAACAGCCCATGGAAAGACAGATCAACGTCCAAAGGTGCACCACGGGAAAATGCCGGCCCGAGGTTTCCGAAAGATCATGAATCTGCGAATGGCAATTGTGGCAGGGAGCAATACAATAGTCGGCACCTGTTTCAAGTATCTGGCGCAACTTGCGGTCCCCGTACTTGCGGCGCTCGTCCGTGTATCCGGACTGGAGATAGCCGCCGCCACCGCCGCAGCAATAATTATTGGAGCGGTTGGGCACCATGTCGATGAAATGCTCCTCCCCCACTACGGAACGCACCACGAAACGAAGGTCTTCGGCCACCGGGTCGCCAAAGGACTTGCGCACCAACTGGCAAGGGTCCTGCACCGTAAAGGTGACGCCCCGGTCCTTGTTCCAATCCGCGCTCACCGGCAGACGCCCCTCGCGAATCCAACGGGCATACAGCCTGATGATGCTTTCAATCTCAAACGAAGGAGTGATCCCGAACTTTTGCAGCCCGGCCCGGACTGCGTACATTTCGTGGCCTCACTCCGTGTTCAGCCAGTAGCGGCAGCCCAGATCCTCCACAGCGGCCACCTTGTTGCGCACCACCGTCTCCCAGGACGCGTCATCTGCCAGGAACATGCAATAATTTTCCGCGGCCCAGCCCCGGGTGGAATAGGTCCAGTCCGCGCCCACAGTATGCAGAATCTTCCACAACGGCACCATCTCATCCGGCTCGGTCACGGGTTCACGCGAATTTTGATTCAGAAAGTACTTGGCCCCCTTGCGGTTGAAGGTAACCCCCAGGTCCTTCCAGTCCGGCTGCTCTTCGCGCACCTCCTCCAGAATATCCTCCACCACAAACTGAAAGTCCTCGCTGCGCGCTCCCATGGCCGAATTGCCGTCCGTATTCAGCGCCTGTTCGCAGGAACCCAAAATCCCCTTGGGCCGGGCATCACGCGGCCAGAGGGAACGGACTTCGTAAATGAGCCTGGGAATATCTATATGCATGGGACAGGCGTACACGCAGCGCTGACACATGGTGCACATCCAGACCCATGGCGAGGATGCCACCTCCTCGTCCTGTCCCCAGGCGCAAAGGCGCAAGAACTTGCGCGGGTCCATGTCGTGCAGCCCCGCAGCCGGACACCCCGAGGCGCACAGTCCGCAGGTCAGGCACAGGGACAGATTCCCGCCCTCGGGCAGCATTTTCTGTACGCGCTCCAGCAACGCGCTCCCGGCCGGAAGCAGGGGCACCGGCTCGCGCACGGTTTCTGTGATGGATTCGGTCATGATCTTTCTCTCCCTTTGCTTTGGCAACCCCGTACCAGCCGGGGCGCTCCGCCTCCACGGGCTGCCGGGACATCAACGGTCCCGGCAGCCATTTCCGCCCTTCTCCGGCTTTCCCTCGGCAGATCCCTGCCGGACTATGCCGAAGCCCCGGCCTTTTCCTCGCTCACGGAGCCGTCCTGGTCATACATCAGTCCGCAGCGCAGATCGAAGTGACGGTTCACGCTCATGGTGGGGCAGCCCGCGTTCAGGGCCACCTGGGTCACCGTGGACCCGAGGAACGCCTTTTCCGGGTCGATTTCCTTGGAATGGTGAGCCATGAGAATCAAGTCCGCCTTGATAAGCCGCGCCGTCTTGAGGATATCCATGGCCGGCTTTCCGGCCACGCATTCAAAGCTGCACGGATCCACCCCCTTGAGCCGGGCCGCGTATTCCTCTTCCATGCGTTCGCGATTCTGGGTCAGCAGGCGCTTGAGTTCCTCGTCGTTCATCTGACCGGCCAGACCGTCCATATCCACCACATGCAGCAGCGTCATGGCCGCCTTGTACTGGCGCACCAGTTGGCCGCCATAGTTCACCGCGCATTCGGCCTGTTCGGAAAAGTCCGTGGCCACCAGGATGTTCTCGAAGCGGTGCTCGCCGTAAGGCGTGGACTGGGTCACGATCATGACCGGACACCGCGCCTTCTGGCTGACGCGTTCCAGCGTACTGCCCGCCATGCCCCACATGGAAGAACGCTTTTCCGCATACTCCCTGGTATGCGGGCCCATGATGATCAAATCGGAATTGACCTTGCGGGCCAGCCGCAATACCTCGGCATGCGGGATGCCGGGCACCACGTGCACTTGAAGCTGTTCCACGCCCTTGAG
>JAQVYA010000221.1 GCA_028708865.1 Desulfovibrio sp. | reverse complement strand
CGGCTAAGGAATTTGAATCCTTGTGGAAAGAAATGACCACCTGGGAAAAGGTGACGTTCATCAGTTGCAATGAGGGGGCCGTAGTGGAGGTCTCGGGACGGTTGCCCAAGGGGCGGTTCGGGCACGGGTTCTTCAACCTCATGGAGCGCGGCAATCCCCTCAAAGGGCACTTGTTTGTGGACCGCCTCGGATCCATCTGGCTCGTATCCAAGCCGTTTTTCAACATGGAGAGCTATTCAGTGCAATTCTTTGATACCCAGGGCCAGGCCATGTTTTCAGTGTATCTCGGCCGGGATGAAAAACGGCGCATCCTGGGCAGTGTTCTGGAACGTTTTCTGGTCCTGCGTGGGCAGTATGCATCGGAGGTGGCGGCATAATGCGTCTTTTGGTGGTCTATTCGAGTCGTACCGGGAATACCCGGCAGGTGGCGCAGCAAGCCCTGGCGGCCTGGAAGGGGAAAGTGGACATCCACCCCGTGGAGCAGGCCCCTTCTCCGGACGGATATGACGTGGTGGCCGTGGGATACTGGGTGGACAAGGGAAAGCCCGATCCCCGGGCCGCCGGATATATGGCCGGGCTTGCGGGACAGCGGGTAGCGATTTTTGGCACGCTGGGGGCCAGCCCCGCGTCCGGGCACGCCGAGGATGTACGCCGGGCCGCCCTGGACGTAGTGCAGGGCAATGACGTGCTGGGCAGCTTTTTGTGCCAGGGACGCATTGATCCAGAATTGATCAAGGTGATGGCCGCATCCGGCCACCATCCCATGACCCCGGAACGCCGCGCCAATATTGAAGAGGCGGCAAAACATCCGGACGCGAACGACCTGGCCGAGGCCCGCCGTTTCTTTGAACAATTGTACGATATTGCCTGCGAGGAAAAAGTCCATGCGCGCCATGACGCCTGAAGAAATGGAGCGGCTTGTCCGCAGTGTGCCCTGGGCTTCCATCTGCGTGGTTGAGCCGGAGGGGTGCCCGTATGTTATTGAGGCAACTCCTTTTTTTATGGGAAAGGACATCTGTTTCATGATTAATCCGCGCGGCGGGGTACAGCGTTGCGTTGCGCAGAACAATGAAGTGTTGCTGAAGTTCACGTCGGCCTCGTCGGATTTACGTTCCTGGGCCGGGGTGTCCTGCCGCGGCCAGGGAGAATTCGTGGAGGGCGAGGCGGCCCGGCAGGAAGGCTGGCGTCTTTTGGGTCTGGTCATGGGGCAGGATTATTCCAGGGCTGCGGGCGTGTTGAATAAAAAAGGACGTTCGCCTCTATTTCGAGTCCAGGTGCGTTCCATGACCGGTCGTTGCAATGGGGAATGGTCCCGGGCCAACGCCTCCGCGGATCCGGTGCCGGAGCAGACCGAAGAGCAGACTGAAGAGGAGGCCATGCAATGATGGATTTCGTCCGCACCATCGGCCCCACCGGAGCCGTTCTCATTGTGCTGTCTGTGATCAGTTTGTATCTTTCCATAAAAAATTCGGTGTTTCTTTCCCTGGTGCACCGGGATTTCCGCAAGCGGTTCCAGCGGATTGAAAATGGCACCGGACGGTACAGGGAACAGCTTTGCGGTGAGGTGTCCAATCCGTTGATCAACATCATCGCCTGCATCGTCAAAACCCATTCCGCCCACTCAGACGACATCCGGGCTGAGGTGGCCTATCTGTTTCACCGCAACTTTGAGCAGGTCAACCGGGGGGTTACTCTGCTACGGCTTATTGCGGTGATTTCGCCGCTTCTGGGGTTGCTCGGGACCATGCTCGGCATGGTGCAGGTCTTCAAGGTGGTGGCCGAGGCCGCGGCCCCGGACTCCGCCATGCTGGCCTCCGGCATTTGGGAAGCCCTGCTGACCACGATCCTGGGCCTTTCCGTGGCTGTGCCCACCCTGGTTTTTTACTACCTGCTCAGCCTCAAGATGAAAGGATTTCATATTGAAGCCATTGAGCACAGTTACCGGGCCGTGGAACTCTTTAAGACCACCTGCCCGGTGGCCGAGTCTGTACGCGGTTCGCAGCGGCGGTCCGGACTGGTCGCGGCCCGGGCTCAGGGGGCGACATCATGACGGATGGTTTCGGTTTTGACGCTGGATTGGGAGACGGCCCGGATCTCACGCCGCTCATCGACGTGATTTTCCTGCTGTTGATCTTCTTCATCATGGCTACGACGTTCATGAAGCCTGCGGTGGACGTGTTGTTGCCATCAGCGGATTCCGGCACCATGGCTTCCGAAGAGCGGCAGACCGTGGTGACCATTGATTCCCAAGGCAGCGTCTACCTGGAGGGGGAGCGCGTTTCGTTGGAGGAGTTGGGCGCGGCCCTGGCGGGGTTGCCAGAGAGGCCTTTGAACTTCATGGTGGATCGTCAGGCTCCGTTTCAGGCCTTCATGGGGGCTTTGGACCAAGCCCGCTTGCAGGGGCGTGAGGACTTCACCATCACGACGGAGCCGGACCATGACGGTCACCCCTGAGGCGGGCGGACGGGGAGCCGGGCTTCTTGTCACCATGCTCCTGCATGGCCTGCTGTCGATGGTGTTGCTTTCTTCAGGCTGCTTTGTGGAGGTGGGGCAACCGCCTGTGGCGCGATGCGAGCCCAGCGTACTGACC
>JAQVYA010000220.1 GCA_028708865.1 Desulfovibrio sp. | reverse complement strand
GCACGGATCCGGGATCCCGCGCAGGGTTTGGTCCTTTTACCCCAGGGTTTACCGTGGTTCCGTTCGGTGATGCCGATGCCTTTGAAGCGGCGATCACACCCCGTACCGTGGCGCTCCTGGTGGAGCCCATTCAGGGCGAGGCCGGAGTTGTGATCCCTCCTGAGGGGTATTTGCGACGGGTGAGGGCGTTGTGCGACCAGCACAACATTCAGTTGATTCTTGATGAGATCCAGACGGGGCTGGGGCGGACCGGGAAACTCCTGGCTGAAGAGCACGAAGGGGTTGAAGCGGATATCACCTTGATCGGTAAAGCCTTGTCCGGTGGTTTTTATCCCGTTTCGGCGGTGCTCTCCAATACTGCGGTGCTCGGAGTGCTGCGGCCCGGCGAGCACGGATCAACTTTTGGCGGAAATCCGTTGGCCTGTGCTGTGGCCCGGACAGCGTTAAAGGTCCTGGTGGACGAGGGATTGATAGAAAATGCCGCTCTCATGGGGCAACGATTTCTTGCGGGACTTCGAGCCATCCACAACCCGAGGATTCGTGAAGTGCGGGGACGCGGCCTGCTTCTGGGGGTGGAATTTATGGATGCGGCGGGTGGTGCGCGACAATATTGCGAGGCCTTGCAGCAGGTTGGTTTGCTTTGCAAGGAGACACACGAGAATATCATCCGTTTTGCGCCGCCTCTGGTTATTACTGCGGAACAGGTAGATTGGGCCTTAGAGCGCATCGTGCCTGTTTTGAGCAAGTGACGATACCGGCGGCGGGATGACAACTCGCCGTCAGTTTTCCACCATTTATTAAGGAGGTTCACCTGGTGGTTGAAAACGTCATCATCATGGGGGCGGCAGGTCGAGATTTTCACAATTTCAATGTCTATTTCCGCAATAATGATCGGTACCGGGTCGTGTGTTTTACGGCCACGCAAATTCCCAATATTGACGGACGCAAATACCCGGCGGAACTGGCCGGAGCAGCCTATCCCGAAGGCATTCCAATTTTTCCTGATGAACGCCTGCCAGCATTGATCCGGGAACAGAGCGTGGATCTGGTGGTCTTTTCGTACTCGGACATCCCCCATGTGGAGGTGATGCATAAGGCCTCCATCGCCACGGCCTGCGGCGCGGATTTTATGATCGTGGGCGCCTCCTACACGATGCTTTCTTCGTCTCGTCCTGTGATTTCGGTTTGCGCCGTGCGTACGGGGTGCGGAAAGTCTCAAACCAGCCGGGAAGTCATGCGCGTTGTCCAGTCGTGGGGGAAGCGGATGGTGGCCGTGCGGCATCCCATGCCCTACGGCGACCTTGTTCGTCAGGAAGTGCAGCGTTTTGCCGACTATGAGGACATGGACAGACAGGATTGCACCATTGAGGAACGCGAGGAGTACGAGCCGGTGGTGGACATGGGAGCGGTGATCTACGCCGGGGTGGATTACGAGAAGATTCTGCGCCGCGCCGAGCAGGAGGCCGACATCGTGGTCTGGGATGGCGGGAATAATGATACTCCATTTTATAAACCTGATGTAAATATTGTGGTTTTTGACCCGCACAGAGCCGGGCATGAACTGACGTACCATCCCGGTGAAACCAATATGCGCATGTGCGACATCGCTGTAATCAATAAGGTGGACAGCGCCGAGCCGGAAAAGGTGGAGGCGTTGCGCCGTACGATCACCGAATGCAATCCCGCGGCAGAAATTATTTTGGCTGAATCCGAATTGTTGGTGGATGATCCTTTGGTCATTCGGGGAAAGCGTGTGCTGGTAGTGGAGGATGGCCCCACCGTGACCCACGGAGAGATGCGATTTGGTGCGGGAGTGGTGGCTGCAAAACGAAATGGGGCCCGCGAACTGGTGGACCCGCGCCCCTGGTTGTGCGGCACGCTTAAGGACACCTTTGCCGATTATCCGGAAATTGGCACTGTGCTTCCGGCCATGGGGTACTCAGCGCAGCAGGTGCATGACCTTGAGGCTACCATTGACGCCTGCGATTGTGATTTGGTCGTATCTGCAACCCCAATTGACATTACAAAGCTTTTGCGGGTGAACAAACCTCTGATCAGGGTGCGGTACGAGTACAAGGACCATGGCGAGCCCACGTTGCGCCAAAGCCTGCGGCGTCGCCTTGTTGATTAGCTGTCGTAAGTACGGAAGACGGACCAGCCACTTTTGCTTGGCCCGTCTTCCATGCTTTCCAGGAAGAGGCAGCCACGTATGGCAGGGGCTTTGATGGTGCTTTTGAGCGGGCTAAAGATAAACGACAACGCGAAATTGTATTTTATTGGAAAAAAGCGCTTGACCTGAGAAGAGGTTTTGAATAGACACACTCTTCGTCGCTGACGGCAAGAAGCTTTCGGACAAAACGCTGACCGCGTTAAAAAAAAGTACAAAAAGTGCTTGACTCCGAAAAGGCGAGAGCCTAGTAACCTTCTTCGCCGCTTGCGAAAGGGGAGCCGAGTTGAGAGCTTGCTTTTTGAAAAAAAGTGAAAAAAGCACTTGACTGGAACCAGGCGAAAGCCTAGAAAGCTCCTCCGCCGCACGGGACTTTGGTCCGGCGGCCGATCTCTGAAAGTTTGAATCAAGGGTTGACACGTTAAGTGG
>JAQVYA010000109.1 GCA_028708865.1 Desulfovibrio sp. | reverse complement strand
GGCTTGTACCCGGGGTCCCCTGGGGTGATGGCGAGAACCACAGCCCCCCGGTCGCGGGCGGCGCGCACGTGTCGGCCCGTGAGCATCCCTTCCGCATCCAGGTTTCGTCCCCAGTTCACAATGGTCCGGCTGGCGGCAAGGTCATCCAGTTCAGGTTCGGCAATGGTTCCAAAGTCCAGGGTCTGGGCCTCGATGCCGCCGTCCAGGCAGTAGTCTCCGGACCGCTCCGACGCGCCAAGACGACCGAAAAAATACGACGAAGCGCGGAACAGCACCCCGTACGACCCTACGTAAAAGACATGCAGCATGGCCCGCGGCCGGTTCCGCAAGGCCTGAATCCGCTGGGCCGCCACCTCCAGGGCCGTTTCCCAGGAGCATTCCCGCAACACGCCGTCCTGCCGCAACAGGGGCCGGGTAATGCGGTCCGGAGCGTGCAGCCGCTGGCCAAAGCGCATGGTCTTGGCGCAGAGCAGGCCGCGCGTGGCTGGATGGTCCGAATCCCCGCGCACGCAGAGTCTGCCGTTCTCAAGCCCCACCAACAGGGCGCATCCGTTGCCGCAGTGCCGAGTACAGGTGGTGCGCTTCACTTCCAGGCTCCAGGCAAGTCCTGGTCATGCTCCTTGTGCTCCACCCATTTGTTGATGGCTTCCAGGTACAGGTAGGTCTCAGTGGAAACCACGCCCCCCAGGGCCTGGAGGTCGTCCACCAGAAAACGCTTCAAATTGGAACGCGAGGAAACCGAAAGCTCCACCAGCAGATCATACCGCCCCGTGACATTGATCACGGACTGAACCCCGCTACACCGCGAAACCCATTCCATGATGGTCTGATCCACTTTTTTTTCCAGATTGATGCCGATGATGGCGGTGAGGGTATTTTCAAAATACAGGGGATTCACCGAGGCGGAAATGCGCAGATAGCCGCACTCCATCATGCGCTCCGTGCGCAGCCGCACCGTGCCGTCCGACACGCCCAGCTTGCGGGCGATGCTCTTGTAGGAGGCGCGCCCGTCCCGTTGCAGTTCGTCAATTATTGCCCTGTCGATATGGTCGAGATTCAACGGTTTTTCCATTGGCTCCCCCCGGCTGCGCAGATGAGCCGTTTTTGTTCATCCAGGATTCGATACGAGCAATTTAGCCGCTGTATTTTTACTTGACAAGAAAAATAATGTCGGTTTCCCTCTCGAACGAGCACAATGCACCCAAGGAGGCAGGCATGACCCAATCGCTGACGGCGCGGCTGGCCAAAGAAACCGCCGCACTGCAATCTCAGGGACTTTACAAGGCCGAACGGATCATCGACTCGCCCCAGCAGGCTTTGATCACCCTAGCCGATGGAAGCGAGGTGCTCAACTTTTGCGCCAACAACTACCTGGGTCTGGCCAATCATCCCCGGTTGATCCAGGCCGCCAAGGATGCCCTGGACCGGTACGGCTACGGCATGGCCTCGGTGCGCTTCATCTGCGGCACCCAAATCGTGCACAAGGAGCT
This sequence comes from Desulfovibrio sp., assembly GCA_028708865.1. Classification (GTDB taxonomy): domain Bacteria; phylum Desulfobacterota; class Desulfovibrionia; order Desulfovibrionales; family Desulfovibrionaceae; genus Paucidesulfovibrio. The sequence goes on along the minus strand of JAQVYA010000109.1, from coordinate 9,303 downwards.
GGAAGCCCGGCTCACCACATTTCTCGGCACGGAAGACACCATCCTCTACGGATCCTGCTTCGACGCCAACGGCGGCCTTTTTGAGACGCTGCTCGGCCCCGAGGACGCCATCATTTCCGACGAGCTGAACCATGCTTCCATCATCGACGGGGTGAGGCTCTGCAAGGCCCGGCGGCTGCGGTACAAAAACAACGACATGGCCGATCTGGAAGCTCGCCTGAAAGAGGCGGCGGATTGTCGCCACGTGCTCGTGGTCACGGACGGGGTCTTTTCCATGGACGGCATCGTGGCCGACCTGGCCGGGCTGTGCGACCTGGCCGAACGCTACGGCGCGCTGACCATGGTGGACGATTCCCACGCCACCGGATTCATGGGCGCCAACGGACGTGGCAGCCACGAATACCGCGGCGTCATGGGACGCATCGACATCCTCACCAGCACCTTGGGCAAGGCCCTGGGCGGCGCTTCCGGCGGGTACACCTCGGGCCGCCGGGAAATCATCGAATGGCTCCGCCAGCGCTCGCGTCCCTATCTTTTTTCCAACACCCTCTGCCCCTCCATTGCGGCTGGATCCCTGGAGGCGCTGAACCTCATCGAAGGACTGGGGGAGCTGCGGGAAAACCTGCGGGAAAACAGCCACATCTTCCGGCAGGGTATGACTGCGGCCGGTTTCGAGCTGGTTCCGGGCGAGCATCCCATCATCCCAGTGATGCTCGGCGATGCCCGCGTGGCCCAGGAAATGGCCGCACGGCTTCTGGAACACGGCGTATACGTCATCGGGTTCAGCTATCCGGTGGTGCCCCAAGGCAAAGCCCGCATCCGGACCCAGATGAGCGCGGCGCACACCCCGGAGCAGGTCCGGCGGGCTGTGGACGCCTTTGTTCGCGTGGGTCGCGAAATGAACGTCATTTCCTGAGCGCAAGGAGCCCGAACATGAGCCGGACCACGGAAATTCCCCGCCACATGCGGGCGCTGGTAAAGAGCAAGGCCGAACCGGGCATCTGGCTGGAGCAGGTTCCCGTGCCGCGCTTTGGGCACAACGATGTGCTGGTGCGCGTGCGGCGGACGGCCATTTGCGGTACGGATGTGCATATTTTCAACTGGGACGAGTGGGCTGCCGCCACCATTCCCGTTCCCATGGTGGTGGGGCATGAATTCTCCGGCCGCATCGTTGCCGTGGGCAGCGAGGTACGCGGCCTGACGCCTGGGGACCGCGTCTCCGCCGAAGGGCACGTCACCTGCGGCCATTGCCGCAATTGCCGCGCAGGCAAACGGCACCTCTGCCGCAACACCCTGGGTATCGGCGTGAACCGCCCCGGCTGCTTTGCCGAATACCTGAGCGTACCCGCCTCCAACGTATTCAAACTGCCCGAAGCGGTTTCCGACGATCTGGGCGCGGTGCTCGATCCCTTGGGCAATGCCGTGCACACGGCCCTGTCCTTTGACATGGTGGGCGAAGACGTGCTCATCACCGGAGCCGGCCCCATCGGCATCATGGCCGTGGCCGTGACTCGCTTTGCCGGTGCCCGTCACGTGGTCATCACGGACGTTAACGACTATCGCCTGGGCCTGGCCGCCCGGTTGGGCGCCTCCCGAACCGTGAACGTCATGCAGCAGGACCTGCAAAGCGTCATGGACGAGCTCGGCATGGTGGAAGGCTTTGACGTGGGGCTGGAAATGTCCGGCAACCCGTCAGCATTCCGGCAACTTCTGGCCAACATGAACCATGGCGGCAGCGTGGCGCTGCTGGGCATCCTACCGGAACAAACCGCCATCGACTGGAATCAGGTGGTCTTCAAAGGGCTGCGGCTCAAGGGCATTTACGGACGGGAAATGTTCGAGACGTGGTATAAAATGGCGTCCATGATCCAGAGCGGCCTGGATATCAATCCGGCCATCACGCATCATTTTCCTGCGGCCCGGTTCGCCGAAGGGTTCGAGATCATGCGTTCAGGCCAGAGCGGCAAAGTGGTGCTCGACTGGACCAAATAAAAACGTTTTTCAATAGTTCAGGTAGATGGAAGAAAACCGCGCAACGGACTTCGACCATCACTCCTCCTGACGCGGGCGAGTGAACGACGCCCGGACACGGACTAGGCCCGCACACGGTGTGCGGGCCTTTTTCGCGTCCAATGCCGCAAGGCCGGACGCCCAGGGCGTCACGCGATTTCATAAAGAAAGTTCAGGCCGCTGCAATCCAGTCCCTTCCGACAACGTACCCCCGGGTGCGAAGAAACGCGGCAATGTCCTCCCGCGCACCGCGCGAGGCCACATAGGAAAGCAAAAAACGACGCCCGGGCGGGGGCACCTCATCACGATGCAGCACAGGCCGCCCCTGGATTATCTGGCCCACCTTGCGCGGGTCCAGGTCGTAATATTCCGTAATTTCCAGTCCGTGCGCACTGAGCATTTCCGCGCGCTTGCGCGTGGGGCGGCCCGCGCCCAGCACCCCCACCCGCGGGTGTCCGGGATTGCGCCGCTCCAGCCACCGGGCCAGATACTTGGCTTTGACGCGGTAAAACGCGGAGGGGTCATACCGGGAATCCGTGCGGGTCAGCCGCGTGGGCGGGTCGTTCCAGACCAGCAACTCCGCATCCACTTTTTCCATCAGTACGCCCCGATCCATGAGCCGCAGCAAAAATTCATAGTCTTCCGGAAAATCCCCGTCCCGAAAGCCGCCATATTCAAAAAACAGCTCCCGCCGGAACATGATCGAAGGGAACGCGAACGGCGACTCCACGAACCGGTTTAAGGAAATGGCCTCGCTGGTCACCAGCCGGTTGGTCCAGTCCACATACGCGGCATACCCCCCGGCCGTGCTCCGGTCCCCGCCGAACCGCACCCGGCTGCCCACCAGGCCCACCCGCGGCCGTGTCGCCAGCCAGCCCGCCTGGGCGGCCAGACGCTCCGGCAGTGCTAGGTCATCGGCATCCATACGCGCCACGAAACGGCCCCTGGCCTTTTCCAGCGCGGCATTGCCTGCTACGGCCACCCCGCCATGCCGGATAAAGACAGGGCGAATGCGGGCGTCGCGCCGCGCATATTCATGCAGCACCTCCGCGGTCCCGTCAGTGGAGCCGTCGTCCACGGCCACCACTTCGAAATCAGGCCAGGTCTGGGCCAGCAGGCTATCCAGGCAGGCCGGAAGGGTAGCTTCCGCATTCCAGCAGGGCAATGCCACGGAAACCGTGGGACGGGATGCTTTTTGAGATGTCATGGGCATGACCGAGCACCTAATATGCCCGCCCCACCGGGTCAACAACTCCATTTCGCGGCATTGGGGCCTGCTTCGCGGCTTTGTCCGTTCCGACAAAAAATCCGGACCGCACCGGGCAACGTCGTCTCCAGAAAAATCAAAGCGGCGGCAAAAGCAATTGCTGCCCCTTGCCAAAGCAGCGCCGCCGCACCAGCAGCACCGTGAGCGTGGACCCAATGGCTGTGGACCCCACCAGCATGAGCATGACCACGATCTGATAACGGATGGCGAGCATGGGATCGGTGCCGGAAAGAATCTGGCCGGTCATCATGCCGGGGATAAACACCAGCCCTACCCCCATCATGGAGGTGATGGAGGGAATCATACCCGCACGGACAGCCTCGCGGGTTATGTCGCTGCTGGCCTCGCGGTAGTCGGCCCCAAGGCTGAGCATCATCTCCACCTCGTTGCGCCGGGCCCGCAAGCTGGAAAAAAGCCGATCCAGGGCCACGGCCATGGCGGTCATGGAATTGCCCACCACCATGCCGGAAAGCGGAATAAAGTAAACAGGATTCCACCAGGGACGGGCCTGGAGCACCACGGACGTGACCAGTACGGAAACCGTCAGATAACTGAGCAGCATGGAAAAACCCAATGGCAGAACAAAGGGGACGGAGCGTTCCTTGACGCGGCCCCGCACCGTGTGCACGGCCGTAACAAGCATGACCGCGAACACGCCCAAAGTCACGGCCATAAGATTCACTTCAAAGACCACCCGCAGGACGTAGCCCATGAGCAGCAGCTGGGCAAAGGTCCGCAGCGTGCCCACGGCCAGGTCCCGTACAAGCCCGAGCTTATAGACCAGGGAAAGCCCCTGGGCCAGCAGCACGAAGAGCAACCCCAAAGCCAGTTGCAGAGGCCCGATTTCCACAGGATACATATTCACCGCTCCAATTTCCTTCCGTTCACGCGCAGCGGGACAGCGTTCTCGATTTCTCCGGCCTCCAGGGCATGAGTCACCAGCAAGATGGTGACTCCCTGCGCATGCAGGGAGTGGGCGGCCCGCATGACCACGGCGGCGCTCTCCTTGTCCAGGGCGCTGGTGGGTTCGTCAAAAAGCATGACCTCGGGCCACAGCAGCAGGGAGCGCAGCACGCAAATCCGCTGCCTTTGTCCCACGGAAAGGGCGGAGGCGGGCTGCTCCAGCGTCACGCCATGAAGAAGGAATTCTTCCAGACGCTGCCGTAGGTACGTATCCGACGGCACTTCCAGGTCGCTGTTGGCCTTGAACCCAAATGGCAACAGCAGGTTGCGGCGCACACTGCCCTCCACCACCGTGGGCGTCTGCTGAATGTAGCAAATCCGGCGGCGCAGCCGCACCGGATTCATGGCCGCCAAGGATTCACCATACATGGCGATGGTCCCGGCCAGCGGCTCCTCAAGACGGCAAAGCAACCGGAGGAGCGTGGATTTTCCTGCGCCGGACGGCCCTTCCAGCACCACCAATTCCCCGGCCCGAATCCGGGCAGAGGCATTTTTGAAGACCTTGTCCCGGCCCGGATAGCCAAAGGTGAGCCCTTGAATCGTAAGAATATCGGAGTGCATATGTCGACCAAAAGAAAGGCGGCCCAGGGGCCGCCTCTGTCGTCAGATGTTGGCGAGGATGATTTCCCCGAATTCCTTGCAGCCCACGGGCTCGGCCCCTGGAATCTGCCCGGCCAGATCCCCGGTAACGCGCTTGCCTGCAATGGCCTTGTCCACGGCCCCTTGCACGGCCTCGGCCGCCTCGGTCCAGCCCAAATCCTCCAGGAGCATGGCTCCGCTGAGAATCAGGCTGCCGGGGTTGGCCTTGTCCAGCCCGGCAATGGTGGGGGCCGTTCCGTGCGTAGGTTCGTAAAGGGCCAGGGTGTCGGACTTGTTCACGCCCGGAGCCAGGCCGAGTCCGCCCACCTGCGCCACCAGCGCATCCGAAAGGTAGTCCCCGTTCAGGTTGGTGGTGGCGATGACGTCGTACTCCTGCGGAGCCTGCAACACGGCCTGGAACATGGCGTCAGCAATGCGGTCCTTGAGGACCAGCGGCTTGTTTCCGCCCTCCAGCTCGGATTCGGTCATGACCTCGTCCGCGAACTGCTCACGCGCCAGTTCGTAGCCCCAGTTCATGAACGCGCCCTCGGTGTACTTCATGATGTTGCCCTTGTGCACCAGGGTCACGGAGGAGCGGCCCGCATTCAGGGCAAAGCGGATGGCTTTTTCCACCAGACGCTTTGAGCCGCGCTCCGTAATGGGCTTGATGCCCACTCCGGCGGCGGAGTCCACGTCGGCCTTGAGCTCGGAGCGCAGAAAATCGATCAGCCGTTTGGCCTCGGGCGTTCCAGCGGCATATTCAATGCCCGCGTACACGTCCTCGGTGTTTTCGCGAAAAATAACCATGTCCACGAGATCGGGCCGCTTGACCGGAGACTCAATACCCGCGAAATGCCGCACCGGCCGAATGCAGGCATAAAGGTCAAAGGCCTGGCGCATGGCCACGTTCAGGCTGCGAAATCCCTTGCCCACCGGCGTCTGGAGCGGTCCCTTCATGGCCACTTCCGCGCCGGAAAGCACGTCCATGGTGGCCTGGGGCAGATATTCGCCCACTTCCTTAAAGGCCTTTTGCCCGGCCAGAACTTCTTCCCAGACCAGTTTTTTGGATTTTCCGTAGGCGCGCTTTACGGCTCCGTCCAGCACGGGCCGGGCCGCAGCCCAGACCTCGGGGCCGATACCGTCGCCCTCGATGAAATATACGGTTTGTTGAACCAAGGCATCCTCCTGCGATGTGAATTGGGCGCCAGAGACGCGCCCGGAGTGTGGGCACAATAACCGTGCTCAGTGTGGATTGGCAAGTAGAAGGCCCCGTGGCTCAAGCACACGGCATTGAGCGTCACCACGACTTGACAACCACGATGGCCACGGCTACAAACGCAGCCATGAACAAAGTCACCTGCTTCCGTGCTGGTCCGTTGACCAAACGAAATTGCAGCCAAAATTTTTGGTGGTGCTGGCGGCATACTACGTGAGCCGTCGGTGAGGTGAAATATTGATCTGAAAGCCGCGGGTTCACGGACCCGCGGCTTTTTTCATGCCTCCGGCGCTTGGCGCTTCCGAACGGAGAGGACACCGAAAAGGGTTGCGGGACACGAAACCGCAACCCTTTTTGCTGCTTCAACCAAGGAGAAACGTCATGCCGAGCCCCATGGAAGGAAAAATTCTGCTCCCTGCTTCCGAACTGCCCAACCGGTGGTACAACCCCCAGCCCGACCTGCCCACCCCCCTGGCGCCGCCTCTGGATCCGCAAACCGCGCAACCCGTCACCCCGGAACAACTCGGCGCGATCTTCCCCCAAGGGCTCATCGAACAGGAAATGAGCCAGGAACGCTGGATTCCCATCCCCCAACCCGTCATGGATGTGTACCGGCTCTGGAGGCCCACTCCTCTGGTGCGCGCCCGCAACCTGGAAAAGGCCATCGGAGCCCGTTGCAAAATATTCTATAAGGACGAATCCCTCTCTCCGGCCGGGTCGCACAAGACCAACACCTCGGTCCCCCAGGCCTATTTCAACATGGTGGAGGGAGTAAAGCGGCTTTCCACGGAAACCGGAGCCGGCCAGTGGGGCACGGCCCTGTCCTTTGCGTGCAGCCAGTTCGGGCTGGACTGCACCGTGTATATGGTCAAGGTCAGCTACGAGATGAAGCCGTACCGGCAAATCCTGATCCGCAACTATGGGGCCCAGGTGCATCCCTCCCCTTCGCCCATGACCAGGACCGGCTCCGCCATGCTGAAAAAAGATCCCGACTGCAAAGGCAGTCTGGGGCTGGCCATTTCCGAAGCCGTGGAGGACGCGGCCACACACGAGGACACCAAATACACGCTGGGAAGCGTACTCAACCACGTGCTCGTGCACCAGACCATCGTGGGGCTGGAAACCGAACGCCAGCTCGCAAGCATCGGGGCCAAACCCGACTATCTCGTGGGCTGCGTGGGCGGCGGGTCCAACTTTGCCGGACTGGTGCTGCCCTTTCTGCGGCGCAAGCTGGCCGGAGAAAACATCCGCTTCGTCGCCTCGGAACCACGCGCCTGCCCCAGCCTGACCCGCGGCCAGTACCGTTACGACTACGGCGACATGGCCCGGCTCACCCCCATGCTCAAGATGCACACCCTGGGGCATGCCTTCATGCCCGCGCCCATCCATGCCGGAGGGCTGCGCTACCACGGGGACGCCCCCATTCTCTGCAACCTGATGGAAGAGGGGCTGGTGGATGCCCGGGCCTATTTTCAGACCGAATGCTTTGATGCGGCGCGGCTCTTCCTGCGGACGCAAGGCTTTTTGCCTGCGCCGGAAACCTCCCATGCCATCAAGGCGGCCATTGAAGTGGCCAAGGAGGCCGGGCCCGATGAAAACGTGGTCTTCCTCTACTCAGGACACGGCATGCTCGACTTGGCCTCGTACGACGCCTATCTCAAAGGAGAATTGACCAACTTCGAATTGCCGCAGGAAGACATTGACGGCGCACTACAGCATTGTCCCCAGGTTTAGCTCCCGGTGCGATGCACGGCGGGCGGCCGGGATTCTCCGGCTGTCCGCCTTTCTTCCGGAACGATACGGCCAAGCGCCGCCTTGAGCCGGGCAATGCGTTGCAGACTCCGAGAAACGCGGTCCAAGGCAATGCGTCCGGCCAGAACATGCTCCAACAAAAGTCGGCGCGCCTTGGGGGCGATGTCCGGATCATATTGCAGGTTATTGCCAAAGAGCAGCAGATCGCTGCCCGCATTGACGGCCAAGAGGATGCGTTCCGCCAGGTCATAGCGTTCAGCCACGGCCGCCATGTCCAGATCATCGGTGACCACCACGCCGTCAAATCCGAGTTCCTGCCGGAGCATGCCCTGCACCACGCGCCGCGAAAGACTGGCCGGAAGCCTGGCGTCCCAGTGCGCATTGTACAGATGCCCGGTCATGACCATGGAGACTTCCCCGTCGGGAAGAAGCCGCGCATAGGGGATCAATTCCTCCGGGGACCAGCTGGCGCTCACGTCCGGAAGCCCTTTGTGGCTGTCCCTGGTGGCAGAGCCATGTCCCGGAAAATGCTTGGCGCAGGCCAGAACCCCCTGGCTCTGCAACCCCTGGATAAAGGCCCGGCCATGGACGGCCACCCGTTCCGGGTCCTGGGAAAAGCTCCGCCCCAAAGCTCCGATGGCCGGACTCCCCGGGTTACGGTTCACGTCCAGCACGGGCGCAAAGTTCAGATTCAAACCGGCCTGGCGCAAGGTCCGGCCCACGGCTGCCCCGGCGCGCAGGGTCGCGGAGGTCTCGGTTCCGGCCGCGCCCAGGTCCGCGGCGGATGCGGTTTCCGGAAAACCATAGCGCTTCTTGAGCCGCTGCACCCTTCCCCCTTCCTGGTCTACGGCCAACAGAGGCGGAATTGCCGCCACGTCCTGCAACCGCCGGGTCAGGGAGCGAACCTGCTCCGGGTCAGCAATATTGCGCTCATGGGTTGCCTGGACCACGTCATAATCAAACAGCACCACGCCCCCGGCATTGACGCCGCCCCGTCCGGAGGAAACCCCTGCCAGGTCCCGGACCACCGGCGCATCCGGACCAGCCGTCCGGCCGCGAAATCCCACCAGCAACATCTGGCCCAGCAATTCTTCCAACTGTTGTCCCGGCTGTCCGGCAGCGCTCCCGGACAGGCCTTCGCCTGCCTGTGCGGTTCGAAAACAGCCCCGCCCCCCCGGCAGGCAAGCCAGGGGCACGGCAGCGGCCAGGGAAGCCAAAATGCGCAGGGCGCGTCGACGGGTGCAATATGTCATGCCGCGCCTGTACCATGGCCCGCAAGAGAGGAAAAGCCGTTCTCCGGCCCCGTGCGTCGGCCCGCCGGGTTTTGCTTGCTCCTGGACGGTGTTGCGCTACACTGCGACCCCATGACCAGCCTGTTGCGATCCAGACGGCTCCACCGGGCGGCCCTGCGCCACCGTCCTCCCCTTTGGGTGGACCTTCCGCTGACGCCATTGGCAAAATCGTCCGCCGCCCCCCCCCCCCCCCCAACCGCCCACCCCCCCCCCCCCCCCCCCCC
>JAQVYA010000219.1 GCA_028708865.1 Desulfovibrio sp. | reverse complement strand
GGCCCGGTATTTCAAGTGTTCGGGCCAAAGCCGGGTTGTTGTCAGGCCGGGCCGGAGCGGGTAAGAGGTCGCCTATGCGCAGCTTTGAACGTATCGGCGTCTGGAATACGGCGTTTTTGGGCGACGCTGTATTGACCCTGCCCTTGCTGGCGGCCCTGCACACGGCCTGGCCCGGGGCCGAACTGCATTTCGTGGTCCGGGGGGGGCTGGAAGGCTTGTTTGCGGCCCAGGAAGGGCTCACGTCGGTGACGGGCTTCTCCAAGCGCGGAGAGCACAGGAGCCTGGCCGCGGCCTGGAGTTTTGGGCGGGGCATGGCCCGGAAGCAGCCGGATCTCTGGATTTCCGCCCATACCAGTCTGCGCAGCGCCGTGGTATCCCTGGCCACGGGCGCGCCCGTTCGCATCGGCTACCGTAGCCCGGCCTACAACCGCATGGCCTATACCCATACCGTGGACCGGGGCTTTGGGCGGTACGATGAAATCGAACGGCTGCTGCGGCTGCTGCGGCCCCTGGACCGGGAACCCCGGGCCGGAGCCTTTCCCTGGCCGGACCTGACGCTGCCCCCTGCGGCCCGGCTTCAGGCCGAGGAGTTGCTGGGCGCGCTGCCGCGTCCGCTGCTGGGCGTGCATCCCGGATCCACCTGGCCGACGAAACAGTGGCCTGTGGAATATTTTGCGCGGGTGGCGGCCCTGGCTGCGGACGCCGGGGCCACGGTGGCCGTGTTTGGCGGGCCCGGGGAAGAGGAAGACGCCGCCGCCGTGGTGCGCGGGGCGGCGCGCCCTTCGCATCAGGTGGTGAACTTGGCCTCCCGGCCGGACCTGCCCGGGCTGGCCGCCTGCATTCGGCGGCTGGACGCGTATTTGAGCAACGATTCCGGCCCGATGCACCTGGCTTGGATGCAGCGTGTGCCCACCCTGGCCCTGTTTGGACCTACCGTGCGGGAACTGGGATTCTTCCCACGGGGGGACACGGCCCACGTGCTCGAGGTGCCGGACCTCCATTGCCGCCCCTGCGGTCTGCATGGTCCACGCCGCTGCCCGGAAGGGCACCACCGCTGCATGCGGGATCTGCGCCCTGAGTTGGTGTGGGAGCATCTTGCGCCCATGCTTGGTGTGTAAGACGCACCATTCTCCATTTTTTCGTCTCAAGATGGCGCAAAATTCGCCCATCTTGAGATCGCTTTTCTATCATCCCTTTGAATTGTTCGCTTTTTTTATTCGGCACGTTGTTTGCTTATTTTAAGGCAAACAGGAGGTGCGAATGATAATCGCCATCAGCAGCCAGGGTCCGACCCTGGACCACGCCGTGGACCCGCGTTTTGGCCGGGCCGCAGGCTTTATTTTGTTTGATACGGAAAGCCGCGAACATCGCTGGCTGGAAAATACGTCCAACGCGTCCCAGGCCCAGGGAGCGGGAATTCAAACCGCTCAGAGCGTGGCTGAAGCAGGTGCCGCAGTGGTGCTTACGGGCCGGGTTGGTCCCAAGGCGGAAGCCGCCCTGGGCCAGGGCAATGTGCGGATTGCGTTTTGCAATGAAGGCACGGTGCGCCAGGCTTTGGAGCAATTTGAACAGGGCGGGGCGCAAAACGCGGCTCCGAATCCGGGCATGGCCGCGGGTCAGCCTGGACAGGGTCGCGGCATGGGACCGTGCGGTCAAGGCATGGGCGGCGGCGGTCGCGGTATGGGCGGCGGCGGTCGCGGCATGGGCGGCGGCGGTCGCGGTATGGGCGGCGGCGGGCGTGGTATGGGCGGCGGCCGCGGTATGGGCGGCGGCATGGGCGGTGGAAGAAACCGTTAGTCCGCTCCTGCGCCAAGGCCTGAATCGGCCGACTCTGGAAAGCGTATCGTCATAAGATGATACGCTTTTTTTGTGATTGTTCCAGGGGCCTGAAAACTCTGCCTATATTTCATAACCTGCTGTTGGATGCCGGGATTTTGTGCTATCTGAAAAGCATGAGCACTCCCTGGATCGATGCCCAGACCTCTCTCCGGACCGTGCCCGGACCAGACTGCGGACAGCGGCGCATGACCGGCCTTTGCCGCCGGAATCTTGGCGCGGCCTTGTGTCTGGCCTTGGCGGGCCTGCTTTGTTTTGCGGGCTGGTGTCTGGCCGCGCCCCAGGGCGGCGCTCCCATGAGCACGGGGGATGCCGGGAATGTGTTGGCCCCGGCAGTGTCGCGGCCCTTGGTGGTGGCCTGCCCGGCAGGGTATCCGCCCTTTGCGATTCTTGACGACCAGGGCGAACCAGCCGGATTGTATGTGGACATCTGGCGGCTCTGGTCGCAGCATACGGGGATCCCCGTCCATTTCCGCACCGGCACCTGGCCCGAGGCGCTGGACTGGCTGCGCAACGGCGAGGTGGACGTGCATTGTGGCCTGTTGCGCAGTCCGGATCGCCAGACCTGGATTGCCTTTTCCCGTCCGTTTTTTGAAATGGATCTGGCCTTGGTGGTTCCGGCATCGGACAAGGCGACCGACGAACTGGAAGACCTGGCGGGCCACAGTGTGGCCGTGGCGCGCCACTCCTATCAGGAGGACTGGCTGCGCCAGAACCAGCCGAGTACGAGTCCCCAGGTTCGCGGCAGCGATGCGGACATGGTTCAGGCCCTGCTGGACG
>JAQVYA010000218.1 GCA_028708865.1 Desulfovibrio sp. | reverse complement strand
ACGCGCCCACTGGCCCAGGTCGATGTCCTTGAATCGCACGTCCGCGGCCAGGGCGAATTCCGGAGAAAGGGGAGCGTCGCACTGGGCGTTTTCCAGCCGAATCCGCCCGCCGAACAAAGGAATACGGATGGTATCAAGGATATAAAGGCGGTTGGGTACCAGGGCGAGCCGCAGCGCCAGATTGCCCCGTTCGGACCAGGGGGTGCGCAGATGTTCCACCAACAGGCTGCCCTCGTCTCGGGCCGCCACCTTGTGCCGGTCCGGCGCATCCGCAGCGCCCTTGAGCCGATAGCGCATCGGCATGTCCAGATGCGCCCCGGAAACGTCCACATCCCCTGCGGCGCTGCGCAAAGAAACATCCGCAAGCCGCACCCGGCCCTGCACGTCCGCGTGCACCCCGTCCGAATACAATTGCAGCTTCAGTTCCCCGGCTCCGCCCAGCCCGGCCTCCGGGCCCTGCCAGCGGGTCAATCCCAATGGAGAGGAGACAAACGAGGAAAACACAGAGCCCAAATCAAGCTGTTCCACCTCCAGGGCGGCCCGGCAACGCCATTCCGCCAGCGGACCATGGGCCCAGAGGTCCCCGTTGGCCCGGACGTGGCCGAATCCCTGCCACTCCAGTCCGACCCGCAAATCCTTGAACCGGTCCGCGCCGATCTGGTTGGCGTTTCCATTAAAATGCAAGGGATGCTTGGAAATATTCAAATAGGTAGGTCCAAAAAGCACCTCCCCCTGCTCCAGGCGCAACTCCGCGTTAACCCAGCGGCGCAGGGTCTGCATGCTCAAACGGGTATGCAGGTGCAGCGAGCCGCCCAGTCCCTGGCCCATGTGCAGACCATCGGCAGACATGTATCCCACGTCCCGCCAGGTCAACCGCACCTCGCTGCGCAGCCCTTCCCCGCCGGGGTCATCGGCATCCCGGGGACCTGCCTGCGCCGTCCCGAAATACAAGGAAGCGGCAAGGTCCAACTGTCCCTGCCCGCTCCAGCCTTGCAGCCCGGCCAGTTCCTCCAGAGCGGGCGCCAACTGGCCCAGATGCAAATTCCCGGCCCGGAGTTCGGCACGCCCCGCTCCGTTCGCGTCCATTACAGCCCGGCCCTTGACCACGCCGCCCGGCAATTGCACACGCCAGTTCTCGGCCTGCCAGCCCTGGTCCCCACGGGGCGTGAAGATTCCGCGCAGGCTCAAGTCACGCAGCCCGGTTTGCTTCCCGGCCAGAACCAGCCCCTGCCCGGCACGCAGGCGCACCGTGTGAAAGGTGTACCGTCCCGAGGCAACCTCCGCGTCGAATTCCAGGGCGGACACTCCCAGGCCCAGACTTTCCGGCAACAGCACATCGCGCGGCGCAACGCGGCCCGAAATGCGCCACTCCCGGTCCTTGCCCGGCCGCATTCGGGCCTGCATCCGCAGTGGCGGAATCGTATCTCCGTGTCCAGCTCCGCCTCCCGAAGACGGCAGCACGAAACGCAGCGGACGCCGCAAATCCAAATCCCAATTCCATTCCCACGATGTTGCGGCTTGGCCCCCGGGCGTTGCGGATTGGTCTGCATCAGGTTGAACAGGCTTCAAATCGAGATTTACTTGAATATCCAGTGGACCGCGCAGCCCTGTATTCGCCCCCGTCGCTTTGGTTGCCGGATTCTGAAAAGCGGCCAGGGAACGCGGAAAAACTTTTACAAGCATGGCCGTAAATGCCGCACCATCCGAAACCGTCAGCTGGGAACGGAGCCGCATCCCCTGATCCAGGTTCCAGTCTCCTTGTCCGCGAAGACGGCCCCCAGTCCAGGAACACTCCATTTCTTCCAATTCCAAAGCTGCGCGGTCCGGCATCCAGCGCCCGCTGCCCGTAATCCGCAGCCCACGGAGCACGGTCCCGCGCCCGGCGCCCTGGCCCGCAATCGGTCCGGCATTGGAAGGCCCGCCGAAAACCCCGACGGCATCCGGCTCCGCCTCCCGGGAGGGAATCCAGGCCTCGTCCATCTCCAGCCGCAAGGACTCCAATTCCACCACGCGACCCTGCAACCGGATACGGGCCCGCCCCTGCACCATCCCGCGAATCCACGGCGTATCCAACGGCGTGGGGTCCAGCCGCAGCTCGCCGGTCAGAGCGCCGTTGTCCCATTCCAGGGCCCCGGCAGGACGCAGCCGCAGCCAGGGGACGTTGTCTGCGCCGCGCAATATCGCCAGCGGGCCGGAGGTCTTGCTCCCGTCCACAAAAAACTCCGACAAAAACGCTGGTCCGAATTCGGTCCGGGCCCCGGATCCACTCCCTGATTCCGGCAATGCCGGGGCCGGGCCGGGCCGCATCAAAAGGACCATCGCCAGGACCACGGCCCACAGCGGCACGGCAAGACCAGGGAACACCCTGTTCCGTCTGTTCCCGAAGCACGGGACTGCCGATAAAAAAAAGAGGACCGGATTCCGCATGGGCCCAGCATACGCTGCTTCTCCGTGTTTTCCTAGCTCCGAAGCGGACTTCCCGCCGCCTCATGCGGCACGCCGCCCTTGCCGCGACGCAGACCTTGAGCTAACGTACGCCAGCGTAAAAGGAGGATTCCATGTCCGAACACGACCAGAACGACCACCCCGTGCTGGCCGCCATCCGCCAACGCCGCCCC
>JAQVYA010000217.1 GCA_028708865.1 Desulfovibrio sp. | reverse complement strand
GGAATTCTACTTTGGACATGAAAAAGGCCCCGTTACGGGGCCTTTTCTTTTTGGACGCTCAGGAATGGACCGTTATGCAGGGCTGTCTTCCACAATCAGATTGGGCAGTTCGTCCACATCGTCCTCCTGTACCGGAAAGTGTTCCTGAAGCAGCTCCCCGCACCGGGCCACGGCACGGGCCATGGCTTCCCCCTGGGTTTTATTGCGGATGCCTTCGGCAATGATCTCGACGATTTCATCCCATGTCCGTGGGGGGACCTTGTCGTTAATACCTTTGTCGGCCAATACGTGAATACGGCGTTCAAATATGGAGACGTAGATCAAGATTCCGGTCATGTCCCGCGTACGGTGCAGGCCGTAAGTGTGAAAGGCGGTCATGGCGGCACGGGCTACGGAAGCCTTCTGTACCGACGAGGGGACAAACAAGCGTTTCAGCCCGGGGGTGAGCCGTACGATAATGAAGGAGAGTGCGTACATAATGCAGAATATGAGCAGGAACGACCACATGTCGCCATGGCCGAGCAGACGTGTACACGGAATGGCCAGGGCCATACCCAGCGCCAATGCCCCGTTGAATTCAGCGGCGGGGTAGTCGTGGCTCTCTGCCGCTACCAGAGGTACGATTTCTCCGGAAGTGGTCTTTTCCGCAGTCTGGACCGCGTCCACAATACGGGAACGATCCGTTTCATTGAGGAAGTTTTGTGTCGATTTCGTCATGTTGCTTCTCCTACCAGCCTCCGGATGCGCCGCCGCCGCCAAATCCGCCGCCACCGCCACCGCTGAATCCTCCGAATCCCCCTCCGCCAAAGGGCGTGTGGTCGTTGCCTCCGCCGAAGCCGCCGCCCCAGAAAATGAACGGGGGCAGGCTGCCGCGCGTTACACTGGAACCGCGTCGCCCAATGCGTGTGCCTACGGAGTTCAACCCAATGAGGAAGCCGGGGATGATGAGCATCAAAATGGCCAACATGGCAATGGGCAAATCGCCAGGACCGTTCTCCTTGGGCGCGGTGTATTCGCCGCGTACGGCCTGGATCATGGCTACGATTCCGGCCACGAATCCGCCGTCAAAATCCCCCTGCTTGAAGCGTGGGGCAATGACATTGTCGATGATGGTGCCGGAGAGGACGTCCGTGAGATTTCCTTCCAGCCCATACCCTACTTCGATGCGGATTTTGTGGTCATTTTTGGATACCAGCAAGATCGCGCCGTTATCATCTTGAGATTGGCCGATTTTCCATGCCTCGGCAACGCGCATGGAAAAGGCTTCCAGATTCTCTCCTTCAAGGGAGGGGACGGTCAGCACTACGATTTGTGTGGAGTCGGTTTGTTCCAGTTCCGCCAGGGCATCGCTTAACATGCCCTCCACTTGTGGGCTGATCATCTGGGCGTAGTCATTGACCCGGCCTTGCAGGGCCGGGACATCCAAAGCCCAGGCCGCCGCTGGAATGAAGGATGCCAACAATAGAATTAGTATTGGCAGGGCAAAAGGCCGCCGGGGGCCGCCGTGGTTCGGCAGATGCATAGGCTAGTCCTTGGTGCCGAAGTCCACTTGCGGCACTTTTTGAGCGGATTCATCCGCCGTGAAGAATTCCTTGCGCTCCAGATCCAAAAGCAGGGAATTGGTTAGGCTGTTGGGAAATTTACGGATGGAAAAGTTAAAAAATTTCACGGCTTCGTTGTATCTCTGCCGGGCCACGTTGATGCGGTTTTCCGTCCCTTCGAGCTGGTGTTGCAGGGCCAGGAAGTTTTGATTGGCCTTGAGGTCGGGGTAGCGTTCCACCACCACCATGAGTCGAGCCAGGGCAGAGCCCAGTTCCCCTTGGGCGGCCTGGAAGTTGGCCAGGGCCTGCGGGTTGGAGAGCGCGTCCGGGGAGAGCTGTACGGAAGTGGCTTTGGCCCGGGCTTCCACAACGGCTTCCAGGGTCTCGCGTTCATGGGACGCAAAGGCCTTTACGGTTTCCACAAGGTTGGGGATCAGATCAGCACGGCGTTGCAGCGCGGCCTCAAGATTTCCCCAGGCCGCAAAGACTTCTTCTTCGTTTTGCTGCATGGTATTGTAGCCGCAGCCGGAAAAGACCGGCAATATGAATATTCCGAGCAGCAACAGGCAAAGGCGTTGTTTCATAATGGTTTCTCCTTGGGAAAATGTGCTTCAGGGGTTATCGTGTTTTGCGATAAAAGGGAAATCGTTTTCCTGGCGGGGCTCGTCCGGGCCGCGTCTTCCCCGGTTGTGCCGGAAACAGTACTACCAAGCGCCTTGAGTCGCAATAAAGGGGGAGCATGACCAGTATCCTCGCAGCGGATATCGGCGGCACCAGCAGCCGGTTCGTTTTGTTCGAGAGTGACGGGCGTGAACTGCGGCCCGTGGAATGGCTCACGTTGGATACGGCCAAAGTGCAATCCTTTGCCGATCTTCTGGAGGCGCTCCGTGGTCGTGGCTTTGTGCTGCCCGGGGAGGCTTCCCGGACAGCCATTGCCGTGGCCGGTGCCGTTTCTGCAGGTCGTCGCTGTACCCCTCCCAACATTCCTTGGGACATCGATCTGGATCGTGATTTGCCGGGAGCCAGTCAAAAAAAAGTGGTCCTTGTGAACGACTTTGCGGCGCAGGCCTATGCAACGCGGAC
>JAQVYA010000216.1 GCA_028708865.1 Desulfovibrio sp. | reverse complement strand
CTCCGGGCGCGCGGAAGCGCGGCCGGTAAACGGGGTTCCAAGGGGCCGCGGGCCCTTTGGCCGCCGGAGGCTTTTTTATTGGATTTTACTTGAGCTTGCTATTCAAATTGGGGGTCATGCTGTGGGCATGTCGATTCCGTCAAGGGGCGGGATGTCTTCGGCGCCGCATTGTGCCACGCAGTTTCGTCCCATGTCTTTGGCTATGTACAGGGCCTGATCTCCGGCGCGGAGCATTTCGCCCAGTTCGGCGGGGGCACCGGGCATGCTGGTACAGATGCCGATGCTCACGGTGTAGGTGATTTCCCGGCCATTTTCGGTCAACAAGCGCCGGGCCTCCACGGCCAGCCGCAGCCGTTCGGCGGCGTGGCGGGCTTCGGCGGAGCCGGTATTGGGCAGAAAGACGACGAACTCTTCGCCGCCGTACCGTCCGAACAGGTCTGAGCGGCGCAACAATTCGGAAACAGTGGACGCAAAATCCTCGAGCACTTTGTCGCCCGTGTGATGGCCGAAGGTATCGTTAAGTTTTTTGAAGCGGTCCAGGTCCATCATGAACAGGGAGGCGGCCCGGTTTTGACGGTCGGAAAGGGCGAGCAGATTTTCGGCCTGGGCCAGAAACGCGGCCCGGTTCCAGATGCCGGTGAGGCTGTCGCGTGTGGCGGCGCGTTGCAATTTTTCATCGTCTTTTTCCTTCATGAGCAGCAGAAAGCCCACGCTGCCCAGGAGCATGAGCACGTAGGTGGGAAAGAAGGAAAAGGATTGCACCGCGTCCGGGGTCAACAGGCTGAAGTTGAAATCTGCCAGCCAGGCGGCTGTGGCTCGGAACCCCAGGGCCAGGGAAGAGAGAAGATAGAGCAGGCCCATGGTGCGCCGGAGCCGCGATATTTGAGTTCCTTGTTGCAGGGCAATGCCCGGGACGAGGTAGAAGCCGCAGGAGAACAAGGCGGCCAGGGCCACGCGCCCGTTGGGGGTGATGCCCTGAAAGAGATTGTAGGCCAGGGATGCTGCGGCGGCCGCGGCCAGGATGGAGAGGAACAGGGGACGTACATGGCGGCGGTACAGGGCCGTCAACGCAAAGGCTTCCAGGCCGAAACCGAAGAAAATGATCGGGTTGGCCAAGTGGACCGTGACCGCATCGGGCAGGCTCCCGCGCTGGCCGAGCAGCAGCCAGGCCAGTGCCTGAAGCACCTTGCCGACCAGAAAGGCCCGGTAGGAGGCCGTGTGTTCCCGGCTTTGCCCATAAGACCAGACCAACAGTGCGGACACCAGGTTCCCCACGAACAGGGCCAGGATGATGGTCCGGACATCAATGGAAAACGGCATATTCCCCCTCGTGCTCCAGTGAGGACGCGTCTTTGGAGCATACTCGCGTCTGCGGCCTGGGGCAAGCGGGAGAGGGAAAGAACGCGGGACCGCGGTCGTGGGGTCCGGACATGGCCCGGCCCTGGCGAATGTGCGGCGATTTCTTAACGGGGAATAAGTTCTTGTTCCGGAAAGTTATTTGATGGTCTGGGCTTTGAGCTGGCCGCAGGCGGCCTTGATGTCCGCGCCCATGGAGCGGCGGATGGTGGCGGTCATGCCCTGATCCCAGAGGTATTTTTCAAACCGTTCGACCTGGTCCCGGTCCGGGGCGCTGTAGGGCGCGTCGTCCGTGGCGTTGTAGGCGATGAGGTTGACCTTGCAGCGACGATTGGAGAGCAGCTTTGCCAGTTGCCGGGCGTGTTCCAGGGAGTCGTTGACCCCGCCCAGCAGCAGGTATTCGAAGGTGATGCGCTCTCGCGGCCGCATGGGGAAGCGGTCCAGGCAGGCCATGAGTTCGTCCAGGGGCACGCGTGCGGCCTTGGGCATGATCTGGGCGCGCAGTTCCTGGGTGGGCGCGTGCAGGGAAATGGCGGGCAGGGCCAGTTCCGACGCGCCGAGAATGTCGAGCTGCTTGGGCAGACCCACGGTAGAGACCGTGGCCCGACGCCAGGAAATGTTCAGGCCGGTATCGCTGTTCATGGAGCGCAGCGCGTTCATGAGCGCTTCCAGGTTGTTCAGGGGTTCGCCCATGCCCATGAACACGAAATTGCGCAGCTCGGGCAGTCCTTGGTCCAGCAAAAAACGGCGGCCCACCAGGATCTGCCCCAGTATTTCGCCGTGGGTCATGTTGCGTTCAAAGCCCATTTGCCCGGTATTGCAGAAGGTGCAGGCCATGGCGCAGCCCACCTGGGTGGAGAGGCACTGGGTGTAGCGGCCCTGTACGCTGGGGATGAGCACGGTTTCCACGAGGCAGCCGTCGTGCAGCTGGAGCAGAAATTTGACGGTGCCGTCCTGGGAGCGGTGCGTTTCCGTTACCTCGGGCCAGTGAACCCGGGCCAGTTCCGGCAGCCGGGAGCGCAGATCCTTGGAGAGGTTGGTCATGTCCTGAAAGGAGCGGGCATCCTTTTGCCAGAGCCAGCGCCAGATTTGATCCGTGCGGAAACGCGGTTGGCCCAGGGTTTCCACCACAAAGGCTTCCAGTGCGTCGTAGGTCAGGTCAAGAAGATTGATGGGCTGCATGGCCTGCACCTTGGGGCGCGCGGCCCTGGCTGTCAAGTGCGGAATGGGTTGGGCCCGGGCAGCCGGGCCGCGATGGTCCGTCCCGGGCAACGATGATCCGGTGTGTCGATTTCATTTT
>JAQVYA010000108.1 GCA_028708865.1 Desulfovibrio sp. | reverse complement strand
CCCGTAGGCCCGGAAGGAATCATGCACCTCGCAGAACAGGGACCCCACACTGGCTTTGCGACCAGCTCCGGATGTACCGGATTTAGAGTCAATGACAATATCCTCGGCTTCCACCAATCCATTGGTCAGGGCCGGACAAAGTCCAAGAATGGCGGATGTGGGGTAGCAGCCGGGGTTGGCTACCAAGGAAGCTTCGACCACCTCGTCCCGGTAGAGTTCAGGCAGACCATACACGGCCTCGGCAAGGCGGTTGGGCCGGGTGTGCTCGGTGCGGTACCATTCTTCGTACACGGCCTTATCATTCAGTCGGAAGTCCGCGGAAAGGTCCACGACCTTGACGTTTTCGCAAAGCAATGCATCCGCCATTTCCATGGCGGTCTTGTGCGGCACGGCCAGGAACGCCAAGCGACACACGGCAGCCAATTCCTTGGGGCTGGGCGTGGTGATTTCCAATGCGCCGGGCCGGGTGCCACGCAAAAACGGATAGATTTCCTCCAGCCGTTTGCCCGATTCCTTCCGGGAGGTGACGCAGACCAGCTCCATGCCGGGGTGCCACGCCAAAATCCGCGCCAATTCCATGCCGGTGTAGCCGGTGACGCCCACCAGCCCCACGGGAATCCGCTTGCTCATTCGCTTTGCTCCGCTACTTGGCTTTGTTCACGTATTTCATTCGCAAGTTGTACAGCATTCTGCACAGCAGCTGGCTCTCCTCTTCAGTAAGCCCCTGATCGAACTTCTGCTGCAACATGGCGATGATGTCGATGGTATGCTTGGCAAGATGAGGCATGAATTCCGTCCGCCCCGTGGCCGGGTCCTCGGTCTCCCCCAGCGCCACCAGCGCCGAAGAGGAAAGGGACATCAAGAACGTCCGGAAATCAATCTCCGGCAGGGGCATTCCCTTCAGGTAATCCTTGCAGCTTTTTTCGTCGCTCACCATATCCTCCAGTGCCAATGTTTGCGGGAGTGTAGCCAATCATATCCGAGTGTTCAAGCACGGAGACGCGCATTCGTAAAGACGTATTTTCTATCAGACTCAAGATGTTATCCGCGTCGCCAAGACGTACTTTCAAGGCTGGACACTCAAAAAACGTACTCCCCGTTGCCAGAAACAGCATGACCCGCTATAAGGGAGTAAGAAAAGAAATCCAGGCACGAACGGGGGGAACATGGCAGACAAGAGGGATGCCCAGGGAATTTTGCTGGAGAGCGGAACCAATGAGGTTGAAATCCTTGAATTCTTCCTTGGCGGACAAAGCTACGGCATCAACGTTTCAAAAATTTTGCAGATCATTTCCTTTGAACAGGAACGCTTCACCCGAACGCCGGACGCGGACCCGGCCATGCCCGGCGTGCTGCTTTGGCGGGAAAAAACCCTGCCGTTCATCGATCTTTACGCCGCACTCAAGGTGCAGCGCCGGGAAAAGGTAGAACGTCCCATCGCCCTGGTCACGGAATTCAACAATCTAGTATGCAGCTTCCTGACGGACGGGGTCAACCGCATCCACCGCATCGGCTGGGACAAAATCGACCCTCTGGATGCCTACATGAACCAGTTCTCCTCCCATTTCACAGGGTCCGTGCACGTGGGGGACAAAGACGTGCTTTTGGTTGACTTTGAATACCTTGTGGCAAACTTTTTCCCGGAAACCAAGCTGGATTCGGAATCGCAGATGGCTCTGCCCGAAGAGGCCACCCCGGAAATGCGCGCCAGCAAAAAAGTGGTGCTAGCCGAGGATTCGCCCTTTATCCGGCACACCATCCTCAAAATCCTGGAGCAGTCCGGATACACGGATGTGGCCGCCTTTGAAAACGGGCTTTCCGCCAGCGAGCATTTGAGCCGATGCAAAAAGACTGCGGATGCGGAACAAAAGCCCATCACCGATCTGGTGGATCTGGTGATTACGGACATTGAAATGCCCCAGCTCGACGGGCTGACCCTCTGCCGCAGGCTCAAGGAAGACCCCCATTACGGGAAAACGCCCGTGATCATCTTCAGTTCGCTCATCAACGAGCAAATGGCCATCAAGTGCCAGGAGGTGGGAGCGGACGCCTTTATCACCAAGCCGCAAATGGCCCAGTTGGTGGGCACCTTGGACAATCTGCTGTTCGGGGTCTGAGTTTCCCGGCCAGTAGCCAGACAGCAAAAACCAAGAGAACGGCTCCGAATTCCGGAACCGTTCTCTTGGTTTTGTAACTGTTGCAGGGGTCAGGCGGTTTCGCCACAGCCCGAAAAGACCACGCGGTCCGTGTATTCGGCCTGCTTGCCCTTGTTCCAGCGGGAAACCGGGCGGTAATATCCCACGATGCGGGTATAGACCTCGGCTTCCCGGCCGCAGGTGGGGCACTCGAAGTGTTCGCCATGGATGTAGCCGTGTTCCTTGCACACGGAAAACGTGGGCGTGATGGAGAGGTACGGCAACTTGGTCTTGCTAAAGGCCGTGATGATGAAATTCTTAAGCGCCTCAAGATCGGTCACAGCTTCGCCCAGGAAGGTATGGAACACTGATCCGCCCGTATATAAAGGCTGAAGCCGGTCCTGGTGTTCCAGGGCAAAAAGTACGTCCTCGGAGATGCCCACGGGCAGGGCCGTAGAGTTGGTATAGTACGGCGTGCCGTTGCCCTGGGTGGTGATGTCGGCGTAGAGCTTTTTATCGATCTTGGCCAGCCGATAACTGGTGCCTTCGGCCGGCGTGGCCTCCAGATTGTACAGGTGGCCGGTCTCTTCCTGAAAGTCCGAGGTGATCTGGCGCAAATGTTCCAGAACACGACGCATCAGCCGCACGCCGGACTCGGTTTCAATGCCCTTGCCCAACAGGTTCAGGCAGGCCTCGTTGCCGCCCAGCAGTCCGATGGTGGAAAAATGGCCGTCATAGCCATTCTTAAGGTAGCGGCGGGACCAGGGGAACATGCCGTTGTTCAGGTTGTTCTCAATGAGTTTGCGCTTGTATTCCAGACTGTCCTTGGCAAGATTGGCATATTCCGCCACCAGATCCAGAAATTCATCTTCGCTCTGGGAGAGATAGGCCAGCTTGGGCAGGTTCAGGGTGACCACGCCGATGGAGCCGGTCAGGTCCCCTGCGCCGAACAGCCCGCCGGTTTTTTTGCGCAGTTCGCGGATGTCCATCTGCAAACGGCAGCACATGGAACGCACGTCCTCGGGGCTGAGGTCCGAATTGATGAAGTTCTGGAAATAAGGGACTCCGTACTTGGCGGTAAGCTTGAGCAACAGCTCCCCGATTTCGCTGTGCCAGGGAAAATCCTTGGTGATGTTGTAAGTGGGAATGGGAAAGGAAAAAATGCGTCCGTGGTAATCGCCATCCAGCATGACTTCCAGGAACGCCTTGTTGATCCACTCCATTTCCTGCCCGTATTCGCCGTAGGTGGAGTCGCGCAGCTCGCCGCCGATGATCACGGCTTCCTTGGCAATATGCTTGGGCGGCACCAGGTCGAACGTCAAGTTGGTAAAGGGGCTCTGCCCGCCCCAGCGGGAAGTGGTGTTCAAATTGAACACGAATTTCTGCATGGCCTGGCGGACCTGGTCATAGGTCAGGCCGTCCTCGCGGATGAACGGGGCCAGATAGGTGTCCACATTATTGAAGGCCTGGGCCCCGGCCCACTCGTTTTGAAGCGTGCCCAAGAAGTTGACCATTTGCCCGAGGATGGAATCAAAATGCTTGGCAGGTCCGGCCGAGGAGCGCCCTTCCAGGTTGAATCCTTCCAGCAGCAGGTCCCGCAGGCTCCAGCCCGCGCAATATCCCGCCAGGCCAAACGAAAGGTCGTGAATGTGGAAATAGCCGTGCTCATGGGCGAGGCGCACTTCCTCGGGATATTTTTCCAGGGCATAGCGGGCCTGCACCGTACCGGAAAGATGCAGCATAAGCCCCTGGAAGGAATGGGTCATGTTGGCGTTTTCATTCACGCGCCAATCGGCCTTGCCCAAATATTCATCAATGGTTTCGCTAATATCCAGGTACGCCTGCTTCTGTTCACGAAGCTGACGGCGTTTTTCGCGGTAAAGCACGTAGCGCCGGGCCACGGTGTACTGGCGGGACTCCATGAGTACGCGCTCCACCATGTCCTGAACGTGTTCCTGCTCGGGTATGGAAACGCCCTCCAGCTTGGCCTCCACCTTGCGGGCAAGCCGTTTGGAGAGGATGGGATCTTTGATCCCGCTGGCAGTGAGGGCCTTGAAGATGGCGTGGGCGATGCGGTCAGTTGACCACGTTTCCAATCGCCCGTCTCTCTTCATGATCTGAGACGGCATGCTTCCTCCTGGGGGGCACGAATTCCTGTACTTTGAGTTCAAACCCGCGCGGCAGCAGCCCGCGGACCTCGTCCATGTCCTTGTCCGTCAGGGCGGGCACACGTGTGGTGCGGAAGTAAAACGACTCGGGGTCGGCTTCGGCCATGCGGAAGATGGCCTCCACGTTGGCCCGCGCCGACTCGGCATCCACGGCATTGCCTGTAAGCTGCGGGTACTTGGCGAAAGGTCCCTTCACGTCCACGGCAAAGACGTCCACCAGGCCGTCAGCCTTGAGGTCCCGGACCATGTCCGGCCGCATGCCGTTGGTGTCCAGCTTGACGCGAAGTCCGCGCTGCTTGATCTCCCACAGCAACTCGGCCACATGAGGCACGTGGGTGGGTTCGCCGCCGGTCACGGTAACGCCGTCGAGCCATTTTTTGCGATCGTCCAGGTAGGCGCTCAGGGCCCAACGGGGCAGCAGTGGCACCTGTTCCATATCCCAGGCGAGTTCGTGATTGTGGCAGGTGGGGCAGAGCAGGTTGCAGCTGCCCAGAAAGATAACGCAGCAGGGGACGCCAGGCCAGTCGCAGAGACTGAAGCGCTCCAGGCCGCGCACATATTTCCAAACTCCGGTAGGTTCTTGCATGTCGCTCTTTGCAGTGTGGTTGATGATTCCGGATGCCCTGCGGCGTAGAGTGCCGCTGTCCGGCCCGGGTCGCGGCCGGGCTGTCCCGGCTGGCTCGAGTCGACGAACCTCTTCAGCAGCAGGTAAAAAATCAAGTGTTTCAGCGGCGCGCACGCCACTGCCGCATGTAATAGCTCAAAGCCGATGTTCTGTACAGGGGGGATGTCTATTTTTTTGGCATACTCTGGCGCATATCTACGATTTTAGCCAACGATAAACACTTAGACAAAGTCTAGAATAGTTTTCCACAGGTTTAACCCTTTGCCGTACAGCGAAAAGACAGCACCTTTTCTAGAAAGAGTTTAGAAGTTTTTTTTCACACGGGAAGAAAGAATCGGCAGGGAGTTCAACGGGTAGGGGCTTTGGGGCCACATTTTGAAAAGATCTTGTATCAGAATGGGTTGCAGATTGCCAGTCTGTTTTCCCCCGGGAGGCGGGGCCCGGGCTTCAAAGCCTTGCAAACTCAGAACAACGCATCAAAAACTCTGTTCGCAAAGCTCCCAGCCCGACCCGCTGTTGAAAAAAAGATTGTTCTTGTCCCGTCTTGTACGTAACCGTGCATCTTGCTCGAACACTTTGCAAAACACCCAAAAGCGAGTATCCATAAGGCTCAAACCGCGTTCCTGCGCACCGGGGGCGCCTTGAGGAGCATCCCAGTTGACCGAACAGGAATTGAAAGAACACGGCTACATCCGCTTTACCGGCACGGTGCACGCCACAGTCTATGAATATTTTCAATGCGGAACCCCGCGAAAAGCCCGCTGGTACTTCAAGGACGGCACCTATGTCTGCTGCGGCTGCGTCCTGGCCTGCCAGACCGATGACCACGAGGGATTTCAGGCTTCCCTGCTGTTTTAGCCTCTTCAACCCCTGGACGTTTCCATGAAATACACTGCCATCCTCCGTTCCTTCTCCCCATGCTCCCATGACCGGAACACCTTTTTCCCGGGCATGTTGCTGGCATTGGGCATGGCAGTCCTCATACTGGCAGGAGCGCGCACAGCGCAGGCCCAGGAAGCGGACGCCCCGGCCGAACATACCCAAACCAGGGATATCTGCCTCTGCCGGGAAGTCATCGCCCGCACCCTGTGCAAAGACCCGGACGAGGTGGAATTCATCGACCGGTACATGGACACCAACACGTATTCATTCACGGTTTTTTATGCCAAAAAGCCGGAACGATTCATCTGCAACGTTTCCGGAACTGAAATACGCATCAAGGGCAAGGCCTGGGCTCCGATTCTGCGCACCATAACGCTGAAGCGGACGCCGGAGGGCAATTGCATGGATTTGAATTACTCAGTGCCGGAATGCCCACGGCCGCCGGTACGCTGCTGCGAACCGGAACGGGCCGAGGATGTGCTGGAGCAAAAGGCCTTGGATTTCTGGAGCCGCCCCATACCGGACCTGTTGGAAGATGAACTCACGGACGGCATTGCCACTGAAGAGCCCGAAGCCGACGCCGCAGCCGGCGACCCCAACGCCGGGGATCAACAGCCCCAGCCCTGACGCCGGGACGCTCCCCGAACGCCATCAACGCCGCAGCAACGCCCAGAGCCCGCCCAGGGCCAGGGCAGCCACAGCGGCCCACCACGCGGGCTTGCCCACCCCGGCGGGCAGGCCCCAAAAGGCAACCACCACTACCAGGGCGGCCACGGTCCAAACCTCAAGACACCGGCGCAGCAATGCGTGGTATTTTTGTCCGCCGGAGGTCCTGTTTAGCGGCTGCAACGGCTCGGCCACGGGACGGTCCGCCGCGCTCCTGCGGCGCAGGGATTGCAGCTTCCGGCCGCACTGGCGGCAAGAGACGGCGGCGTCATCGTTTTCCGTACCGCAGCGGGTGCACATGATCATATGGCAATCCTTGGCCGGTCCGGCCCTCTCTGTCAATGTCCTTACCGCGTGGCAAAACCTTAGCCCACACAGCGCGACGCGGAAAAGGAAGCCCGCTTCTTTCCCGAACTTCCTTTGACACAAACGGATTTCTTTGGATAATGGAAGAGAGGGTGTTCCGTTGGAGGGAATATGAGTGAAACCGAAACGCAGACCAAACTGAGCAAGGAACAGCGGCTTACCGCGTACATGGATACGCTGGAGCGGCTGCGACGCGAGCGAACCAGCCTGCGTGAAGTCTTGGAGCGCGAGATGCTTCTGGGCTTCATTCAGATCAACCGCAACAACCTTAATGAATTTCCACTGCTGGACACCCAGCAACGCACTGTTATTAATCTGCTTTGCCAGCGCTCGGACCATCCCGCCTATGACCACATCCGCAAGCTGATCGGCAACTTCCTGGTATTGCTCAACCGTTTGGCCAAGGCCATCCCCGCCGGGGATGAAACGCAGATCGATCCGCTCCGCACCCGGCTGCTGAACACGGAAACCCTGCTCATCAAATGCATGCAGGGCATCATCTACGCCAACGGCCTGATCACCGACAACTTCGAAGAACTCGTGCTGCGCAACTTCGGGGAAGCCGCCCTGCCCGAATACAACCAGCTTCTCAAAAAGCATGAGCTGGACCGCAATTTTTGGCGGGCCTTTTTGCAACATTTCGTGGTCGATCCCGTGGACCAGGCCCATCAGGACATCCTCACCAACAGCCGTTTTCGAATGAACAAGGACGGCAACATGCTGGTGGTCCATTTCTCCATGGACGACGTGCTGGCGCAGCTTTCGCCATCGGACAAGCGCATCGACAAAACTCGGATTCAAAAATCGTTTGAGGCCCGCAGCCGCGGTTATGAAGGCCGCCGCACCTTGCGGCTGGTGACCAACTGCCTGGCCCGGGGGCTTGCCTTCATCCCCAAGGAACAATTCGCCGCCTCGGACATGGAAAGCCTGGCCCGCATCGCCTGTGTTGACGACGTGAGCCAGCACTTCCGCACCGCCTACCAGGAACGCATGCAGCGGCGGGATACCCCTGACCTTGATCCAGAAGAAGAAGCGCAGCACAAGCTCAACTTCAATTTCCTCATGGAACAGGTGGTGGCAACAGGAGTGGGGGCCCTCATCGGCGTGGCCCAGACGCGTGGAGAATTTTCCGCGGCGCTGGCCGGATTCATTCACGAGCAGGCCACCACCATGCAGTTGCTTGGCAAGGACCTCAGCCTGCACAACCTGCAACGCGTGCTTTCCGCTGTGCTGGAAGACCACTTCATGTACCGCCTGCGCCAACAGGTGGAAAACGAGGGCGGCAAGATTCAGGTGCTCAAATCCCGCACCCGGCGGACCGAAGCCGCGGCCGTGGCCGCCCTTAAGGACAAAGGCCTCTCCAGAATCCGCAAAAATAAAATCTGGCGCAAGGATCCTGCCAACCCGGACATGCTGCTTTTTCGGGCCCGCAATGCTCAGGAGCTGGGCAAAATGTGCCACATGCTCCAGCTGGAGTCTGAGCTGCTCACGGCCATCAGTCACCTCTGGCAGGCCGAATCCTTTAAGGTGGAAATCCTGCTGGTGGTTGACCTGGCGGTCATGGCTCGGCGCACCACCAACCTGGCTCTCCGGCTGCGGGAACTGCTCACCCGTCTTGGACTGGTCAAGGTCGAAGCTGCGGAGGACCCCACGAAAGGGGCCGCAGAAGAATCCGCCGGAGAATCTGCCAACGAAAACGAAACGTCCGATTCGCCCGAGGAAACAGCCCCTCCCTCCTCTGCCGGCAGCGATGCATCTCAGCCCGCTGCGGCGGATGCGGCGGATACGCCAGACCCTCCGGAGGAAGAATCCACGCCCCCGGGTGCCGAAGCTCCCCCTGAAACAGCCCTGGAGCCAGCGGGCCAGAAAGCCGATGCCGACTCTGACCCGGCCCTGGAAGAAGGTGCGGCTTGGCCAGCGTCTCCGCCCGACGAGTCCACAGAAGCAGAACCCGAAGAGGATCCGGCATCCGCAGAACAGCAATAAACCGACTTTATCAACAAAAAGCGCCCCTGGCCGCATAAGCGAGCAGGGGCGCTTTTGCACGGCAGGCCGGACAAGCCGGTTCCACCGAAGCAGGACGCGGGATCAGACAAACACAATGGTTTTATTGCCGTCCACCAGCACCCGATCCTCCAGATGCCACTTTACGGCCCGGGCCAGAACTTGGCGCTCGATGTCCTGTCCCAACACCTTGAGCTCTTCCAGATTTTGCCGATGGGAGACCCGGATCACGTCCTGCTCGATAATCGGGCCCTGGTCCAGTTCCTCGGTAACGTAATGCGCGGTGGCCCCGATGAGCTTGACGCCGCGCTCCGCTGCGCGGCGGTAGGGATCCGCCCCAACGAACGCGGGCAAAAACGAGTGGTGGATGTTGATGACCCGATTGGGGTAGCGCTGCACAAATTGCGGTTGCAAAATCTGCATGTAGCGCGCCAGGACCACGAGATCCACATTGCCTTCCAAAAGTTCAAGCATGCGCGCCGTGGCCGCGTCGCGATTGTCCTTGTCCACGGGCACGTGGAAAAACGGCACGCCAAAGGTCCGCACCGCATTCCCCAGGTCCGAATGGTTGGAAATGACCATGGTCACATCCATGGCCAGCTCCTCCCGCTGGGCGCGCCACAAGAGGTCCATAAGCCCATGATCCAGGCGTGAAACCAGAATGGCAACCTTCTTGCGCCGCCAGGCGGGCTCCAGGGTCCACTCCATGCCAAAGGGGTCGGCCACCTCGTGGGCATACTCCTCGCTGATCTGGTCCAGCATGCCCTCCAGGCCCTGCATGTAAAATTCCTGGCGCAGGAAAAAGCGCCCCCCCTCCGGGTCCGTGGAATGCTGATCCGAATGGATGATATTTGCGCCGCGATCAAACAAAAAACGTGATGTACGGGCCACAATGCCCGGCTGGTCGTCGCATGTGGCAAGCAGTCGGGCTGTGCTGCGGGCTATGGCAGGCATATGATCTTCCCGGTTTACGGCAGCCCTGAGGGCCAGGGCCGGTTAAAGGTTGGAACACAAGGGGCGCAACGCCCCATCCGCACAGGACGGCCATACAAGCACAAGCCGCGCCCGGCGTCCAGCATTATGCACCCCGCCCCTGAGGGGACAGACTGAAGCACAGCAATTTTCCCTCTCTTCTTCACAACAAGAACATATGTATCAGTCTGTTTTCATAGAATTAAAGCTCACAGTGTAAAAGCTTGACTTTGATGATATTGAATGTCATTTTCAATTAACAGCATACACTTTCATCAAACCGATTCGAGGACCGCGATGGAAAAACAAAGCACCCACGCCATTACCGACGCCGTGGCCGACACCTTGTTCATTCCCCTTTACATGCGCTGCCTGGAAACGCGTGAGCAGGGCGGCATTATCCACGACCCTGCTGCATGCCAACTGGTGGACCAGCTGGACTATGATTTTTCCCGCTACGACCAAGCTCCACGAAGCCGCGTCGGCACCTGCATCCGGGTCCGCCACTTTGACGAGGCAGCCCGGCGGTTCATTGATTCGCACCCCGACCCTGTGGTCATCAATCTGGGTTGCGGCCTGGATACCCGGGCCCAGCGTGTTGGCAGGCAAAAAGCCCTCTTCTACAACCTGGATCTTCCGGAAGTGATACAGCTGCGGGAGTCGTTGCTGCCAGCCGACGAGCGCAATATTTCTATGGCCCGCTCCCTGTTCGACGGCGCCTGGGCCGAGGAAATCCGGACGCGGCATCCCAATGCAGACATGCTGGTCATTGCCGAAGGCGTGTTCATGTATTTCCCGGAGGAACAAATCCGACCCGTCATTCAGCAAATCGCCTCCACCCTGGCCCCGGGGGAGCTGGTCTTTGACGCCTGCACCAGTACAGGATGCAAAATATCCAGCAGGCACGACACCATCAAGCACACCCGGGCCGTGTTTCGCTGGGGCCTGGACAACGATGCCCTGCCCCAACAATGGGCCCGCAACCTGCGCCTTTTGGAAGTGGAATATTACATGGACAAGGAAAAACGCCGCTGGGATCTGCCGTCCCGGGTGATGCGCTTTATTCCGCCCCTGGCGCACGCCTTCAAGATGCTGCGCTACTCCATGCGCCCCTTGGAAACCGTCAGCGGCAACGCCGCCTGACACCAAGGAACGGCGGCTGTCCACCCTTTGCCCAAAACAGACTCCCCCTGCCCTGTCCGGCTTCCTGGACAAGGCAAGGGGAGTCTATTGCAGCGCTTCCGGTGTGGAGCCGTCAGCGGGTAGTTCTGGTCCAGTCCAGGGCGGCGCGCACGTCCAAGG
>JAQVYA010000107.1 GCA_028708865.1 Desulfovibrio sp. | reverse complement strand
ATCTCTGCACCGTTCTCCTGTGCGCCGCTCAGAACGGCATCGATGAGGCGTTTCATCCGGCTATCCTCACCCCGGGGGCTCCCGTTGATCCCATATTGTAGCCATGGCCGAGGCCAGCTCCAACCTGGCCCGCTTCGACGGGGTTCGTTACGGGCACCGCAACCGCGACGCGTCCGAACTGATCGACATGTACACCCGGAGCCGCACCGAAGGGTTTGGCGACGAAGTGCAGCGCCGGATCATTATCGGCACGTATGTGCTTTCTTCCGGGTATTATGACGCCTACTACCGCAAGGCGGCGCAGGTGCGCCGTCTGCTGCGCCGGGACTTTGAAGCGGCCTTTGCGTCCTGTGATCTCATTGCCGGACCTGTTTGTCCCACCACAGCGTTCAAGGTGGGAGACAAAGCGGACCCCTTACAGATGTATCTCATGGATATCTTCACCATTTCCGCCAACCTTGCGGGGCTGCCGGGCATGAGTCTGCCGGTGGGCCTGGGCGCGGATTCCGGCTTGCCCGTGGGATTGCAGCTCATGGGGCCAGCCTTTAGCGAAGAGACCATGCTGGGCGCGGCGCACTGCCTGGAACAAGCGCTATCGGCACTGCCAGAACCGGCGTGCTGAACCGGCCGCATTGTTGTCTGCCGGTTCGCCCGGTGTTTTGTTCGGGCGGACTGCGAGTCGTGTTGTTGGAGAGCGGCGCCAATGCCGCCTGAGCGGCGATGGAAGAGGAGACCCGGCATCAAGGGAGCAGCATGCGCGTAGCCGCGGCCGTAAGCGGAGGCATGGACAGCCTTTTGGCCCTGGCCCTTTTGCAGGAGCAGGGGCACGAGGTCATGGCTGTGCACGGACTTTTTTTGCCTGCCGCCTCGTCCCAATCTTCGGCAGCGGCCGCCTTGGCCGAACAGTGCCGCTGTTTGGGCATTGCACTGCATATCCTGGATTTGCGTCGTGAATTTCAGGTCAGGGTGACCGATGTTTTTGCCGCTGAATACAGGGCCGGTCGCACCCCGAATCCCTGCGCGTTGTGCAATCCGCATATCAAGTTCGGTGTACTCTGGGAGCGCGCCCAGGAGTTGGGGGCCGAAGGCCTGGCCACCGGGCACTATGCGCGCCTGAACCGGGAACACGGCTATGGCCGCAGGACCCTGCTGCAACGCGGGGCGGATCGCGGCAAGGATCAGAGCTATTTTCTTTCCCTGTTGCCCGCGACCGTGCTGAAACGGATTTGCTTTCCCCTGGGCACTCTGCATAAGCGGGATGTTCCCTCGGCATTGGACCGGCGCGGTCTGACCCCGGCGCACCCCGGAGAGAGTCAGGAGATTTGTTTCATTCCGGACGACGATTACCGGGCCTGGTTGGCGGCCAATGTTCCGGATTTGCCCGGGCCTGGTCCCATGCTGGTCCGCACGCCGCAGGGAGAGCGCCAAGTGGGGCAACATGGCGGGTTGTGGCGTTATACCCAGGGACAGCGCCGTGGATTGGGCGTGGCCTGGAGCGAACCGCTCTATGTGCTGGAGAAAGATACTGTTCGCAACGCACTTGTGTTGGGCTCCCGAGAGGAGCAGCTGTGTCTGGGCTGCGAAACCGGACCGGCCAACCTGTTTGTCCCGGTGCAGGACTGGCCTGCGGATCTTTGGGTCCAAACGCGGTACCGCCAGCAGCCCGGGGCCGCGCAGGTGGCGGTTTCTTCCGGGCGGCTGGTGATCCGTTGGCAGGAGCCTGAAGAACGTCCCGCCCCCGGGCAGGTGGCCGCAGTTTATGATGCGGAGGGGCAGGTGCTGGCTGGAGCGTGGATCAAGCGGGCCTTGCAGGCAGGGGAGACCGGCTGAACCTGACAGGGCTGACCATGCCTTGCAGCGATTCAGGGGGACGTCGGGTTCGGATCGTGGAACCTGACGCAGGAGCCCGCTCCAGGGGCTTGCCGGGATTAATTTTTGGAATCAATTGACCGAATTAATTTTTGAATTAATCGGCCGGATCAATCGTCCGAATCAAGGAAGGGACGGCCGTCTTCCAGTCGTTGCAGTCTTTGGCCCCGGGCAAAGGCCGCCTCCATGCGGCGAAGCACTTCCTCCGCCTCCAGGGAGCGCACCGAAGCGCGTGTCGCCTCCAACCGCACTTCCCGTCCCAGTTCCGGGGCGCGTACCGGACGAAATTCCATGAGCCGGGCCAGGGCCCCCTGGGGGCCGGACTTGCCAAGTTCGGTCAAAGCCAGATAGAAGCGGGCCTCTGCTGATTCCGGCATGCCCGGGGGCAAATGGGGCAAGGTTTTCTTTAATTCTTGTTCGGCCTCGGCGTAGGCCTTGGCGTGGATCAGGGCCTTCCCGAGCTGTACCCGGGTGCGTACGCTCTCCGGGTGTTGCGCCAGAAATTGCCGATACAGACGAACCGCCTCTCCGGGGTCGTTCTGTGCCAGGGCCATGGAGGCTTGCATCCGTGTGGTGCAGCCCGGCAGGGCCAGGGCGCAGATCAAAAATACAAACGGAATACAGGAAAGAAGCCGCCGCATGCTGCACCTCCGGAAGACATAGGGACGCGGGGTTACGAAGTTTATGCGGCTATGGTATCATCGGGAACATTGCTTGGGAATCCCTTGCATAGGGGCAAAGCCACCGCCCACAGGGCAGGTCGTGTTTGCCTTGCCGGACTGATCCCAGGTGGATTGCACAGTGGAAACGGAGCAGTCGTGTCGGATACATGTGAATCGAAGCGGCGGTTGTTTACAGCCACCTTGGGATGCAAAATCAATCAATATGAAACCCAGGCCATTGTGGAGGCCTGGGCTGCGGGGGGCTGCACCACCGTGGACCGTGCGGACCGTGCCGACATAATCCTGGTGAACTCCTGCGCGGTGACGTCCAAAGCCGTGGCCGACCTGCGTAAGACCGTGCGTCGCCTGCATCGGGAAAGTCCTCTGGCAAAGATTCTCGTCACGGGCTGTGCGGCCCAAATCCTGCGCGACGAACTGGCCGACCTGCCCGGCGTATGTCGCGTCGTGCCGCAGGAACGCAAGGCCGATCTGCTCCGGCCACATGCCGAGACTTTTCATGTGACCGATTTTCCCCGTGCGCGGCCCGTGGTTATGGTGCAGGACGGCTGTTCGCACGGCTGTACTTACTGCATCGTGCCCTTGACGCGAGGACCGTCCCGCAGCCGGGATGTGCCGGTTATCCTGGACGAAGCCGAAGCCTTGTTGGAAAAGGGATTTCATGAGTTGATCCTCAGCGGCGTGAATCTGCGGCAATTCGGGCGTGATTTGGCGCCTGGCCCCGGAGGCGCCACGCTGGATTTTTGGGATTTGCTCCGTGCGCTGGAAGTGCGGCTGGCACGTTTCCAGGGGCGGGCGCGACTGCGCCTTTCCTCAGTGGAGCCGGGCCAATTGGGCGATAAGGCCCTGGACGTGCTGGGCGGCTCCCGGCTGGTGGCGCCGCATCTGCATCTTTCGTTGCAGGCCGGAGATCCGGAGGTGCTGCGCCGCATGGGCCGGGGGCATTACCGGGCCGAGCAGGCCGAAGTGTTTTTGCAGCGTCTGGCCGCGCACTGGCCCCTCTTTGGCCTGGGGGCGGACTTGTTGACAGGATTTCCCGGCGAGACCCAAGAGCAGTTT
Organism: Desulfovibrio sp.; assembly: GCA_028708865.1. Lineage (GTDB taxonomy): Bacteria > Desulfobacterota > Desulfovibrionia > Desulfovibrionales > Desulfovibrionaceae > Paucidesulfovibrio. Next base: position 7,532 of record JAQVYA010000107.1, on the reverse strand, counting down.
GAGAACACGTTGAATTTTTGCCGACGTTTGCCCCTGACGTATGCCCACGTCTTCCCATATTCGCCCCGGCCCGGCACGGCCGCAGCCACCATGCCGGACAGCCTGGACCCGGCGGAAAAGAAGGAGCGGGCCGCCCGGCTGCGCGCCCTGGCTGCTTCCAAAAGGCGGGAGTTCGTGCGCCATGTGGCCGGGCTGGACCGCGTGGACGTGCTGGTGCAGGATGCGCAGGGCAACGGAGTGTGTCAGTATTATGCTTCTTGCCGTCTGGTTTCCGAAAGCGGTGCATCCCATACCCGGAGAATCCGCAAGCTGGTGCCGGGACGTCCTGTGGGCCTGGAGCGCGGCGTGGTGCTGGTGCAGCCGTTGGACGATTTAGGTTGATTTAATGAAAATATAATTTTTTTGATATGTTGTATCGATAACAAAACAATCGATCCGCCGGGGATGCCTGGCGTCAAGGAGTGCACATGCCCGTAAGTATGACTGGATACGGCCGTGGTGAAGGCAATGGCCCCGGCTTTCATTTTGTATGGGAACTGCGCAGCGTGAACGGCCGTTTTTTCGACGTCAAGTGGAAGCTGCCCCCGGCCATGCGTTGCAAGGAACAGGAGTGGGAAAAAATTCTGCATGGCGTGGGCTCGCGCGGCCGGGTGGAAGCCAGCCTGAACCTTGAGGTGGCTGCGCCTGAATTGCTGGGCATGCGTCTGAATGGTGCTCAGGCCCGGGCCATGATCGAACAGGTCCGGGGCCTGGCCGGGGAATATGAGAAGGAATTTGTTCCTGATTTCAATAGATTTTTAAGCATGCCTTCGCTTTGGCGTGAAAACAGCGCCGAGCCGGACCCGGCCATGCTGGAGGCTGTGGAGCAGGGGCTGCGCGACGGCGTGCAGGACTGGCAGCGCAGCCGGCATGCCGAAGGAAAGGCCATGGTGGCGGACCTGTTGGAGCGAATCGCCACGCTCCGGACTCTGGCCGAAGCCATTGCCGAGCGGGTTCCCGTGGTACTGGCGGAAAAGCGCGAGGCCTTGGTGCAGCGCGTACGCGAGATGGTGGAGGCCGCCGAGGCCGCCTTCAGTGAAGACCGCATGCTTCAGGAAGTGGCCATCCTTACGGACCGGCTGGACGTTTCCGAGGAGCTCACGCGACTGGCCGAACACCTGCACCGCATGGAAGAGGTACTCGGCCGGGAGGGCGACGTGGGCAAGCGTCTGGACTTCCTGGTGCAGGAGACCTTTCGGGAAATCAACACCTGCGGCAACAAGGCCCAGGACTCCGAAGTCAGCCGGTTGACCGTGGACTTCAAGGCAGAGCTGGAGAAGTGCCGCGAACAGGTGCAAAACATCGAGTAGGACGACATGCAACAGAACGTACCCAAACAACGGCTGCTGAACATCGGCTTCGGCAATTTCGTGGTCACCAGCCGGGTGATCACCATCGTGAACCCGGCATCCTCGCCCATGCGCCGATTGCGCGAGGATGCACGCCAGGAAGGGCGGCTCATTGACGCCACCCAGGGGCGCAAGACCCGCTCCATCGTGGTTACGGATTCCAACCACGTGATTCTGTCCGCCATTCAGGCCGAAACCATCAGTCAGCGCTTTGTGGCCGAGGAAGCCGGGAATGAGTAGCGCGGTCCCATCGTCTTCGGAAATAGGGACCGTTGCAGCGGCTCCCGGGACGCGGCGCGGCGTGGTGCTGGTCATCTGCGCTCCCTCGGGCACGGGCAAGAGTACGCTGGTGCAGCGTCTGGTTGCGGAGTTTCCGAGCTTTTCCTTTTCGGTTTCCTGCACCACCCGGGCCCCGCGCGGGCAGGAACGGGAAGGCGTGGACTATCATTTCCTTTCCCAGGAGGATTTTTTGTCCCGGCGGGAACGCGGAGAGTTCGCGGAATGGGCCGAGGTGCACGGCAACTTTTATGGTACGCCCCTGGCTCCGGTACAGGAGAAGCTTCGCCAAGGCGTGGACGTGCTTTTTGACATCGACGTGCAGGGAGCCATGCAGCTGAAGGAAAGCTTCCCGGACGGGCTGTATGTGTTTTTGTTTCCGCCATCGCGGGAGGAGCTGGAGCGTCGCCTGCGTGGGCGCGGTACGGATGCCGAGGACGCGGTGCTGCGCCGTCTGGCCGGAGCTGCACGGGAAATGGGCATGGCTCCGCGTTTTGATCATTGGATCGTGAATCAGGATCTGGATACTGCGTACGATGAACTGCGCGCCGTGTACCTGGCCGGACGCAGCCGCCCCGAAAACAAACCCGGCCTGCTGCGCGAGGTCCTGGACACTTTTGCTTCGGAGGACGCATGAGCCGATTGGTGGTGGCGCTCGACGCGCCGAACAGGCAGACCGCCCTGGAAATGGCCCGGCCCCTGCAGGGGGTCGTCCCTTGGGTCAAGGTGGGCTTGGAGTTGTTTACGGCCGAGGGGCCGGACCTGGTAGGCCGATTGAAAAAATTGGGGTTCCAGGTTTTTTTGGATCTGAAGTTCTTCGACATCCCCAATACGGTTCGAGGTGCGGTGCGCAGCGCCGGGCACGCTGGCGCAGACATGTGCAACATCCATGTACTGGGCGGGGAGCGTATGGCCGAGGCCGCATTGGCCGGACGGGACGAATCCGCTCCGGAAATGCTGCTTTTTGGGGTTACGCTGCTCACCAGCATGACCGAAACAGACCTTCCATTGGACTCCGGCGGCGCACAAGCGTCGGAAATAGCCCTTCGCCTTGCAGTAAGCGCCAAAGCGTATTATCTGGATGGTGTGGTCTGTTCCGGACTGGAAGTGGAGGGGATTAAGGCGGCTACCTCGGACGGGCTGCTTTGCCTGACTCCGGGCATCCGTCCGGACGGGGCGGAGCGCGCCGATCAGCGCCGTGTGGTCACCCCGGCGCAAGCCGTGCAGTCCGGGTCCGATTTTCTCGTGGTGGGACGACCTATTACCGGCTCGGAGCATCCCGACCTGGCGGCCAAGGCCATTCAGGGGGAAATGATTCGGGCCGCCCAAAAGCGACGAGGAGAATCATGAGCGAACAGGAACCCCGCGCCCGCGAGACGCCGACTGCCCGCGGCAAGGTCGAGGGCGTCGGCCGCGACAAGATCAAGGGTGTATTTTCCACACAGACCGTGGAAAAGGTCGGCACCGGCACCACGCAGCGCAAATCCATCCAGAAGACCTATTGGTTCTGCGAGGAGAAGGCGGACGGTACGGTGCAGGTGCAGCCGCTGAACAAGAACTATGTGCCGTCCGGCCCCAAGCGGGAGGTCCCCAAAGAGGAGATCATCGCCAAGTTCAATCCGGAGCCGGAATTTTACGTCCAGACCGTGTACCCCAAGATGCGCGAACTGGAGAGCACCATCAAGCGCGGGGAAGACCATCGCGAAGCAGGCAGAGCGTATTCCGCGGAACTTGAGTTCAAGGAAGCCACCAATGTGGACGAGGAAAACGTTCGCGCCAACTTCGGCCTGGGCCTGACCTATCTGGACCGCGGGGACGCGGTGAAGGCCAATGATATTTTTGAACGCCTTGTGAATCTGGAGGCGGCTTTTGCCCAGGAACACAAGCATCTCTTCAATGACTTCGGCATCAACCTGCGCAAAAACAAGATGCTGGACCAGGCCTTGGAATATTACCGCCGAGCCGAGCGGCTCGAGAACAGCGACGAAAATCTCATGCACAATATCGCCCGGGTGTATTTTGAACTGGGCGACCTCAAGCATTGCGTCGAATATCTGCGCCGGGCTTTGGAGCTGCGTCCCGACATGGAGGAAGCTTCCAGATTCCTTGATTATCTGGAAAAGCACGGCTATCTTACAACGGGGCCTGACGGGAACGATGTGCTCAACCCGAACCCGGATAAGGTCGGCGGCAAGGGGAAAGGCCAGGGCGGATCCGTGAACGTTGATGGAGATGTGAAATTCTGATGCACAGTGAACAGGCAAAGAATTTTCTGGCCGAGTTGCCGGAGATCCGGCACGACCTCCCTTTTTCTCCGGGGCTGATGCATAAGCTCTTTGCCCAGACTGGAGAGGATTCCCTCGCATCCCTGGACGAGGTGGGGGATACCATTGCCAAGGACCAGGGGCTTACCGCCAAAATTCTGGCCGTGGCTAACTCCGCGTTTTACGGGTTGCAGGCTCGCGTGGGCACGGTCCAGCGGGCGGCCGCTGTCCTGGGCATGGCTGAAATCCGGAACATCGTGGTGGCGTTCGGGGTGCGCGCTTTGACGCGTAAATTCCCCCTGCCCAAGGAATTCGACCTGTTGAACTACTGGAAGCATCAGTTTTGCGTGGGCTCCGTGGCCCGCGAACTGGGCAAGCGGGCCGGCACTCCGGATACGGCCAACCTGTTTACCGCCGGGCTGCTGCACGATCTGGGCAAGCTCATCACTGCGTTGTATCGCCGGGACGACTGGCTGGCCATGCACGCGCTGGCCGTGGAAAAGAGCCTGCCCGACCATAAGGCCGAGGAAGAATACTGGGGATTGGATCACGGCGTGATCGGCTCCCTGGTGCTCAAGTCCTGGGACTTTCCCGCCGGGCTGTACGAGCCCGTGAACTGGCATCACTCTCCGCGACTTGCCGGAGTCTTCAGCGGCGACGCCGCCATGCTGGGCATGGCCGACGCCATTGCCCACCGTATATTTGATGGCGGCCAAGCCGACGACGAAGCCGACCAACACATTGCCAAAACCTGTGAACAATTCGGCCTGGACCCGGAAGAGATTCTGGAGCAGGCCGGAGAGCTGCTTTCCGACGAATCCATTGACCGTGTTGTTCACCTGCTGGTTTGAGCAGGAGGATCCTTGCCCCATATTTGGAAGTTTCGTGACCGCGACGACGCGCCGGCCGAGGCCGTACGCTTGGCCGAGCAGTTGGGTGTTGCCCCGCTTATTGTTGAAATTCTTGCCAGCCGCGGCTTGCACAGCCTCGCGGAAATGGACCGCTTTCTCAGTCCCGGCCTGCGCCATCTGGCCGCGCCGGGTAGCATTCCCGGCCTGAGCGAGGCGGCCCGTGTCCTTGCCGAAGGACTGGGCCAGGCATTGCCGTTGGCGGTCTGGGGGGATTATGACGTGGACGGCGTCACGTCCACGGCTTTGGTGCTCACTTTTCTCAAAGCCCATGGCATTGAAGCCCGGCATGTGCTGCCCAACCGGCTGGAACACGGCTACGGCCTGAACGTGGAAGGGGTCGAGGAACTGGCTGCCCGGGGCGTGCGCCTCCTGCTTACCGTGGATTGCGGCATCAGCGACCACGCGGCCATTGCCCGGGCCCGTGAACTGGACATGACCGTGGTGGTTTCGGATCATCATTTGCCCGGAGAAACGCTTCCGCCCGCCCATGCGGTGTGTGATCCTCGCCTGGCGGATCAGGACGGGGAATGCCCCTGCGCCGACCTCGCCGGTGTGGGGGTGGCCTTCATGTTGATGGCCGAGTTGAACAACCTCCTGCCGTCCAAGGTCGATATCCGGCCGCTGCTGGACTTTGTGGCCCTGGGAACTGTGGCGGACGTGGTGCCGCTGCGCAGCCAGAACCGGGTCCTGGTGAAAAACGGTCTGCTGCTCATCAAGGAAGCGCGACGGCCCGGTATCGCCGCCCTCAAGGAGGTGAGCGGGTATGATCGTTTTGCCGCGCTGGGGGCCGGGCAGATCGGCTTTGGCCTGGCTCCGCGCATCAATGCGGCCGGGCGGCTCGGCAGCCCGCAAATTGCGCTGGACATGCTGCTGGCCCCGGACGTGGCCACGGCCAAGCCCCTGGCCGAACAACTGGATGCCATGAACTCGGAGCGTCGCAGCGAGGAAGAAACCATTCTGGCCGAAGCCCTGGAGCAGGCAGAACAACAGCTGCAAGAGAGCCCCGAATGCATGGGGCTGGTGCTCATGGCTCCCCATTGGCATCCCGGGATTATCGGCATTGTGGCCTCTCGGGTGGTGGAGCGGTTTTATCGTCCCACCCTGTTGCTTTGTGAGGAAGGGACGATTCTTAAGGGATCGGGGCGGAGTATTGCCGAGTTTGATTTGCACCGCGGGCTGACGCAGTGTGCGGACCTGTTGGCCGGGTACGGCGGGCACAAACAGGCGGCCGGGTTGTCCCTGGATGCGGATCAACTGGAGCCGCTGCGCCGTAAATTTCACGAGGCTGTGGTGGCCCAGGTGGGGACCCAGCCACTGACTCCTTCCCTGAAGGTGGACAGTGAACTGCCATTGGCCCGGGTTGACTTTAATTTACTGAAGAATTTGGAATTGCTGCAACCGTTCGGCATCGGCAATCCCGAGCCTGTTTTTGCCACCCCTCTCGTGGAAGTGCGGGAGCATCGGGTCTTTGGGAAAAAGCATGTCCGACTGACCCTTTCCGACACCACGGAGCGGGCCATTCTTCCGGCCAAGGCGTGGCGCATGGCCGATCAATTTCGTTATGACCTGCGCGGGCGGACCATGCGTTTCGCCTTTACTCCCAAAATTGACCGGTATGACGGAGTGCCCAAGATCGAGCTGAATATTAAGGATTGGCAGGAAAGCTGACTGGGTGCTTGGGAATGTGGAATAAAAAAGCGCGGCCTGGCCGCGCTTTTTTCGTTCGTGCTCATTTTTTGCCTTGGGCGTCGCGCGTCGTGTTTTTTTTCCGCTGGCGCGAAGCTTGGGCAGGGCGGTGCTTGCCGGATGTTTCGGCATTGTTGGATTGAGACTGCTTTTTTTCTGGCCGCGTCTGTTTTTTAGAGGGGGAGGCCTGCGTTTTGGCCTTGCTGCCCTGCTGTTCCGGCTTTTTCCCGGTTTGCCCGGAGCGGTCATGGCGGGAGCCTGGGCGCTCCGATGCGTTGTCCAGCGGGAGGATCAGGGCGCCGGACTTGGCGTCCCGTTGGGGTTGTTCCGGCCAATGGGGGCGCAGCAGGTCCCCGGGCCACCCGCTCCGGCTTTGGTTCACAGCTTGAAGAAGAACGAGCCCTTGTTCGCTGCATGCGTATTGTCCCACGCCGTGCTGGATCGGAAAGGTGCCGGAAACGGCCCGGACAAGATGGTGCCTGGTGGGCTGCTCCCGGGTGAGCAGCAAAAAGCTCAGACTGGTGTCGTTTTTGGGCAGGCGTGCCTCTCGGGAAAGGTCCCGGAGCCATTGGGGCGCCGTGTCCGCGGGGAGTCGGAAGTGGCACCAGGGATCGTTGCCCTTGCCGGGCAAGGGGCAATCCTGCGTATGGGGGCATGGGGCCAGCGGGGTCATGCCCTGGTTCAGACACTCGCCGCGCAGATGGGTGATGATGGTCCCGGAGCGGCGTGTGCCCGGTTCGATGATGAGCAGTTTGCCGTCTTCGGTCATATTTTTGCGCAGGGTGTTGACGGCTTTTTCCGCCTGGGCGGGCATGTTGCCGCCCGGTCCCCATTGTAGTTCATTGAGCGTATTGGCGGCCACGAGCAGATCGGCCCGGCCGCGGATTTCGGTATGCAGGGGGCCTTTGACCAGATCCACATGCCAGGCGAAATCCTTTCCGGCCACGGCCTGAAGCAGTTGGAGCCCATCCCGCATGATGCCGGGGGTCCGGTCCACACAGACAAAG
>JAQVYA010000215.1 GCA_028708865.1 Desulfovibrio sp. | reverse complement strand
GTGGCAGGGAGCCGGCCGGGATTCCATCGACAAAATCATCGGCCTTTCCGCTGTGGAGCAGTTTCTCTTCCGGCTTAAGTCCATTCTGCCCCCGGCCAAGCTGGACCGGCTCAAGGCCCTCATGGAATCTTCGGACGAAATGGGCCGGGCGCTCATGGACTTCCGCCGCGAATCCGGGGAGGACCCCGAGTCCATGGCAGTGTCCGAAGTGTTCAGCAATATCCTGCATCTGGCGGCCGTTTCCATTGGCAAGACCGGCGACCACTTTTCCATGCGCGTGACCGGCCCGGTCCCCCTTTCCGCACAGGTGGAACTCTACATGCTGGCCTGCCCCACAGGAGCCAATGGGTTCCTTCTCCGCACCCCGGAGGAGGATGTGCTCATGGACACGGGCTATGGCCTCTACTACCCGGACGTGCGTCAATGGCTGCAACGCCACGGGTTCGACCCCCGCAATATTCGCCGGGCCTATGTGACGCATCCGGACGCGGACCATGCGGGATGGGCCGCTCCGCTCCAAGAAGAATTTGGTACGCGGATTTTCATGCATCCGGACGCGGCTCGGGTTTTTGCCACGGAAAACCGGGCCTACAACACCGGCACCCGGCTCCAGGCTCTGAACATTTCCTTTACCCGGTTGATCACCCGGCTCACGGAGCTGCGTCCCCCCCGGCGGATCGAGGGCTTTTCCCCCGGCCCGAAAACCCCCGAGACAATGGGCGGGTTCCCTGTCCTGGGCGAATTCCGCGTTGCGGACCTCAACTTCCTGGTACTGGAAAGCCTGGGCGGCCATGTGGCTGGACAAGTATTTTTCCTGGCTCCCGAGCAGGGGCTGCTGTTTTGCGGCGACTACCTCATTGACGTGGCCAGCCTCTCCGAACGGGACAAGCAAACCCTTTCCATTCCCAAATACCTGATGACCAGCACCAACTCGGACAGCCGCGTATTCAGCCGCGAAATGCACATGCTGCGCGACCTCATGCTCACGCTGCACTCCCAATTTTCCCCGCTGGGAAAACCCGTGCGCATCTTCTCGGGCCATGGCGGACTCTACACCACGGACGATGCGGACTGGTCCCGAAAAAAACCGAGCAATTCATGAGCATCCCCACCCGCAAGGACCTTCGGCCCGGGGTACGTGTTTCCATCGTACTCAAACAGGACCAGCGCACCGGAAACCGCACCGAGGGCGTGATTCGTCAGCTGTTGACCAAATCCCCCACCCATCCGCACGGCATCAAGGTCCGACTGGAAAACGGCCAGGTGGGGCGGGTACAGGAAATCCTCACCTGAAAACCCGGCATTGCCGGACGATCATACACACGCCTTAATCCAGAGAGATTCAAAGCGTTTTACGCTGTGATTGCGGATGATCCTTTGACGAAATCATGGACCCGGCGTATATTCATTGCATTGTCCCGTAGCGTCAAAATATGCTCAAACGGACCGGAGCGTGAATGGATTTTCCGTACGCCATGGACCGGCACTCCGCTTTCCGCGCCTTCTCTCTCCGCAAGGCGCTGGCGTTTTTCTGCTGCCTAACCCTACTCCTGGGCGGTCTGCTTGCGGCCGGAAAAGTCCACGGAGCCCCGCCCCCACCCCACCCGCGTATGCTCGTGCTCCTCTCCTACCATCAGGGATACGCCTGGACCGATGACGAGGTCCGCGGCATTCTGGAAATTTTTGGCGAAAACGGCGCTCAGGTGGATATCGCCTTCGAATATATGGATACCAAACGATTTCCGCCCGAGCACTCTTTTGCCCCTCTGGCTGAAATCCTGAAACAGCGTTACGCAACGCGGCAACCCGACCTGCTGCTGCTCTGCGATGACAATGCCCTCGACTTCATCAAACAATATCGCCAGACCCTGTTTCCCGATGTGCCCATTGTCTTTTGCGGCATCAACAACCTGGAGCCGGAACGTCTGGCCCCCCTCACACGCCTGACGGGTGTGGCCGAGGACTTCGACCTCAAAAGCACGCTGGAAATGGCGCTCAAGCTGCACCCCCAGGCCCGGCAGGTGGTGACGGTCAGCGATGTCACGGCTTCCTGCAAGGCCAACCTGCAACGTCTGCGCAAGCTGCAACCCTTCTTTCAAAGGCTGGGAGTCCGTTTTCTGGAACTCAGCGATCTGGAACCCGAAGCCCTCCAGGACCGGCTCCGCCAATTGGGGGAGGAAAGCATAGTCCTCCACCTGGGCTACTTCCGCTCGCCCCAAGGCAAGACCTTTGCCACGCGGCAGGGTACACGCCTCGTGACCGAGGCCACGCGCGCGCCGGTCTACTCGGTCTGGGACTGGAGCCTCGGCCACGGCATTGTCGGCGGACGGCTGGCCAGCGGATTTTACCAGGGACGGGCCGCCGCCTGCATGGCCAAGGAAATCCTGGCCGGCAAGCCCGTGTCAGATATCCCCATCCAATGGCAAAGCCCCAATCAATGGATGTTCGATGCCCGACAGCTGAAACGCTTTGGAATCCAGCTCGCCCAAATCCCGGAACAAAGCGTTGTAGTAAACCGGGAAATCAGCTTTTTCGAACGCAACCGGCCATATGTACTGTCCGCTGGCGCCGTGGTGCTGTTGCTCAGCGTGGCCACCCTTTCTCTCGCCATCAACGTGCTGGCCCGACGGCGGGCCGAGCAGCGCCTCAAGGAAAGCGAACGACGCTACCGTGCGTTATATGAAGAAGCTACGGAAGGGATTCTTATTTTTGACGAAGG
>JAQVYA010000106.1 GCA_028708865.1 Desulfovibrio sp. | reverse complement strand
CTTTTTACTTTTTTCGAAAATTTCCACTGCCGATACTGAAATATTCACGATCAAGCCGCGGCAAAACCAAGCAACGCGAAACACGCTCCCTCTTGCCCCAACCCGCTGAATCTGCTAGACGATTTTGTTGCAACAGTCAAAATCACACTGGGATAAAGGGGCGATTTTTGTGATTTCTTTCAAAAACGTACATAAATGGTACGGCGAACACCACGTTCTTCAGGATATCGATCTGGAAATCAAAAAAGGCGAAGTTGTCGTGGTTTGCGGCCCTTCCGGATCCGGGAAAAGCACATTGATTCGGTGTATCAACAGGCTGGAGCCGATACAGAAAGGGCGCATTGTCGTTGATGGTATGGACGTAAACGATCCACGCACCAATCTAACCCGCCTTCGCGCCGAGGTGGGCTTTGTTTTCCAGCAATTCAATCTCTATCCACACATGACCGTCCTGGATAACATCATTCTGGCCCCACGCATGGTTCGGCTCATGCCGCGTGCGGAAGCGGAAGATGTCGCCATGAAGCTGCTGGAAAAAGTGGATATCCCGGACAAGGCCGATGCCTACCCCTGCCAGCTTTCGGGCGGTCAGCAGCAACGCGTGGCCATTGCCCGAGGACTGGCCATGCAGCCCAAGATCATGCTCTTTGACGAACCCACTTCGGCCCTGGATCCAGAGATGATCAACGAGGTCCTGGACGTCATGAAACAGCTGGCCCTTGAAGGCATGACCATGATCTGCGTGACGCATGAAATGGGCTTTGCACGCGAAGTGGCGGACCGGGTCATTTTTATGGATGAAGGAATTCTGATCGAGGAAAACACTCCTGATGAATTTTTCCACAATCCGCAAAATGAGCGCACCAAGGATTTCCTCAGCAAAATCCTTTCACATTAGGATGTCGGACGCGGGCGGCGGCGGTCGTTGTCCGCGTCTTTTAGTGTTGCGCGGTTTTCAACCCCAATAAAGGAGTGTGGAGTGATGAAAGCTACGAGAATCGCTGTTCTCGCCGCTCTGGTGGTCATGCTGGCCGCCTCTCTCGCGTACGCCGGTCCCACGTATGACCGGGTCATGAAGGACAAGGCCTGCCGTGTGGGCCTTATGGCGAACTCCAAGCCCGCCGGATTCATTGATGAGAAAGGCGACTGGATCGGCTTTGACGTGGATATCGCCACTGAACTGTGCCGCCGGCTCGGCGTGCAGATGCAAAAGGTGCAAGTAAATAACAAAACTCGCGTCACCATGGTGCAAACCGGCCAAATCGACATGTCTCTGGCCAACATGACCCACAAACGTGAACGCGACAAGTCCATTGATTTCTCCATCACCTACTTCTTCGACGGGCAGAAATTCCTGGTCCGCAAGGGAACCGCTTCTTCGTGGCAGGACCTTGTCGGCAAAAAAATTGCTTCCATGCAGGGCACCACTTCGGAACTGAACGTTCGGGCGTTGCTCAAAGAACTTGGCGATCCGGATGCGGACAAAAACGTAATTTCCTATCAGAATGAAGCCGAATGCTTCCAGGCCTTGAAAATGGGCCGCGTCGCCGCATGGTCCACGGATTCCACCTTGCTGATCGGCTATGCGGCCGAAGCGCCGGGCGAATTCGAACTGATCGGAGACTTCTTCTCCAACGAGCCTTACGGCGTTGGCGTGCCCGAAGACGACTCCGCCTGGCGTGACGCCATCAACTTCGCCCTACAGGACATGTGGATGGACGGCACTTATAAGAAAATCTACGATAAGTGGTACGGTCCGGAATCCAAGTGGGCCTTCCCGCTTACCGACGAGATCGAACTCTGGCCGTAAACGGAATTTTGATGCAGGGAGGCGGGACATGCCCGCCTCCTTTTACATTCCGTTGACCAATATAACACAGCAGACTGTTGCAAAACGGAACAAAGCACAGCAAAAAACTGCGGTCCGGCATTATCCCAAGGCACTAAAGTCCGGACTTTCACGTTTTCACGTCCACTGTTGCAGCCTGCCAGCCTGAAAGCGAACGGATTTTCTCATGATCAAATTCTGGCTTGAAAAAACCTGGGTCCAATATCTGTTGCTGACCACCATTGTGGGCTGTATCGTCTTCTATTGGGCCTACGGGTTCCAGTCCCCCTACGAATTCCAGTGGAACGTGCTATTTGAATACAACACCACGTATGACAAACATTTTGGTCTGGAACTGCTTCACGGGCTGCTGACCACCATCACGATCTCGCTCATCAGCGCGGCTCTGGCATTGCTGCTCGGCATTTTCTTCGGCCTGGCCCGCCTCTCCGGATTCAAGCCCCTGTACTGGCTGGCCACCGCCTATGTCGAATTTTTCCGCAACACCCCGCTGCTGATCCAACTTTTTTTCTGGTACTATGCAGTGCCGCAACTTCTGCCTGCCGGCGTCCGCGACTGGCTTTATTTCGACATCGACATGACCTGGCTGGGCATGAACATTGCCTTTGAATTCTGGTGTGCCACAGTGGGCCTTGCCGTGTACACGGGGTCCTACATGGCCGAGGTCATCCGCGCTGGCCTCCAATCCATTCCCAAAGGGCTGCTTGAAGCCGCTTATTCTTCAGGGTTGAACTATCTTCAAGTCCTGATGAAAATCATCCTTCCCATCGCGTTCCGCAACATCATCCCCCCCCTGGGCAGTGAATTTCTGAACAACCTCAAAAACTCTTCGCTGGCCCTGGTGGTGGGCGTTGCAGAGCTGGCCTGGACTTCGCAAGACGTGGAGGCCCTGACATTCAAAGGATTTGAAGCGGCCTGCGCCGCCTCGGTGCTCTACCTGGTCACCTGCCTGTTCACATCGGCCGTCATGAACGCCATCAACCGCAGGCTCCAGGTCTCCAATGGAATGGCCCGGGGCAACCTGATGGACCGCTGTCTGGACTGCTGCCTGGCTCCGGCGGAAAAGGGATACCGGAACGTGGCCCGCACCTTGCGACGGGCCGAGCGTAAACGCAAGCTCAAGCGCCGGGCGCAAGCTGAAGTTGGCCTTGTTCCCATCTGGCAGGTATATGTTGAAAAATCTTTTGTTTTATTACTCGTGGTTCTGAAAATTCTTTTTATTTTGACCTTACTATTCATTCTCTTCAAAGTCATAGTGGCCCTTTGGGGGTATAACTGGTCTGGCGTCTGGGAAAACGTTCGGGTCCTCACCCTGTTCCGATTCCCGGCTCCGGCCTCGGAAACCATCTACTGGGGACTCGGCGGCCTGGTACTGACATTGCTCATGTCCATCGTGGTCCTGGCAGTAAGCTTTCCCATCGGGCTGATGGTAGGCCTGGGCCGTGCATCGGAAAACCAGCTCTTCCGCATCCCCTGCACCGCCTACATCGAATTGATCCGTGGCAACCCCCTGATCATGGTCATTTTCTGGTCCTATTTCTTCATCGGTGTAGTGCGCGGAGGGAATTACCTGGACGCCATCACCTCGGCCACCATTGCCATGACTATTTTCAATGCGGCGTACATCGCGGAAATCGTTCGAGCGGGAATCCAAAATCTGCCCAAGGGCCAATTTGAGGCCGCTTATTCCACCGGCCTCAACTACTGGCAAACCATGCGAAAGGTCGTACTGCCGCAATCCCTGAAGCAAATGCTCCCCGCCATTGTGGGGCAATCCGTGGCCATGATCAAGGACACCTCCCTGGCCTACATCATCGGTGCGACGGAATTGACTCTGGCAGCGCAGATCATTATCAACCGACGGACTGACTTGCTTTTTGAAATCTATACGGTCATTGCCCTGCTCTATTTCCTGATGTGCTACAGTCTGAGCCTTTGGGCCCGGCGCCTGGAGCATCGTCTCAGCCCAGAGCAGGTCCGACTCGAAATGTGAACGTCGAGGCGCAGTCTTTCAAAGGCCGCCAACGCGACCTTTTTATCCAACCCGAGCAAGAGAGCATCATGTCCGATTCCCCAATCTCCTCCTGCGAGCGTCCTCTTATTCTTGTGCACGGCGGGGCCTACGACATTCCAGAATCCGCCCATAAAGCACACCTTGACGGATGCACTGCCGCTGCCCGTGCAGGATTCGCAGTACTTTCCCAAGGCGGTTCCGCCCTGGATGCGGTGGAAGCAGCCGTGCGCGTAATGGAAGATGACCCCACATTTGACGCGGGGTTTGGTTCCTTTCTCAACGCTGATGGCGAGGTGGAACTGGATGCCATCATCATGAACGGGGCGACACTGAACTTCGGGTCCGTGGCTGCGGTCCAGCGAATCAAAAATCCCGTCAGTCTGGCCCGGATGGTCATGGACAACACGCGGCATTGCATGCTGGCAGGAAATGGAGCATTTCAATTCGCCGACAAAATGGGCATCAAGCCTTGTCGCACACAGGATCTGCTTCATGGACGTGAACGGGAACGCTGGGAAAAGGCTCGATCCGGTCAGACGGATCAATACGACGAATTCGGCAACCCGCTGCATTCCATGCCTTCGGATACAGTCGGCGCTGTAGCTGTTGACCGGAACGGAAACATTGCCGGAGCCACTTCCACAGGCGGCACCTTCAACAAACTTCCTGGACGGGTTGGCGACTCTCCACTGGTCGGCTGCGGTTGTTACGCGGACAATCTTTCCGGAGCCGCTTCCTCAACAGGACAAGGCGAAGCCTTCATGAAAATCGTGGCCTGTAAAACGGCCTGCGACCTGATGCAATCCGGCATGACGGCCCAGGAGGCAGCCGAAGCCACCATTGCCCGGCTTGGAGAACGGACCAACGGCAAAGGGGGACTTATCGTACTTTCACCAGCGGGTGGTATCGGAGTTGCCCATAATTGCCGCAACATCGCATACGCCGTCCATGCCGGAGACAATGTTTTTCATACAGGCATCGCCAACAGTGACTGATCCACTGGCTGGAAGCAGCAAACCAAACAGCGGCCCGGGGCATGCCCCGGGCCGCTGTTTGGTTTGGAAAATAAGGAAAGTCATCCCCTGCAAACCAGAGGACGCCCATCCTTTGCGCGATTGTTCAGCGAACGCAGAATATTGTCACCGTCCCGTTCCGGAACAGTAAACGTCGAATGCTTGCCGCTGATGTGTACGTTTTGAATCTTGAAAGGGCGAATCCGAGCCTGGTTGCAAACAAAATCCACAAACTTTCGCGGAGTCATGCCATGGGCCCGTCCTAAAGCGGCCCGAAAACGGACTCGGCCACCGGAATGAGCGGGCCGACGCGCGCTGCGCACCTCCCGGTAAGCTTTGGGATCAAGCTGCTTACCATAGGTCTGCTCCAACAGTCCTGCCAGCGCTTCCTCCGGATCTGCCCCTTCCAGCATTTCGCGAGCCAGATCGCGGTAGGCGTCCAGGGAGCACTGCTCACGGGTCCGGGTCAATTGATCACGGATGTGTTCACGACGCACCCGGATAACGTCCTCCACCGAAGGCAGCGGTTTTTTCTCAACGCGAAGTCCCGCCCCCTTGGCGATGTACATAAGCTTACGAAATTCGCTGGGAGCGATCAAACTGACGGCTACACCTTCTTTGCCAGCCCGCCCGGTACGCCCGGTGCGGTGCACGTAGGTTTCCGCATTTTGCGGAGGGGCATAGTTCACCACATGAGTGAGATCGGGCACATCGATACCACGTGCCGCCACATCCGTAGCCACAAGAATCGTAGCCCGACGTTTGCGGAAACGTTGTAAAATTTCCTCGCGACGTGGCTGGGAAAGATCGCCATGGATCGGCTCCGCCGGATATCCGCGGTCAGAAAGCCACTCAGCAAGACGATCGCATTCCATTTTGGTGCGGCAGAACACCAGTCCGTAAAATTCCGGTTCCGCATCAATGACGCGGCACAACGCCTCAAATCGGTCTTGAGCCATGACCTCATGGAAAACCTGACGGGTCAACGGAGCGGCATCGTCGCTACCACGAACATTAACTACTTTATAGTCTGCCATGAATTCCGAAGCGATGCGCATGACCTCTCGGGGCATAGTGGCGGAAAAAAGCAGCGTGCGGCGTTGCGGTCCAGCCTGGGCAAAGATTTCGCGTACATCGTCAACAAAGCCCATGTTGCACATCTCGTCCGCCTCATCAAGCACCAGGAAGGAAACCTGATCCAGACGCAGTGAGCCACGGCGCAGATGATCGAGCACTCGCCCGGGAGTTCCCACCACCACATCGGCGCCACGACGCAGAGCACCCAATTGCGGCGCAATGGACTGCCCGCCGTAAATGGGCACAACATGAAGCCGCCGACGCCCCTTGAGCGAGTCGATCTCTTCGGCAACCTGGATGGCCAATTCGCGGGTCGGGGCAAGCACCAGGGCCTGGACGTGCCCAGCATGATCTTCAGCCTTTTCCACAATGGGCAGGCCAAAGGCGGCGGTCTTGCCGGTGCCGGTCATAGCCTGGCCGACGATATCTGTTTCACCTGAAAGAAGAAGCGGAATAGTTTGGGCCTGAATCGGGGTGGGGCTGCTGAAGCCCTTGGCTTCCAAGGCTTCAAGCGTAGTCGCGGAAAGCCCCAGGGATATAAAATCGTTCATTTGATCCTGCTGAAAAAACGTGATGCCCTAGCGGGGGCGGAAAGTAATGCGGCCTCGGGTCAGATCGTACGGCGAAAGTTCTACAGTGACGGTATCGCCGGGCATGACCCGAATACGAAATTTGCGCATTTTGCCGGAAATATGCGCCAGGACTTCATGCCCATTTTCCAATTCCACGCGGAACATGGCATTGGGCAGGGCTTCCTCCACAGTACCCTGTACCGTGATTCCTTCCTCTTTGGACATAGAACCTCCTTGGGTCGAATGAAGAAATGAGGAGACGGGAAAGCCCGCCCCCATACGAGGAGGGCGGGCTGAAAATGCCGAAAAAACGGCGAAGGCGCGGAAACTACCAGCGCGGACGCTCGGCGCGGGGCCGGGCTTCGTTCACTTTGATGTTCCGACCACCAAAATTGCTGCCGTCCAGGCCTTCAATGGCAGCCAGGGCACCCTGGTCGTCCATTTCCACAAAACCGAAACCGCGGGGGCGGCCGGTTTCACGGTCCTCGATCAGCTTGACGGACAGGACCTCGCCGTAGCTGGCAAAGGCGGTACGAACTTCCTCTTCGGTGGAACTCCAGGGCAGGTTGCCCACATAAATGTTCTTGCTCATTCCTAAAAAAACTCCAAAGCGTAATACAGTCTATGGCGCTCACACGCCTAAAAAACAAGGGACAGTGAACAAGATGCCACACTGCCCCTTGCTAACCGCTTTTTTCAACGCCAGAGCCGCCGACCGTGTGCAGCAGTGTCCCCTCCGGACCTCTCTGACTTCAAGTTAGGTTTCACTACGCTATCGACTTTGGGCAGTCAAGAAAAAAATCCTGTACCAGACTATATATTGTCGACGTCCTTCATCGATGCCCTTTGTATTTCACAGCCTCACAAGCAGCCTCTTGGAAAAGCGCCAGTCCCTTTGTGGCTCGTGAAACAGCTAGCGCTAGCCTGGCCCCCTTGCCTGGCAATATAAATTAAGTGTAGATTTTAATGCTACTCGAGCTATACAGGCATGTGGCACAAGCCGCTTCTCCCGAGGTGGCTGCCAAGTTTGTTGGCGCCATTATAGCGCACATGAAAGTTGAAGCCCCCAAGGGGAAACCATGCGAATGTCGTCACGGCTAGAAACTCACAACATTTACCCCATATCTCAAGAGGGCGTAATATGGTTCATGAGGATCCAATCCTGGCAACATGGTCGTCCGTAACGAACACCAATCAATTCTTTTCCATCATGCCGGATGGTTGCCGCGACTTGATCCTCAAGCAAAAACCGGGCAGCCCGAAACGTTTTTTTGTCTCGCGCCTCATGTCCACCCCCAAAAGGATATTCGCGAAAAAGGGTGAAATTTTTATTGGAGTTCGGCTCAAGCCTAGCGCGGTAGTTGCGGTTCATAGGCTCAATGATCTGCCCCCGCCAAGTTCCATACAAAGATTGATCGAATTGGCACGTTATGCCGCTTCCGTGTCTGTTGGCGTCTCGGATATGATGGGCTGCCTAGCTGTGGCGAAGTCACCTGCCAGCGCTGCCAACGACTTGGGCGTAAGCCTGCGCACGTTGCAGCGTCACGCCACAAAGACAACGGGGCGGACTCCCGACTTTTGGCGCCGGCTGGCCCGGGCGCGAAAGGCTGCCCGGCTTATCTTGGCAGGGGCGCTGTTGCATGAAGCTGCCCATCTATGTCATTTTTCAGATCAAGCCCACATGACACGGGAATTGAAGAACTGGTTTGCCATGACTCCTGGTGAGTTCGCCTCCTGCCGTGATGACAGCCAACATCCAGCATGGGGCATCTGCCACCGTGGTCATGATGCCCCGTGGACCGGTGAACATATTTCGACCAGGTAGCCGCTGTTGTCGACAATATAGGCTGTGGTCTGGCCCCACGCCTCCTCGCGTACCTCTTGCACTACCGAGGCTCCAGCAGCGCGGGCTTTTTCAAGGGCAGCAGCCACGTCCTGCGTTTCAAACGCGATTTCAAAAACCGGAGATGCGGGATCCGGGGTGCCGGGCGACTTGCCAAGATTCGTCATAAGACGGCGCGATGAAAAAGACAGTGTCGTGGACCCTGTGTCCAACTCACCATAGTCTCCGGACTCATGGATCATGATGCGTTCCAGCCCAAAAACCTGCTCATAAAACTCAATGCTTCTGGTCACATCGTCGACGTAGAGGATGGCATACTTCAATTGCATTGCGCGCTCCTTTTGTGTTTTTCCCAACTGACTATAATTTAGCATTCGTGTCTTGAACAATCGCGACAAAATCTGAAACGTGCGCTCTTGAGACCGGATCTCCTACTCAACTTTCGAATTTTTAGCATATTTTTTTAACGCCCTAACAGTATCATGTTAACGTTTACATCCAGCAAAACGATAAAAAGGCATCCTTCAGGAACGACCACTCCCTTGCAGACGCTCTGTGGGGTTACGATGCTCACAAGGCACTTTGGTCTGGCAAAGACCGCAACTATTTACCCGAAACCCCAATTGCGCCTCTTCAACATGTACGGCAGTAACAGTCCTAATATACTGTTTACATTTTTCCTTATCGTGCCCAGATTCGGAAATTGCCCCCACAGGACAGCGCTTCATGCAGGCCCGGCACTTGCCTTTGGCGTGAAACAAGCACCATTCCCGATGGTGCTTGTATGGACGGGGCGTGGACGGGAAAGCAGCCCGAACAATCACCGATCCAACGCGGACAGCCTTTCCGACCCGAGTGATCAGCCCGTCAGACAATCCAAATGTTCCCAGCCCACAGACATACGCAGCATGCCTTTCAGACCAAGACGATGCAAAAGCATACTTGGAAGAAAACTGACGCGACCACTCTGGAAGCAAAACCGGAGCACAGGCGGCCACGCCTTTACTGGCGAATTGCTCAACAACAGCCTTGCGTAGTGCCACATTCACTTTTTCACCATAATGACGGGCCCGGCTCCACTCGATACTAGGCAATTTTTCCGCCCGACGGTGGGCCAGGCGGGTCGGCTCTGTCTGTGGCAAAATCCAGGCGATGATGCTCAAATCGTCTGCAGCAATATCTAAACCAGGAAACGCAAGAAAAAATGCTTCCTCCAGCAACCAATAAAAATCCGCCCCAATATCTTCTTTTAGAAATGGGAACAAGGCGTCAGCACCCGAGGCGCAACCAATCAACGGCACATCGAATGCCGGGATGTCGGAATCGGGTGTAATGGCATCGTTTTCCGGCAAGGCCATCCATGCTGAAATAAATTGCTTCAGCTCATTCAGGTTCAAAGCGAGCTCCCTTCTACAACGCAACTTGCCACACAAGGCCCGTCCTCTTGGAGCAAGAGGACACAGGAGACAGCCGCGCTCTTCCACGGGCTGCTCTTACCTGTCGAATTCCCTTCAAAAATGACAACTTCAAGCAATTGAGCAACGATAACCCGACTCAAACTCAGACAGGCCACTCCTTCCGCCCCATGAAAAAGTGTTCAACATGGCACTCACCGTCTTGTGGTACCGGAACGATAAATATCCTCCAGCAGCCGCTTCATACACATCCCCACAGCCTGAGGGGTAAAACGCTGCATGGTGTTCCTGGCTTTTGCCCTTATCCCGGGCGAGACGCGGCCATGAGCTACCCGACGCATCAAATAGGTCAAATGCTGCTCGTCAATGTCCGCCCAGGACATCTTTTGCGTGAATAGCGGCACAGCCTCGGTCATTTCCTGGGACACCGAAGCCAGGGAATACTTCACCGGCAGGCTATTCTCTTCGTTCATATAAAACATATTGCCCGAGTATCCGGTAGCCAACACCAAATTCCCGGCAGCCATGGCATCGGAAAGCGAAAGCCCCCAGGCCTCGGCATGATGCGCACTGACATAGGCGTCACACGTCAGATGTAACGCTGCCATTTCTTCATCAGAAAGAGCTTCTTCAATACTGATCACTTGCGGAAGAGAGCGAATATCCCAGACATGCCGGTACTGCTTGACCACCAGCCGGATATGCGGCTCGCTTTGCGCAGCAGCGGCAAATGCACGCAGCAGAGCCTGAAGATTTTTACGGGGGTTTACGGAATCCACCACGGTATAAAAATATGTACACCCCCCCTCGTACCCAATGCGACGCTGCATGCTTTCCAAAGCTTCTGCACTGGCCCGCGGCTCAAGCACCACATGCGGCACCACATCCACTGGAGCCACCTCTGCCGCATCAAACGCCGCAGCGGAAAAGGGACTGCAACTCCAAATACGATCAACGCCCGAGAGATTACGGACATATGACGCAGGCAGGATGTTTGCCTCCCAAACGCTGTAGGCAACGAGACAGGCATCAGGTCGGCACCGTTGCCGCAGTTCGGGATACCAATGCGGGTCATCATGCAAGATCACGATGTCGGCCTTGCCCATATCCCCGGCCAACTCCACACCGCATTCCGCCAAAGCCCGACAAGCATGCCCACCGGCCACACGATGGCTCACATAACGGCTCAGATGGTAATAAACGTTCACAACAAGCACACTCCCCCAAATGATGGTCGAGCCTCCCCGGCCAGCAAAACGACATTACTCTCTTCTCTCAAAATGCTTCAACAAAAGACGCAGACTTGCCAAAGCCGCGCCCCTATGAGAAACCCGAAACGCCCACTCAAAGCAGACAGGGCAACACCCCGCACCAACCAAGGACACTTGCCATGCCTGACCAAACCCGTTCATTCCCGGTTTTTCTCGCCACATTGGGGCCGGTAGGCCGTATTCCCATGGCTCCCGGAACCTGGGGATCAGCAGCCGCGGTTTTGCTTGCGCCCTTCCTCTTTACCCCCCTGCCACTCTGG
>JAQVYA010000008.1 GCA_028708865.1 Desulfovibrio sp. | reverse complement strand
CATGGGGAGGGCCTTGTGGGAATTGGTCAATTGGCACAATTCTTCATAAAAGAGGCCGAGCTGGTCATTGCGAAAGGCGCGGGAAGTCAAAGTCAGACGGGCCGCCTGTTCCCGAAGCGCGGCCAGAATGCGCGGATGACAATGCCCCTGGTTGACGGCGGAGTACGCGGATAGGCAGTCCATATACCGGTTGCCGTCCACGTCCCAAACCCAGACGCCCTCGCCGCGGCTGAGCACCACGTCCAGCGGCTTGTAATTGTGGGCCCCGTACTGGTTTTCCAGTTCGATGTAGTCCTGCGGTTTCATGGATCACTCCTTTGAGCTTTACGCAGCCGGTGCTGCGCCTTCATGGTGATATTGAACGTGCGTACGTGCTCACGGGCAAGATGTGCAGCTCGTTCAGCATCCCCCGACGACACGGCTTCCACGAGCCGCTCCAGGTCGCGGCAATTCCTTTCCAAGACAGAAATGCCCCGAAGACGGAATTGAGGGAATGCGCCGAGGATATTTTCATGGACCATTCGCAACACTGCGAGAAACAATGGATTACCAGCAATCTCGGCGATACGGAGATGCACGGCAACATCCCCGCGCAAGAATTCCCCGGCATCGGAGCGTTGCAAAGCGTTCCGCGCCTGCTGCAACGCCTCATTGAGCCGGTCCACTCCGCCCGGGGTGATCCGACTCGCGGCCAACGACGCCACAACAGCTTCCACGTTCCGCCGGAATTCATCCATGTGGTCGTAGTCAACGCAGCCCACGCGAACCAGAAAGTCCAACCGTTCGCCAATGCCGTCCATGTCAGGTTCCCGCACCACGGCCCCGCCGCTCACCCCCACCCGCACGTCCACCAGCCCCCTCTCCTCCAAAACCCGAAGAGCCTCGCGCACCGTGCCCCGACTCGTGTCAAACATGGCGGCCAGCTTATTCTCCGAAGGCAGAACATCGCCGGGCAGTAATTCTCCGGAAACCACAGCGTCCTCAATTTGCCGAACTACATGCTGAAACATGCGGCTGCTTTTCAACTTTTCTACATTCAACGGCACAACGACCTCTTCCAGAAGACGATAAGGAAAAGACTGAACACAACGCGCTTTTCAATTGTCCTACAGTTTAACTGTTTGCTCCGGCCTTGTCCCAATGTCAACCCGGTCTCGTAGTCATGTGCATCCTTGCCCGCACGACGGCTCTCTGACCAATGCCGGATCACAGGGTTGCCGGAAGCGTAAATTGCGAAATATGATCAGGTGAACGCCACAATTTTCCTTTATCTCTGTCAAAGCATAGCAAACCCGACCAACACACGGCCGCCGCATACAGGTTCGGCAGCCCGAAACAAGGTTCTCGCAACACGGAAACCCCATGCGGAAATCGACCAAAACCGACTATCAGGAACGCATCCTCAGGGTGCTTCAGCACATTCAAGAAAATTTGGACCAAAATCTGGACGTACGGGAATTGGCGGATCTCGCCTGTTTTTCTCAGGCGCATTTCCACCGTTTTTTCAAAGGAATGCTTGGGGAATCCCTGGGGGAACATGTGCGGAGGCTACGACTGGAACGGGCCGCGCTACGATTGCTGGTCACGAACCAAAACGTCACCAACATTGCGCTGGACGCAGGCTATGAAACCCCGGAATCCTTTTGCCGCGTGTTTCGTCGCATGTTCGGCTCTCCGCCTACGGTCTACCGGACCACGATGCGCGACACGCTGTACCCCCGAATGGCCTCTGGGGTGCATTACCTTTCCGGAGAACAACGCCGGGAACTGAACGTCAGACCGCCCAACCCTTCAAAGGAGAATACCATGGAAGTAGAAATCAAGGAAATCAGAGCGGTTCGAGTGGCGTACATGCGCCACTATGGTCCGTACATGGAAGTGGACTCGGTTTGGAACAAACTCTGCGCCTGGGCCGGCAGCAACGGCATTATTGGACCGGAAACCCGGTTCTATGGCGTGTGCCACGATGACCCGCAAATCACCCCACCGGACAAGATTCGCTACGACGCGTGCATGAACGTTCCGCCCGGCATCATGCCCGACGGCCCCGTGGGAGTTCAGGAACTCTTTGGCGGGAAATGGGGCACGTACCGCCACGTAGGCCCTTTTGACGGACTACAGGAGTGCTACAACAAAATCATGGGAGAATGGCTTCCCTCCTCAGGTTGTGAATTGCGCGAAGGACCATCCATTGAAATATATGTTACCGATCCCAAACACACTCCCGCCGAACAACTCGTCACGGAAATATATTTTCCGCTGGTCTGAGCAGGCCCCCTTGCATTTCCGCCAACGGCCTCTGTCCGCCAGGGGCCGTTTTTTCTTGCCGCAACCTCAATTCTGCCCCATCATGGCGGAAACAAGGATACATGCCATGCCCCCATCCCCTCCGGACCGCCATATTCTTGAGGAATCCCGGACCCTGCTGCACAGGCAAAACCTGGGGGTTCTGGCCACACACGACCCGGCTCAAGGGCCGCACACGTCGCTCATGGCGTATGTCACTCGTCCCGATCAGGACGTCGTTTGGCTCATAAGTCCGAGTCAAAGCAAAAAGATTAGTAACCTACGACTGTCCAACCAGGCCAGCCTATTGGTGGACACCCGACAAACGCAGACAAAACGTGCCGCCATACATGCCCTGACCGCCAACGGCACGATTTTGCTGCACGATGCCCTGTCCGGGCAACAGGACGTAATCCAAGCTTTTATAAGGCAGCACCCGCAGCTGACCAACCTATTGCAGCGGGAGTCCCTCGTGGTCATGGAGTTACGTATTCAATCCTATCTGCTTTTACGCGGGCCCACTGGGGCCGCCTTTGTGGAACTGCCCCCGAGCCCGGGGCTATAGCTCCAGGTCAGAAACGTTCACGTCCCATCGCGACCCCGAAAAGCGGCCAATCCAACCAGTAACAATCCTGAATTTAAAAAAGATATTTCAAAGACCCCAAGAATGCCGGTGCAGGGCCACAGGGAAAGTGCCGACAACTCCTGTTTGGACCGACTTTCAATCCAGTATTTTCCCAATCATCCAACCCTCCATGCCCTTACCTTGAGGAAGCTTTTTCCATCCCCAGAAGCAAAAAGCTCCCTGCCGAGTCCGTCAGCAGGGAGCTTTGATCAACGCTTGGCGGGCGGTCCGCCCGGACGTCGCACCGACGCGGTCCAGTTAGAACTCCAGGTGGCGCGGGGTGCGCGGGAACGGAATCACGTCACGGATGTTGGTCACGCCAGTGATGAGCATGAGCAGACGTTCGAATCCCATACCGAACCCGGCATGCGGAGCCGAACCGAACCGGCGCGTATCCAGATACCACCAGTACTCCTCCTCGGACAGGCCCATCCCGGCCATGCGGGCCTGGAGCACGTCCAACCGTTCCTCACGCTGGGATCCGCCGATGAGTTCACCGATGCGAGGCACCAGTACGTCCATGGCGGCCACGGTTTCATTATCCTCGTTGCAGCGCATGTAAAACGGTTTGATGGAACGCGGGTAGTCGTACACGATGACCGGCCGCTTGAACTTTTCCTCGGAAAGGAAACGTTCATGCTCAGTTTGCAGATCCGTTCCGAACTCCACGGGATATTCGAACTTCTTTTGGGCCTGTTGCAGAATGTCCACGGCTTCGCGGTACGGCAGGCGCACGAATTCGTTGTCCAAAATATTCTTCAAGGTCGACATGAGCTGCTTGTCCACAAATCTGGCAAACAGTTCCACATCGTCGGCGCAGGCGTCCAAGACCTTGCCGATGACCGACTTGGTCATGGACTCGGCCAATTCCATGTTATCTTCCAGATCAGCAAAGGCCATCTCCGGTTCGATCATCCAGAACTCGGCCACATGCCGGGGAGTGTTAGAGTTTTCCGCCCGGAAAGTAGGCCCGAACGTATACACGTCCCCCAGGGAGAGCGCCAGCAATTCAGCCTCCAACTGACCGGAAACCGTCAGCGCTGCCTGTTTGCCGAAGAAATCCTCCTCCAGATTCCGGGATCCCGGCTCCAGGGTGGTGACCCGGAACATTTCTCCGGCCCCCTCGCAGTCCGAACCCGTCAAAATCGGAGTATGTACATACCGGAATCCCCGGTCACGATAAAATTCATGGATGGCCAACGCCGTTTCGGAACGAATGCGAAACATGGCCCCGTACTTGTTGGTCCGCGGCCGCAGATGAGCAATCCCCCGCAAAAATTCGTCGGAATGCCGTTTCTTTTGCAAGGGGAAGGTTTCAGGATCAGCCGCGCCCAAAAGTCGCACCGCCGAGGCTCGGACCTCCCATTTTTGCCCTTTGCCCGGGCTTTCCACCATCTCCCCGGCAAGGCGTACCGAAGCACCGGTACTGATTTTCTCCAGCTCCGCCACGATCTCCGGGGTGTGGTCGATGACGGCCTGCACATTCTTAAGGCAGGACCCATCGTTGACTTCCAGGAAAGAAAACCCCTTGGAGTCCCGTTTGGTGCGGACCCAACCTTTGACGACGATCTCGCCCAGCGCGGCGTCCGCCGCCAGGACATCATGGATTTTCACTCGTTTCATGGCCGGGTTTGTAGCTCTGACGGACCGAAATGGCAACATTCTTGCGCGTCGGCCCGGGCTGGGCTACAACCTCCTGCACCCAATTCCGAACAACAGCCCGATTCAAGGAGCTCTCATGGGATTTTTCTCAAAACTCAAAAACCTCTGGCGCGGCGAGGCACAAGATGCCGAACAGGCCGTCAAGCCAGAACCGGCCGCCCAACAGTCGCTTTCCTCGGAAGGCGGCCAGAACGCAGCCCCGCAATGGCGTGAAGAACTGACCCTGGCCCTGCGTCAGGCCGAGCCCAAACTCTCCCAATGGCTGGACGCCATCATGCAGGGCGTGGACGGCAAAGGCGCGCCCCTGGATGAGCGACTGCTTTTTCTCTTTGAGGCGCTGGGCGCTCCGAACGACGAAGCCCGAACCTTTGTGACCAGGTTCAACGCCTGGCTGGACGAGATGGGCTACGCCAAAGCAGAGGAATTCCGCTCGGAACTGCAATACAGACTGGCCCTGGCTCTGGACCTGGAGGATGAAGAAGACGAGCGGGACCGCCTCTTTCTCAAACTCTCGGAAGGAATCTCCAAAACCAAGGAGCAGATCACCAAGCGCATTGACTCCCTGGTTTCGAGCCACGGGGAGATGAACGACGCCTTCTGGGAAGAGCTGGAAGAAATTCTGATCATGGCGGATGTGGGCTTCGAAGCCTCGCAAATGCTCATGGACAACCTGAAATCCCGAGCACGCAAACAGGGCACCACGGACCCCGAACAATTCCGGGGGCTGCTCAAGGCCGAATTGGAAGAAATCTTCAAGGCCCCCAAACGTATTCAAGCGGTCAATCCGCCTGAAGTGGTCATGATGGTGGGCGTAAACGGCGTAGGCAAAACCACCACCATTGCCAAGCTGGCCCACCGTGCCCAGATGCAGGGGAAAAAAGTACTCATCGCCGCTGGCGATACGTTCCGTGCCGCAGCCATAGAACAACTCGAGGTCTGGGCCAATCGCGTGGGTGCCGGTTTCTTTGCCAAGGCTCCCAACTCGGACCCGGCAGCCGTGGCCTACGAGGCCATGGACAAGGCCATGGCCGAAGGCTATGACCTGCTCCTGTTGGATACGGCCGGGCGTCTACACACCAAAGCCAACCTCATGGAAGAACTGGAAAAGATCAAACGCGTGGTCGGGAAAAAGCATGCCGGGGCTCCGCACCGCAGCATCCTGGTCATCGACGCCACCACCGGCCAGAACGCCCTGTCCCAAACCAAACTATTTCATGAGGCCGTCGGCGTGGACGAGTTGATCCTCACCAAGCTTGACGGCACAGCCAAGGGAGGCGTGGTTGTGGCCGTGGCCCTGCAATTCAACGTGCCCATCACCTTTGTGGGGCTCGGAGAAAAAATGGAGGACCTGCGGCCCTTTGATGGCAGCGATTTCGCCAAGGCCCTGCTTTCCTGACGCACCTGGCGACAACACACAGCATACAATGGCCCGCCGCTGGGAACAACGCCCCGCGTCACGGCCAGGACAATAAAGGAACATCCCCAATGGAAGCATTGGAAAAACTGACGCTCGACGCGGTACTGGATCGCAGCGAACGCCTCTTTTCGGACCGGCCCGCCCTCGGCTTTGTGGACGGCGATCCCATCACCTACGGCGAATTCGCCGACCAGGTTCGGGCCGTTTCCGGCCTGCTGCACCAACGCGGCATCCGCAAAGGCGACCGCGTGGCGCTGCTCAGCACCAACATGCCCAACTGGGGCGTGGCCTATTTCGCCATCACCACCATGGGGGCTGTGGTGGTCCCCATTCTGCCCGACTTTCATGACAACGCCGTGCACCACATCCTGGTCCACTGCGAGGCCAAGGCCATCTTCGTGGCGGAAAAACTGCTCGGGAAAATCGAAGGCGGAGAATTCCCCAACCTGGAGACCATCGTTCGCGTGGACGACATGCGCACCCTCCAGGGGACGGACATGCGCGAACGCCTGCGGGACACGGTCCGCGCCGGACGCGCCCAGTTTGAACGCCTGCGCCAGTACGCCATGGACGTTCTGGACCGCAAGCCTCCGGAAATAGCGGAAGACGATCTGGCCTCCATCATTTACACCTCGGGCACCACCGGCCATTCCAAAGGGGTGATGCTCTCCCATAAAAACATCGTCTATGACGCCCAGACCACGGCGGATCTCGTGGAGTTCACTCCGGAAGAACGCATGGTCTCCGTGCTCCCTCTGGCGCACACTTACGAGTGCACCCTTGGACTGGTCATCCCGTTGTTTTATGGAGCCAGCGTACGCTACCTGCAAAAACCACCCACTCCCCGCACCCTGCTGCCCGCTCTGGAAAAAATCAAGCCCACCTTCCTGCTCATTGTGCCCTTGATCATCGAAAAAATTTACAAGAACAGAATTCTGCCTAAACTCCGTTCCGGCACCATGATGCGCGGACTGATGAAGTTCAAGGGCACGGAAAAAGCCCTGCACCGCATGGCCTGCAACAAACTCCGCAAATCCTTCGGGGGAGCCATTCGCTGCATGTGTATCGGCGGGGCTCCGCTCTCCGCCGAGGTGGAGCGCTTTCTCTTCAACGGCGACTTCCCGTACTCCGTGGGCTACGGCATGACCGAGACCTCCCCCATGGTTACCGGCGCCGGCCCCAACGAAGCACGTTACCGCGCCTGCGGCTACCCCGTACCGGGCGTGGACGTGGAAATCCGCAACCCGCACCCGCAAACCGGCGAGGGGGAAATCTACATTCGCGGCCCCATCGTTATGCAGGGCTATTACAAGGCTCCACAGCTGACCCAGGAGACCTTCGAGGGAGAATGGCTCAAAACCGGCGACCTGGGCGTACTGGACGACGACGGATTCCTTTATATCAAGGGGCGCAGCAAAAATGTGGTGCTCGGCCCCAGCGGGGAAAACATCTACCCCGAAGAGATCGAAGCCATGCTCAACGAACAGGAGTATGTGCTGGAATCTTTGGTTTACAGTCACGAAGGAAAGCTGACGGCCCGGGTGCACCTGGACTACGAACAGCTCGACAAGCTCCACGGATTCCAAAAAATGATTGAATCCGAGGTGCGCGCCAAATTGCGGGAGCAACTCGAATCCCTACGCCAGGAAGTGAACTCCATGGTGGCGTCCTTTGCCAGAATCATCAAGATTGTGGAGCATCCGGAGCCGTTCGAAAAAACCCCCACCCAAAAGATCAAGCGGTACCTTTACGTGGACCCCAAAGAAAACGGCTTGGCCGACACCTGATCATGTCCTTTTCCGGGGCGCGGATGGCTTTCCGCGTCCCGTTTCT
Organism: Desulfovibrio sp.; assembly: GCA_028708865.1. GTDB lineage: Bacteria > Desulfobacterota > Desulfovibrionia > Desulfovibrionales > Desulfovibrionaceae > Paucidesulfovibrio. The sequence continues at coordinate 36,064 of JAQVYA010000008.1, read as the reverse complement.
CTTCGTTCAGCAACAAAATTCAGCGTCCCCGTTTCCATTGCGAAGACCAGACCGCCGCAAAAGGTCGCTGTTCATCCATGGAGAAGCTGATTCGCTCGTGGTGCAGATACAGCCGGTCCGCCACCGGGCCGCCGTACAGTTCATCCCCGATGATGGCGTGGCCTGCGTGCGCAAGGTGGGCGCGTATCTGGTGCCGTGCACCACGCGCAATGCGCACATGCACCAGGGTTGCCTCCAGCGGGCGCCCGTCCACGGGGAGACAAATCGGTTCGGCCCGCACCACATGCGTCCAGCGCGCGGGGTCCTGTTCGGACCGCCTCACGACACGGGTCCGTTTACGGTTATCCGTGTCCAGCTCAAAGCGCAGCACCTCCCCTTCGGGAGACAGCTCCCAGACCCCAGCCACCACCGCCTGGTACTCCTTGCGGATTTCCCCTCGGGATTCCAAGGCCCGGAACCATTTCTCAGCCTGGAAAGAAAGCCCCACCAGTAACAATCCGGATGTGGGGAAATCCAAACGATTGAGCAGCCGCGCCGAGCTCCGACCTTCGTTGGAAGGCTGCTGCCCGGGAAACAACGCCGGAAGCATAGCCTCGATGCTCTTCCCACCGCCCCCGGCCAGTGACGCGGAATGCAGGCCTTGCGGTTTACTCAGGGCCGCATAGTCTCCGGCGCGCTCCACAACGCGCACCCGAGGATCAACGGTCACAGTATGCCGGGCTGATTGAACACGAACATGCTGACCAGCCTGGAGCCGGTAGCCGGGTTTGACCGACATTCCCGCCACCAGCACCAACCCCTGCTCCACCATGCGCCGCCGGGTCCGCAACCCGGCCTCAGGCAGAAGCCGTTCCAGGTACCTGTCCAACCGCATTCCATGTTCCTGTGGGGAAACCACTTCACAACTATCCATGGCCCTTGGTACCCGCCCTGAACGCCGTGCGCAAGAACGCTTTACGCCATGGCTGAAAACGCCTATTACTGGAACCCTTTAGCAGAGGCATATTTTCCCGCTGTTCCGCCCGAGGAACAACCAACCCGGAGGTGACGCATGAGCTTTGAAGTCTTGTGGCTTTCCATGCAGGAAATCGAATCCCTGGGCATCGGCATGCCTCAGGTCATGAACGCGGTGGAAAACGGTTTTGCCGCGCTTGGTCGCGACGAAGTGGAAATGCCCGCCAAAATCGGGGTGCACCCCCGCGAGGACTGCTTTGTACACGCCATGCCGTGCCATGTGGGAGGCGACATTGACTGCACCGGGGTAAAATGCGTTTCCGGGTATCCACGCAACCAGAAAAAAGGTCTCCCCTACATTACCGGAATATTTTGCCTTCTGGATCCGGAAACCGGCATTGTCCGGGCTCTTATGGACGCCGCCTGGATCACGGCCTGGCGCACCGGCGCGGCCTCCGGGGTTTATGCCCGCCATTTCGGCGATCCCGAAACCCGGACAGCTTCCATCATCGGCTTGGGTGTCCAGGGCCGCGTGAACTTGCTGGCCATGGCCGAGGTCTTCCCCCAATTGGACCGCGCCCAGGTCTACGACGTTTTCCCGGCCCAGGCCGAGCGGTTTGTAGAAGCCATGCGGCCGCAATTGCCCAACGTGGAATTCATTCCCTGCAATGACGTACTGCACGCCGTCACCGGCGCGGATGTCGTGGTGACCTGCACTCCCATCGTGGAAGCTCCGGAACGCTTCATCCCTCGTTCCTGGCTCAAGGAAAGCGTCCTGGCCATTGCCGTGGATTATGACGCCGCGTTCCAGCCGGACGTGTTTGCAGAAAACTTTACCGTGGACAACCGCAACCAATACTTATGGACCCGGGATCAAGGCGTATATTTCCAGAACGGCTATCCCGGCCCCGAAGGACTCTACGCCGACATGGGCGAAATCTGCTCGGGCCTGCGAGACGGAGTGCGTCAAGGCCTGCGCGGGGCCGTACTCATGGGCGTGGCAAGCCACGACGTCATGACCGGAGCCCTCATCTATGAACAGGCAGTCCGCCAGGGCATTGGAACCAAGCTTGAACTTTGAAGGATTATTCAAAATTCATAAAAAAATGCCAACCAGCGGCGGGAGTTCATCCCGCCCCAAGCCATCATTCAGGAGAACCGGCGCATGGACGTTCGGGGGTGTTTGTACGTACTGGCCGCGGCCTTCATGTGGGGCCTCATCGGCCTTATCTCTCAATTCATTTTCGCCGAGGGCATCAGCCCTCTGGAAACCGCGTTCTGGCGAGCAGCCTTTGGCTGGACTTTTTTTCTGGCCCACGCCGTGCATGCACGCCAGGTCCGCGTGGCCCCGGCAGATACCCTTCCCCTGATGGCATTCGGACTGGTCTGTGTCTCTGTATTTTACGGTTCCTACCAGGTAGCCATCAGCGAGACAGGCGTGGCCCTGGCCGCGGTACTGCTTTACACGGCTCCGGCCTGGGTCGCACTGCTCTCCTGGCTCGTGCTGCATGAAGCGCTGACCCCGCTCAAAATAAGCTGCGTCATCATGACCATTCTGGGCGTGGGACTCATCAGCCTGGGGCCGCAGATTGCGGGTGGTGCGGCCGATATCCGTCTTGGCCTGCTGGGGCTGGGCACCGGGCTGGGCGCGGGGTTCACCTATGCGCTGTACTACATCTTCGGGAAAAAATACTTGGCCGGATACGCCACGCCCACCATTTTCGTCTATGCCATGCCCGTGGGGGCCCTCACCCTGCTGCCTTTCGTGGAATTTACGCACAAGACGCCCACGGCCTGGATGTTGTTGATCCTTTTGGCCGGAATCACTTCCTATGGAGCATTCTCCGCCTACTATGCCGGACTAAAGCGGCTGGAGGCCACCCGCGCCGCAGTGCTGGCCACCTTTGAACCTTTGGTGGCGGCCGTACTCGCCTATATCTTCTTTGGTGAACGATTCGGTGCTTGGGGCTATGCTGGCAGCATTCTGATTCTGGCTGCGGTATTCATTGTGGTTGTCGGCGGTATGCGGCGCGGCGCTCCTCAGTCCCCAGCCCGGACCATGGCCCCCTCGGCCCGGGAGGAACAGGCATGAATTCCGAACTCTGCCAGCTCAAAGCCTCGGCCGGTTCCGGCAAGACCTTCACGCTGACCAAGCGCTTCCTTGATCTTTTGGGGGCGGCCGATCCCGAAGAAAGCGGCATAGTCTGCCGCAAGACACCCCGGGAGGGACACAGCTGGCCGGAAATCCTGGCCGTCACCTTCACCAACAAAGCGGCCGCAGAAATGAAAGAGCGGGTCGTGGGCTCGTTGAAGCGCACGGCCCTAGGCATTCGCGACGGACAACGCGCCGACTGGAATCCCGATCATGCCCGGGACATGCTGGAACGCATTCTTCGCCGTTACCAGCGCCTAAATATCCGCACCATTGACAGTTTGCTCAACCTCTTGTTGCGAATATTCGCCCTGGAAGCGAACATTCCACCGGATTTCGAGCTGGTCTTTGACGATGAGGAGATCTTCGCCTCGGTATTGGAACGCTTTCAGGCCGCCTGCCTCGAAGACGACTCCCCGGAGCGGGAATTGCTGGAAAAGGCGCTGTCCACACTGCTGCACCAGGAGCAGTCCGAAGGGTTCTGGGTAGCGGATAAAATCCGCACTCGCCTCCAGGAAATCATGCGCCACTTACGAGGGTCAGACAGCCCCCTGTGTACGGACCAGGAGGAACTGCGGGAACTCTTGCGCCCGGCCCACGCTTCGCTGGTTCACGCGGCCACGGCTTTGGAAAAACGTTTGGCTTCCAAGGAATTACAAGGAAGCAAAAATTTTATAAACTTCCTGTGCAAATGTCGGGACGTGGGCTTTCCCACCGAAGCCCCCCACACCTCGGCGTATGCCTCCAAGCAATCCCTCATTGAATGCTTGCTCAAAAAATCCCAAGGCCGTGTGGCCGAGGAAGACGATGTGCTCTACTTCCGGCTGCGGGAAACCCTGCAACGCTACGGCCGGGAGCAGGCCATTCTCAGCGGAGCCATTTATCTGGCTCCCTGCGTCCAGCTGGCGGAACGCCTTGCCCGGGAGTTGTCCCGCATCGAACAGGAACGTGGACAGGTGCTGGGTCTGGGCCTGCCGCACATGGTCCGCCGCCGACTTGAGGATGGCGGTGGGGCCCCTGATGCCTTTTGCCGTCTGGGAGGACGGCTGCACCACCTGCTCGTGGACGAATTTCAGGATACCAGCCGAGACCAATGGGCCGCGGTCACGCCTCTGGCCCAGGAATGCCTGGCCAAAGGCGGCAGCCTGTTCTACGTGGGGGACGTCAAACAGGCCATTTATGGCTGGCGCGGCGGCGATGCAAGCCTGTTCGATGAAATCCGTTCCCAACCCGACCTGGCCCCCATTGCCCTGCGCAACACCTCGGACCAGCTGCCGCACAACTGGCGCAGTCTGGACCGCGTGGTGGCCTTTAACAATCACTTTTTTACGCGCCTGGCGGATTCGGACCTCAATGCCGACCTGGCGCAGCGTTGCCTGGGCCGGAAAGCCAGTCCGGACGACGTGGCCGTCCTGGCCCGCGCCCTTTCCAGCGAATTCCAGGATGCGCACCAAACCCTGCCGCCTGCGGAGGGTGCCGCGCCCCGCAAGGGCGGATACGTCCAGGTGCAACGACTGCCCGGTTCGGACGACCGGCACGAGGTGGAACAGCAGGCCCTGGAAGCCCTGACCTCCCGACTGCTGCATGGAGTGCGCCCTCGCCGGGCTTGGCGGGACATGGCCGTATTGGTGCGCTCTCACGATCATGCGGCCCTTGTCTGCGACAGACTGGTCTCCGAAGGCGTGCCCGTGATCACGGAAAACAGTCTCCAACTGGATCGCCACCCCGTAGTACGCGAGTTGGTGGCTCTGTTGCGTTTCTTGGAGCATCCCGACGAAGACATGGCCCTTGCCGAGCTGCTTCTGGGCGGCACCCTGCTCCCCGAAACCGCCTATCCGCCTGCGGGACCCGACCAGTCCCAGGGACTACAGATGCACGAATGGCTGGCTGGCCTCCAAGGGGCCGATGCCCGCAAGCCCCTCTGGCGAGTCCTGCAACGGGACCAGCCCCGGCTCTGGCAAGATTGGCTCGCACCGTTTTCCCGCAAGACCGGCCTGCTCACGCCTTATGACTTGGTGGCGGAAATGCTGGCCTTCTTCTGCGTGCTGGAACGGCACCCAGGAGCCGAACTCCACGTTCGTCGTTTTCAGGAAGTGGTACACCGCGCCTCGGAGCGAGGCATGGGTTCTCTTTCGGCCTTTCTGGACTTCTGGCAGGAGAAAAGCGGCGAAGAAAAAGTTCCCCTGCCGGAAAATGTGGACGCCGTACGCATCATGACCATCCACAAGTCCAAAGGACTGGAATTCCCCGTTGTCTTCGCCCCTTTCCTCTACTGGCCCTGGCCCGCCTCCCAGGGGCTTACGGAAGTGGATATTCAAGGACGACGCGTTCTCACCCGCATGGTGTCGGCCCTGGGGCCCGAATATCAGGCCAAAGTCCGTAGCGGCGTGCTGGAAGACCTGCATCTGTTGTACGTCACCTGGACCCGCGCCCGTGAAGAACTCTACGCCTGGTTTCCAGAAAAACGACCTCGCCAAAAAAGCCCGGCCACGGACGCCATCGAACTGGTTTTGGAACTGCCCGAGGGCCAGGACACGTTTGAATACGGCACCATGCCTTCCGTCCCCGAAGAAGACCCTCGGCAGATGCAAACAAATCCTCCTTCAGGCACTCCCTCTTTAGCTGTTGAGGATACGTTGGTACAACCCGCCCAGCCCCCTTGTGACGAAGAGGAAACAGAGCCCGAAACCGACAGCGCGCCGCCCGCATGGCAGGCCCGGCTTCGCGTGTATCGACACATGGAACGGGACGTGGCCGACCTTTCCGCCCGGCTGCGGGGCGACGTAGCGCATAAAGCCATGGAACTGCTTCGACCGCCCCGTCCCGGCAAGGACGCGACTCCGGAAGAACTACGGCAGGCCGCATGCCATGCCGCACAAAGTGCACTGCACCAGTTCCCTGTCCTGGCCACCATGGCCGAGGAAGAACGGAAGGGATTGGAACAGGACGTCACGGCAATGCTTTCCTGGGCGCTTTCCCGGCCGGAACTACGCCCTGCATTGCTGCACGGGGCGCATGAGCCAGACATGGTCACCGGTGATGAAACTTCGGAAACATCGCTCAAACGCCCGGACCTTGTGTACTTCACCCCGGACACCACCTTGGTACTGGAATTCAAGACCGGTGGACACGACCCGGCGCACGCCCCCCAACTGGCCGCCTATCTGAACCTGCTCACGGCGTGGGATGCACACACACCGGCCCGGGGACTCCTGGTTTATCTCGACCGCCAGGAAGTCCAGGCCGTCCTCCCTACCAGCCCTCAGGAGGCACGCTGACATGACCCCCGCACACAACGCCATCCAACTGGTAGACTGGCGCACGGACTTCATCCACGCCCTGGGACGCTTTACGGCCCACCGCGACCCGCGCCGCCTGACCATTGTCTTTCCGCACCAGCGCCCAGCCCTGTATCTGAAACGTTTTTTCGCAACGCACCCGGGATTATCGCGTCCACGGCTCCTGCCGAAAATGCATTCCTTTGAAGAGTTGACCACTCACCTGCGACGCGGACTTGTGGCAACCCCGCTCCGCCCTGCCCGAAAGCTGGATCAGGCCGCCTTACTGTACGACATCGCCGTTACTCTGCGCCGGGATCAAGGTGGCCTGCTGGCCGACCTGCCGCTGCAACGGGACCGGTTCCTGCCCTGGGGCCTACGGCTGGCCTCCCTGCTTGAAGAATTGCTGCGTCAAGGCATCCCTCCCGAAGACATCCAGTACCTGGAAGGGGAAGTCATCGACTGGGCCGCCGCCCTGCTGGAGCACCTTTCCCAATTTCACACCCAATACCTGCACGGCCTGAGCGAACGTGGTTGGACCACGCCGGGGCGAGACGCCCACATGGTCATGCACCAGCTGGCCAATGCCCTGGAAACCGAGCCCCCTCTGGGCCTTGGAGGGCAGGAGGTCATCTGCGCCGGATTCTACGCTCTGTCCGGAGTGGAAGACGCTGTCTTCCAGGGGCTCTGGGAACGCGGGCAACTGCATGTCTTTTGGCATTCGGATCCGAATCTGGCCCGTCCCGGCAAGAGGGCGCACCCTTGCACAGTGGAGCAGCGAGCCTGGATGCGACGCTGGAACGCCCGTGTGGAACTGCTTCACGACCCGGATACCCCCTCTCCGATTCATGCCCCGGAAATCCGCTTTGTGGAAGGTTTTGACCTCCACTCCCAGCTTTCGCAATTACGCCGCGAGTTGCAACAAGACCCGGACGCGGCCGACACTGCCGTGGTTCTTCCGGATGAAGGCGCGCTCCTGCCCGTGCTGCACCACCTGCCCGAGCACAAAGAAGTCAACGTCTCCATGGGCTACCCTTTGGAACGCACCGCCTTATACCAACTCGTGGAAAGCGTGCTCCGCTGCCGCGAGAACCGGGACGCCCAAGGACGCTATTATTGGCGCGATCTGCTCGAACTGCTGCGCCATCCCTACCTGAAAATGCTCCGTGCTGAGAACGAAGCCCCGCTGCGGCCCGTATTGCTCTGGCTGGAAAAAGCCATTCGCGCGGGGGAGCCCATGCAGTCCCCGGATCAGTGGCTGCCTCCTTACGGAGAAGCCCCCCTGGAGCGTATCGCCCCGGCTGAGGTCCCGGCCCTGGAAGCTCTGCGTCACGACCTGCTGAACGTCTGCCTGGAAGAATTTGCCCAGATGGAAACCCTGGCGGACATGGCCCGGGCCCTGCATCAATTGGCAGACCTGCTGCTGCGTTCGGGTGCCCATCTCTGGAAAGCATACGTCACGGATGCCGAATACCTGGCCCGACTGCTTACCAGCGTCATTCCCCAACTCCTGGACACGGCCATGAGCCGTGAACCTTTGGGCACGGGCATTCTGTTTTCGCTCTTCCGGCAGCTCTGCCGTGGGGAGCGGGTTTCCTTTGAGGCCGAACCATTGACCGGACTTCAAGTCATGGGAGTTCTGGAAACCCGCCTGCTCCGCTTTCGGCGTCTGTTCGTTCTCGATGCCGTGGAGGAACGCCTGCCCGGCAACAGCCCGGTGGATCCGCTCCTGCCGGACGCCCTGCGCCCCCTATTGGGGCTGCCTGACGCCCGGGAGCGGGACCATGTGGCCGCCTACAACTTCCACCGCCTGGTCATGGGATCGGACAGCACGGTACTGCTGTACCAAAGCGGCATACAACCCGGAGCCCTGGAAGGTAAAAGCGTTCGCTCCAGGTATGTGGAGCAACTGCTCTGGGAAAAGGAAAAACAACTGGGCAAGCTGGTGGAGCCGGGTGACGGTCCGCCGCTCACGGCGGTACGTTTCCGCTCTGATCCGGTACAACACGGGCTGGCCGCCATTGAACGCACTCCTGCCTTGCAGGCACTGCTGGACGCCAAGCTTGCTGAAAAGGGGCTCAGCCCTTCCCAGTTGGAGAAGTACCTGCTCTGCCCCAAACAATTTTTCTACCACTACCTTACCCCGTTGCGCCCCCCCGAAGAAATGGACGAAGACGGTGACCGGGCGGAATTCGGCACTGTGGTACATGAAACGCTGCGGGATTTTCTGCTGCCCCGGCTGGAATCCGAAGTGGGTGAAATCAATGTATCGACACTCCCGGCTGACGAATTGACCACAGCCTTTGCCTCAGCCCTGGAGCGGAGTGCGTTTTATCCCCGCATGCCTCTGGACGCCCGACGGGCCCTGTTGGAGGCGGGCAGCCTGCGACTGCGAAGCTTTCTCGAAAACCAAGGTCCCACGCGCATTCTGGAATTGGAACGCCAGGCCCGGGGGCAGCTTGTTCTGATGAACCGGAAAATCGAATTGCACGGCCGCTTGGACCGGGTGGACCGACGGCAAGAGGGTGTCCTCATCCTGGACTACAAAACCGGCAGCATCCAACGCCCTCGCCGGGGATTCTGGGACGACGAGGCGCTCTGGGAACGCATCCGGCACCCCTCACCCCAGGACCCCACCCTGCTCAGGGGCATCCGGGAATCAGCCCGAGGCATCCAGCTTCCGGCCTACCTTTATATGTACCGTGAAACACACCACGAAACACCGGACAACGCCGCCTGGGTCCAACTTGCCAAAGATGGACGGGAATACGGTCTGTTTCCTGAGAAATGGACGCCGGAAGAACGCCTGGAAGCCGTACAAGAACTCTGCCCTGCCCTACTTCAGGCCGTGGCCACACATTTGGCCGAAGCAGACGCCTTTCTGCCGCAGGAAGGGGCCCATTGCCGATTTTGCGACTACCGCGGACCTTGCGGCAAATAATGTCGAACGCAGCCCCGGACGCATATACGCCCTGCCGCGAAAGGCTTTGAGAGAAGTTGACCTACGCCGCGAACTGACGCAAACTATGCTGCGCCGCAAGGCCTTAAAAGCGCACCCAGGCATGGCAAGCCGCATCTTGCTCGTCCGTCCTGGCTCCCGAGCACCGTATTGGCCGAAAATCCATGCACAATCAGTGGACCTCAAGGCCCTGAAGGTGTTACGCTATCCGCAGGTGAAGAGAAAAGGAGACATATATGCCTTCTCATCGCCTCTACCTTGCTTTTAACACAGCCCCTTCCCTAAAAAACAGGCGGCTGAAAAAACTTGCCTGCCTCGCTGCCAGCGGGTATGTCCTCACCCGCAAGGGGAGCGCATCAGGCTTTCCCGACACCCCTACCCGGAGTATTGAAGAATGAACCTTCCCAGCCTCCACATCGGCGATCTCGTGGCCCGGCTGCCCATTGTGCAGGGCGGCATGGGCGTGGGCATCTCCCTTTCCGGCCTGGCATCCGCCGTGGCCAATGAGGGAGGGGTAGGCGTCATCGCCACCCCCATGATCGGCATGTACGAACCGGACCGGGCAACCAACCCCGAAGAAGCCGACCTGCGCGCCCTGAAGCGCGAGATAGCCAAGGCCCGTGAACTTTCCGACGGCGTCATCGGCGTGAACATCATGTGCGCCCTGACCAACTTTGCGGAGCTGGTGCGGACCTCGGTCCGCGAAGGCATCGACGTCATCTTTGCGGGAGCCGGCCTGCCCATGGACATGCCGGCCCACCTGCCCCAGGAACTGCGTGAAAAAGCGCACACCAAGCTCGTGCCCATTGTTTCTTCGGGCCGCGCAGCCAAACTGATCTGCAAAAAATGGCTGAAGCGCTTCGGCCAACTGCCGGACGCCTTTGTGGTGGAAGGTCCCAAGGCGGGCGGACACCTTGGCTTCAAACCCGAGCAGCTGGATGACCCGGATTACGCCCTGGAAAAAATCCTCCCGCAGACCATCGAGACCGTCCGTGAATTCGAAGAGGTGGCCCATCGCCCCATCCCGGTCATTGCTGCGGGCGGCGTTTACACCGGAGGCGACATTGTCCGCTTCATGGACATGGGCGCCGCAGGCGTGCAAATGGGCACCCGTTTCGTGGCTACTGAAGAATGCGACGCGGACATTGAGTTCAAAAAAGCCTTTGTCAACGCCGGCAAGGAAGACATGCGCGTGATCCAAAGCCCGGTGGGGCTGCCGGGCCGGGCCGTGGGCAACAGTTTCCTGGACAAGGTCAGGGACGGCCTGCTCAAACCTCATAAATGCCCGTATAAATGCCTGGCCTCCTGCCCGCAGGAAGACGGTCCGTATTGCATCGCCAAGGCCCTGATGAACGCCAAGCGCGGCCTGCTCAAACATGGATTCGCCTTTGCCGGAGCCAATGCCTACCTCGTGGACAAGATCGTAACCGTCAAGGACCTGTTCGGCAGTCTCAAGGAAGAGGCTGAGCGGTATAAGGTCGACGCCACCCGTCGTTACACGGAAGGTGCGCGGCAGTACCTGGAACAGATGCAGGATGGCGCGACCCGATACAAGCAAGGCGCAAAACAGTATCTGGAGCAGGTGCAGAGCGAAGCCTCCCGCCGTACGGAATCCGCCCGGCAATACCTGGACCAAGTTCAGGAAGAGGCGGCCCGACGCACGGAAAATGCTCGGCAATACCTGGGGCAGATGCAGGAAAAGGTCAGCACGAAACTGCACGACTACCTGCCGGAACGGATGCAAACTGACCCTGAAAAATCCTGAGTTACAACATACGCCAAAGAAAAAGCGGCCTCATGAGGCCGCTTTTTCTTTGGCAAATTTCGCTCCTCCCCAATCAGAAGAACAAATCCCGAAGATATTGAAAAGGCTTTAGCGGTAGCCCAATCAAGTCCCGCACCGTATTGGTGATGAGTTCTCCGCCCGGTACCTCCACGGCAGGATCGTCCAAACAACCCACGATATGCAGCGGGACAGTAGGCCCGGCCTTGTAGTTGGCCACCAAGTCCAGATCTATCGTATTGGTATTGATGTTGAAATTCCCAGAGCCGCTTAGATCCATAAACGTTGACTCCATATTGAAGTCCTCATTATAAAATCCGCCATCCTCAATGCGAAACAAGGCCCCGGCACCGGCAAACCGGTTCCGGCTGTCCATGATGCTACGGTCTCCCTCCTGGATACGCTCCCGTCCACCTTTGCCTGAAAATTTGTACGACCCTTCCGTGATGGTAAACCCGCCCCGGCCGTCCAAATTGGCGATGATGTCATCGTCCGTGCGGCCAAGACTCTGCACATCCAAGAAAATGCTGCCCCGCCCCATAACGTATTCCTTGCCGCCCACATCCGCCATGAACGGTCCCACCTCCAGATCGTCAGCCTTGAGATTCAGCGACATGACGATGAACTCCTTGGCAGCCCGGGCCGTAAACCCGCCTTGCAACTCGCCGCCGTAAAAGGTGCCCCGTAGCGATGATGTGGAGAGCTGACCGTCGCGGGCCAGGACATCGGTTTTCAAATCCGTGAAATGCAGCTTGTAGAGCAGCAAATCCTTGACGCGCAACGTACCCTCGGCATTGAGATCCCGTAATGTCTCCAACGGCAGGCTAATGGGCCGCACCTGAGTGGGGTCCACGCATTCCCGCGGGTCCCGACGCACTTTGTCCGCAGGTCGGTATTGATCAATGTCCACTCTGTCTGCCGAAAGGTCGAAGGTCAACTTCGCAGTGTCGTAATCCTCAATACGCACCACTCCCCGGGCTACGCTTCCATCCATGCCGATTTCGCAATGGTGGAACACGGCTTTATTGGGCGTCACGGAATACTGAGTCGCCACTTGCAGACTGGTATACGCCTTTTTCCCTCGCGGCGTTCCCGGCTTGAGCGTAAGCCAGCGAAGCAAGTGCATCGGCTTTGCCGAATCATAGCCAAGCTGGCCTGTCAGGGTAAAATCTTCTTCAAAGATTCGGTGCCCTTCCATGGTACCCTGAAGCTCCCCTCCGAGGACGCCCACCCGGACATCCCGAAGGGAAGGCCGCTGCGATTGGGCGCGCAAAGCCCCGCTCACGGAAAAATCCACTGCCGGGGCGTATTCGGGCAAATCCCCGCCTTCATATCGGCCACGGAGCTGCACACCGTCCAACCGCATATCGGAATAGTCCCGACGCATGCTGAGCCGCCCCGCCAGGGAACACCAGGCCGAATATTCCTTGTCCGCCCCTTTGCCTCCCCCCTTAAGAGAAAAGGCATACCGCTCACTGCCGCTCCGCTCTCCCAGTCCGGAAAAGTCGGTTTGTATTTCCACGTTGCCCAATCGCCAAATACGCTGATCCGATCCCCTGCCCGTGGTCATCCGGACGCTGCGAAGCGCATATCCGAGTTCACCGCGCACCCCGAGCAGAACGTCATCCATCACGTCACGCCCCTGAAACACCGTGGACGGCATTTCAGCCTTGATTGACATGCTCCCCGTGCCCCGGGGGGCTTCCAACGCCGCGCCCAACAAGGGCAACTCCACGAGCTTTTGCTCCTTCAACTGAAGGCCCATCTGCAATCCCAGAGCATACCCTTTTTGATCCTCGGCCGGGAAGATATCCGCTTGGAACGATCCGCTCACTGACCCGTCGTGCAGTCCGGCTCGGGGAAGATCCACCCGCAGGACTCCCCCGCCGCAAAGCGCCTCCCATCGTGAATCGTGCAATGTTTCGCCGCCGAGAAGCACGGACTCCAACTCAAGGTTTCCCTCGGCCGTTGCGGACTGGAAAAAATCAGGAAAAAAATCATCTACATAAAAAGGTTCATCCACAACAAACAAGCGGTAGTATCGGTCAAAATCCAACTGGTCACCGCGCAAAGCAAAACCATACACGGGATCGGCAAAATTCTTCACGGAAACTTGTCCCGAAAGCATGGTCTGGTCACAAAACACTTTGAGTTTTTGAACTTGCAATGACTCCGGAGTAAGATCAAACTCCAATGCAAAGCGGCCGTTGGCAAAAATTCCCGTATCCTTTTCCGGAATGGTGCCAGGGAAAAAATCGTTCACGGCATCGCGCGGCGAAAAACTGCCGCTCACCACTCGGCCACGCACCTGCATGGCATCCCTGGAAAAGCCGTCCAGTCGCATATCGCCGCTGAGCAAGACCTGGGGCAGCTTAAGGTGGTAATCGGTCAGTCGCAGGGTCTGCTCGTTGCTGTCCAAGTCCAGCCGGGAAGTGAGGTGCACCTCCTTCCCCTGCATGGGAAGGTCGTCTCCCATCAAAATCAAATTGATCCGCGAATCAGCAAAGACCAGGGACTTGTTTTCCAGGTCCACATCCAAATTGCCGCTCAGGTCAAGACGCGCCACCGCGTCCAGCCCCGTGCGCGCAAAGACGCCGGACAGGGAAAACGGCAACGGCTTGCCCGGTTGATATTCACCGGTCTGAAAACCCGCGTCGTCAATGCTCCAGGTGTGCCCCGTACTGCGATCCTCAAAACGGAAACGTCCGTTGTGCAGTTGCATCCCCTGCACGCGCACCGAGCGCACCCGCAGCGTCGGATCCGTCACCGCCTTGACTTCGCGCTGCGGCAGCAGCAGCTTGACAAGCTCGTCCACATTGGTGGCACCGTCCTCGTCCCTCTGCACGAGTACGTCGATTTGGTTCAGAAATACCGTATCAAACTCCAACCGATTTGAAAAAAGAGGAATAACGGCTACTTTGGCTGAAACCTCGGCAGCTTTGAGCAGCGGCTCCTCTCCTGGCCTGGCTCGGATCTCCAGCGGCCCGGTCTCCAGCCCCAGCCAGGGATAAACGCTGACGCCCAGGTCGCCCTGGAAGGTGACCTCATAACCGTAAGCATTGGTGATCAGCAGCGCCAGACGTTGCCGAAACCGCTCAGTACCGAGATACCAATCCAGAACAGCGAGCCCCGCTGCCAGCAGCACAAGGCTGATCAGCAACGTGATGAGGGTGATGAGAGTTATTTTTCGCAGCATGCTTTCTCGTGATGCAAACCAGCCAACTCAGGAATGACGGAAAAAAGCCGAAGTCTTTTCCGGCAGGCCAGCCCGGCCCGCCACCACCGGACATTTGACCTTAAAAGCGAAGTACACGTTCAACCCGGAATCGGTCAACGCCTCATAGTTACCCTGCCCCTTGGCCAGCAGCACGTCGGCCCGGGTCAACCTGTCTTGAAATTCCGGTGTGCAGCGCGAAACAACAGCCCCGGGCGTATCCACGCCAGAGGAAATCACCTCGCAAAGCTGGTCCATCCCAACACAACGGGCGTCCTCCATAGTGGCGTCATTGAGTATCGGGGCACCGCGCACCGCGTATGTCACGCGGACGCCTACCCCGAGCAGTTCCTGGACAAACAGCCGATCCAGCCCGATCTCCCCGGCATTGTCGCCCACAATGAGCACTTCCGTGCCCGGTTCCAGACGCTCATGAAATTCCCGCATCGTATCGACGTCCAGGGCTCCGCCCAAACGGTCCAATTCGGATTCCCAATCAAAGATGGTCCCCACGCCGCAATCCATATAATTTCCAATGATGGAAATTTCCAACGCGGTCTCCAGTGGGTCGGCACTGGTACGTACGGTCTGGGCCAATCCGGGTAAGAGCTGCAAGACCCGTTCGTTGGCTTGCTTTTTTTCCTGCACAAAAAAATCTTCCACCCCGGTCAGTTGACGCAGCATGGCGTACATGTCTCCGGCCAGGGCCGGAGGGGGCTGCGTCATGTCGAATTCGGGCAGCATTGCTCCCAGCCGTGCCAGGGCGCGTGCATGAACACCGCCCTCGTCCGGGCACACCTTGCGCACTGCCCGCAACGCCTGGGAAAAAAAACATGGGATACAATCCAATTCCGTCTGCATACCTATTACTCCTACCCATATATATGGGCTTTCCATCCGGGTTGCGCAACCCATTGGGGGGCTCATTTTTCTTCTACACCCTATGGAGGGCAAGACGCACTTTAAGCCCATGACAAAAGTCGCTAAACATAATATGTTGACATAACGATATTTTTATCATGGCACAAGCGTTGCTATCAACTCTGAAAACAACTCCATCCCGTGCAATGCACGGTATCACCGGGAGGTTTATGAATATCGCCATTGCCAGCGGCAAAGGCGGCACCGGGAAAACCACCGTGGCCGTCAACCTTGCCGCCTATTTGAGCCGTAAGGGCGTTCCCGTCTCCTTTGTGGACTGCGACGTGGAAGAGCCCAACGCCCATTTTTTTCTTTCCGCCCCGTTACAAGACGAACGGACCGAACGCGTTCCCGTACCCGTTATTGATGAAGATACCTGCCTTGGCGAGTCCTGTAAAAAATGCGTGGAACTCTGCCGGTTCAAGGCATTAATCTGCATGGCCGGCCATATGATGGCCTTTCCCGAATTGTGCCATAGCTGCGGGCTGTGCGAGATGGCTTGCCCGGTCAACGCCATCAGCGAAGGCACCCGGGACATTGGCGTCAGCAGCGTAGGGCATGCTCAAGGCATCACCTATTACCAAGGGCTGCTGCGTATCGGCGAGGCCATGGCTCCCCCGCTGATCAAAGCCATCAAACAACGGGCCGGACAGCAAGGACTCACGCTACTGGACTGCCCGCCGGGCGCCTCCTGTCCCGTGGTCTGTTCTTTGCAAGGAGCGGACTTCGCAGTGCTGGTGGCCGAGCCCACGCCATTTGGCTTGCATGACCTCGACATCGCTGTACAGCTTCTGCGGGAGTTGGACGTCCCCTTCGGCGTGGTGCTCAACCGAGCGGGCATGGGCGACGACCGCGTCGAAACCTACCTGGAACGGGAAAACATTCCCTTGCTCGGTTCGCTCCCGCACGAACGGAGTGCGGCGCAGGCCTATTCCAAAGGCGTCCTGCTCATTGACGGCGTTCCCGGGTTCGCCGAACATTTCGAAACCATCATCTCCGCTATTGAACATCAAACCGGGAGGAAACTGGCATGAAACAGCTGGTCGTCATCAGCGGCAAGGGAGGCACCGGCAAAACCAGCGTGACCGCCGCCCTTGCCGGACTCGGACCTGAAAAAGTATTGGCCGACTGCGACGTGGACGCCGCAGACCTACACCTTATACTCCACCCGGAAATCCGACAACGCCGACCCTTTGTCAGCGGAGAGCAGCCCACGTTGGCCCCCGAACTCTGCACAGCCTGCGGACTGTGCCGCGAGCACTGCCGATTCGAAGCCATTACCGAAGATTTCGTAATCCTCCCCGAGCACTGCGAAGGGTGCGGCGTTTGTGAGTATGTCTGCCCGGCCGAAGCCGTGACCATGCACCCGCGCACTTGCGGTGAGCAATACCGCTCCGACACCCGCTTCGGCCCCATGATCCATGCGGCCCTGGGCATCGGGGAAGAAAACTCCGGCAAGCTCGTCACTTCGGTACGCCAGGAAGCCAAGGAAGTGGCCGAGGAACTTGGCCGAAGGCTTGTTCTTGTTGACGGTTCGCCCGGCGTGGGCTGTCCGGTCATTGCCTCGCTCACCGATGCGGACCTGGCCGTACTCGTGGCCGAGCCCACCATTTCCGCGGTGCACGACCTCAAACGTGTCCATGAGCTTACGCGCCATTTCAAAATGCCCTCCGCCCTGATCATCAACAAGTCCGGCATCAACCAGGAACAAGAGCAACACCTTCTGGACTATTGCCGGGAACAAAGCATCCCTGTGCTCGGTAGTCTTCCCTATGACGAGACTTTTACCAAAGCTCAGATTGCAGGCCAAAGCGTCCTCGAATTCGATCCTGAAGGACTGGGGAAAAACATGCACGAAATCTGGGACCGGCTGGAACCGTTGCTGAATCACTAGGAGGAAACCATGGCCCCGGAAAAAGTACTCATTGTGGGATGCCAGCAGACCATGAACGAAATTTGTGTCGGCTGTTCACGCTGTATGGTGGCGTTCAACCGTCGTGAAGGTGAATTCGCGGCCTACGGCCCTGATGCAGAACTCATCGGCCTGCTCAGCTGTGGCGGATGTCCGGGGCAGGCCATTGTCATGCGGCTGGCCCAGATGCAGCTCTGGAATGCCCCCATGAAGGAAACACCGACCCATCTCCACGTGGCTCCGTGCCTGGATCTGCACTGTCCGCAGGCGGACATCATCAAGAAAAAAATCGTCAAGACGGCAGGAATCCCTGTGATATTGGGCACCCATCCCTATCTGCCCAAGGACATCTTCACGGCTTGACCTGGAGGACCAATATGCCGCTGCATGAATACCGTTGCCAAGAGTGCGGGGCTGAATTCGTAGAATTGGTGGGACATGCGGATACCGCACCATGCTGCCCCCAGTGCGGCGCCTCGGACGCCGAACAATTGCTTTCCGCTCCTGGTGCCGTGGGACTGCGCCCTGATTCCCTTCCCGATGCACAGGGGCATGGTTGTTGCGGAAGTCGCCCAGGGGAAAAGGGCTGCGTGCCTGGATCATGTTGTGGCAAGGCCGCCGGCTAACCTCATCCATTACAAAACGCGGTCTTGACGATCTCTCACCCTGGCGCGAGAACGCTATCAAGCGAATGAGCTGTCACCACCGCAACCCCTCTGAACAAAAAAACCGCCTGAAATCAGGCGGTTTTTTCAGGTCACTTGACGGAGTGAGCATTACTTCCCGGTATCGTCAGGAGCGGAAATGCCCACAATGCTGATCCCCAGCCGGTCCGCCTCCGCCAGTGTTTGGTCTCGGTCGAATAAAAGGCTTTTCCCCGCTTCAAGCCCAAGACAGGTCGCTTTGCCTTCAACCATCATTTGAACCGTATCCACCCCAGCACTGGGCAAATCAACGCGTTCTTCCTGGCCCGGCTTAAAGACTTTGACAACAACGCATTCCGAGCCACCCAAACGACACCCGCGTCGTATGGCCTCGTCCGTACCTTCCAGCGCTTCCACGGCAGCCACGATGCCTTCACGTAAGACCAGGCACTGCCCGATATCAAGCCGTCCCAGTTCCTTGCCGATAACCCAACCCAACCGCAGATCTTCCCATTCCCGATCGGTGGGGACCCGTTTGGTCAGGACGCCTTCCGGAGTGAGCAGGTCCGGAACATGTTCGTGCGGAGGGACAACACGCATTCCCTCTGACTCCAATTCCCGCGTCAACGCGCTCAGAAGATTGGAATCCCCTTTATTTTTATTTTTAAAAATAACCTTGAGGGCCCGCATATCGAAATGGCGGACATCCATGATCCTGGGCTTGTCGATGGTCCCTGCCATAATCACATGCTCCACCCCGTGTTCCTTAAAAAAGGAAAGCAACTTACCCAGCTTGCCCAGCTTCAGGGTAGCATGTGCGTCCGCGTGCCGCAGCACCTCCATGTTGGAGTGCCCTTCAAAGCAGGCCACCACCAAGGTATGCCCGGCACGCTTCACCCCTTCAGCCACCAAAACGGGAAATTGCCGCCCCCCGGCAATAAGGCCGACAACGCGTGGCGATGTGGTCATGACTTTAGTCGCCGTTCTTATGGAAATCCGGAGCCACTCCGCACTTGGTACCGCGGATGAACTCCACCATGTTGGCCACCTCCGGAACGTCCGGGTATTCGGCCAACGCCTGCTCCAGAGCTTTCTCCCGAGGCAGGCCCGAACGGAAAACGATTTTATAGGCTTTCTTCAATGCGCGGCAAGTGCTGGTATCAAACCCATGCCGACGAAGGCCGATGAGGTTCGGTCCCATGAGCCGTCCACGCACACCGTGCGCCAGCATGTAGGGGGGGATGTCCAGGTTGTATCCGCTGGAGCCGCCCAAAAAAGCGTATTCCCCGATACGCAAGAACTGTTGCACGGCGGCCATGCCGCTGACCACAGCATGGTTGCCGATTTCCACATGCCCGGCAAGGTTCACGGCATTGGCCATAATGACATGGTCATGGAGAATGCAGTCGTGCGCCACATGCGAATACGCCATGAGCAGGCAATGGGAGCCGATCACGGTTTTGCCGTTTCCCTGGATCGTGCCGCGATGAATGGTGGCGCATTCGCGGACTGTATTGCCGTCGCCAAGCTCCACCCAGGTTTCCTCGTTCTTGTAGGCAAGATGCTGCGGTTCCCCGCCGAGGCAGACATAGGAGTGGATATGGTTGTCCTGGCCCATACGGACAAAGGACTTGAGATGGACAAAGGATTCGACGGTGCATCCATCGCCGATGATCACATTGTCTTCAACGACGCTGCATGGTCCGATCACCACATTTTCACCCAGATCAGCCTTGGGCGAGACAATGGCGGTGGGATGGATATTCCGGGACACTAAATACTCTCCTTCTCGACAAGAGCGGCGGATAGCTCCGCCTCGCAGGCCAGTTCACCGTCAACCTCGGCAACGCCCTTCATGCGCCAAAGCGACATCTTGCGCACAATGTTGGACATGCGCAGCATCAAACGGTCTCCCGGCACCACAGGGCGACGGAATTTGGCCTTGCTGATGCCCGTAAACATGAAGACCTTTCCAGTGATGTCGATGTCCGGGTTCTGCATGACGTACAGGCCACCGGTCTGGGCCAGAGCCTCAACCATCAGCACACCGGGCATGACCGGCAATCCCGGAAAATGACCCTGAAAAAACGGTTCGTTATTGGTGATGTTTTTGAAGGCCTGGATGTGCGATCCCGGCTCGAAATCCACCACACGATCCACCAGCAAAAACGGATACCGGTGCGGGATCAATTCCATGATCTTCCGGATATCCATGCATATCTCCTGCTTAGCCATCCTGTTCTCCGCCTTTGTCGGCACGTGCGCGCTCCAGTTCTTTTTCCAGGCGGCGAACCCGCTTCAGCAGGCCCGGCAACCGGGGCAAAGCCGCGCCAACGCGTAAATACGTCCCGATGTCCATCATGGGGGTATAGGTGACCTTGCTGCCTGCGGGAAGGTCGTTATTCACCCCCGCCTGAGCACCGATCATGGCCCCATCTCCAATGGTAATATTATCTTTGATGCCTGCCTGGCCGCCGATGACCACGCCATCGCCGATATGCGTGCTGCCGCCAATGCCGGTACCGGCAACCACTAGGCAGTGTTCGCCGATGCGCACGTTGTGGCCCACCTGCACTAGGCTGTCCACCTTGGTACCAGACCCCACCTGCGTCACATCCAGAGCTGCGCGGTCAATGGACGTATTGGCTCCCACCTCAACATCATCGCCCAGTTGCACATGTCCCACCTGAGGGATTTTCATATGCCCGGCAGGCGTCTGCGCAAAGCCGAAACCATCGCCGCCCAACACGCAGCCGGGTTGGACAATGCATCGGTCTCCAAGCACGGTATCGGACATCAACACGGCATTGGGGTACACAAGGCAATCAGCTCCCACGCAACAGCGTTCACCGATATAGCATCCTGGAAAGATGACGGCATTGGCGCTGATCCGTGTTTCCGGCCCGATAAAAGCAAACGGATAGATCGTGGCGCTTTCATGCACCTGAGCTGTTTCATGCACAAAGGCCAGAGGGCTTTGGCCTGTAAACTGCCCCTGAGGACGGGCAAACAGGGAAACCACCCGGGCAAGATCCATGTAGACGTTTTCACTAAGCAGAGCACTTTCCACTAACGGGGCGTGCTCGGCGGAAAGCAGGACAGCACCGGCCCTGCTCGCTTCCAATGCCTTGGTGTACTTAGGGTTGACAAGAAAAGAGAGCTCCGATTCTCCGGCGCTCTCCAAGGTGTTGACCCCAAGAATCTCGCGGTCGGGGCCCAATTGTTCCAGCCCCAACCGCGTTGCGATCTCGGAAAGAAGCATATGCTTAGTGGCCCTGAGCCTTCCAGGCCTGGTTCACCTCTTCGATCAGAGGTTCCGTGATGTCCAGTTCCTTGTCCAGGTAAAGCAGGCCGCTCTGCTGGAACTCAAAAACCAAGTCGTATCCATGCGTCTCGATGTACTTTTCAGCGGTTTGCTGCATAAGTTCCAAAACCGGAGCGGACATGGCCTTGTCTTCGGCAATGGCCTTTTGCTGCAGGTCGCGGCGAAGATCTTCCAGATCCCGGAACTTCCGCTTGAGCTCAAGTTCCTTCTCGCGCTTGGTGTCCAGGGAGTAAGCGGCGCTCTTGTTCTTAAACTCTTCGGAAAGCTGCCGAAGTTCATTTTCCAAACGCTGACGTTCCTGCACCATGGGATCCAGTTTTTTCTTCAGTTCCTCGGCAATGTGCTTGCCCGGCTCCGAAGTCTTCTTCAAACGCTCCATATGGATCACCGCGACCTTCAGGTCCGCGGCAAAAGCGGGAGCCTGCAGAACCATGGCGAAGATCATTGCGAGAAACAACACTTTTTTCATCAGTATCTCCTTTGACCATTCTTTTTTCAGCAATTGTGCGCAGCCATAGGCTGGCCACTCATCCAGGCCACAGGCGGCCAAGGAAGTATCAACCAGTCCCCTCAGCCTGTTAGAACGTCTGTCCCATACGGAATTCAAGGCGGTTGCTGGAGCTGTCCTTCAAATCATCCAGTCCGTAGCCCCAGTAAATCTCCAACGGTCCCATGGGTGAGTTCCAACGGCCACCAAGCCCAACACTCTTATACAATCCAAAAGTGGGGGCCTCATCAACAGCGCTGTTCACTTCCTCGTCAAAAAGGGTCTGGTCATTGTCCCAGACTCCGCCGACATCAAAGAACAGCACGCCAAGGATGCCGTATTCCTTGCTCAATGGAGCCATCAACTCAATATTGGAGTAAATGGCCTTGTCGCCGCCGATAGTTTCATCGTCATCATCCCGCGGGGAGATTTTACGACTGGCGTATCCACGGACGGACCCAATGCCGCCCAAACGGAATTTTTGCGCCATGGGAAGTTCATCGCCGCTGAAGTTTTCGTGCATGTAGGCGAAGTTGCCATGGGCACGCAAGGACAAATTCCAGAACAGAGGCTGATAGTGATCAACGTCGTAGATGTACTTCACGAAGTTGTCCGTGCCGCCCAGAATGTCGCCCGCATACATGAGGGTCAAATTCTGTGCGGTTCCCTCGGAAATGAAGAAGGAATCCCGCTTCAGATGGGACCGGGCCAAAAGCGCGGTCACCGCACTGAGCATATGGTCGCCTTCCTCGTCCTTGATGATCTTGGTGGCGTCTTCTTCCACATCGTAAATGTTGTAAAAACTGGCAGTATAACTGAACTTGGAACTGGTGTGGTCGCCCAGGGGATACAACAATGAAGCCGTCATACTCAGGTCGCTCATGTCATATTCATCATAGGCACTCACCGATCTATTCACCCCCAGCGAATACCCCCAGGGTTGATCGTCGTAATGCGGGTCAATGAAAAGCGCCCCGAATTCGTTATCGTCACCGCCGATGCTGCCATAAATATTCAGCTGATACCCCTTGCCAAAGAGGTTGTTTTCCTGAATGGAGCCAGCTACGAAAAATCCGCCACTGGAGGAGAAGCCAAAGCCGCCACCAATCTGTCCGGTGGGTCCTTCCTTGACACGTACCTTGAGGTCCATCTCATCGGGGTCGCCCGTGGGGATAGGCTCAATGTCCACCCCTTCAAAATATTGCAAACGCTCCAGCGCAGCCACGGAATTCTCCAGCGCCTCGGCGCTGAAGGTATCGCCATCGGCCAGCTTCATGGCACGCAAGATGACGTTGTCCCGAGTCTCAGAGTTGCCCTCCAAAATAACACGGCGGATGTGCACCTTTTGGTGTTTTTTCAAGGTATACACCACATCCATCAAATCCGGGGCAGCCCCCTCGGCAAACTGCACCCCCACATCGGCGTAGGCATAGCCCTTGTTGCTGTAAAGAGATGTCAGCGCTTCCACGTCATCGCGCACGGCGGACGCATTCATGAACTGCTCTTCGTTACGCACATCGTCCAGGGAAATGACTTCATCCAGTTCTTCCGGCGAAGCGATCAAATCGCCTTTGTACTGAATAGTCCCGATTTTTCGACGAATTCCCTCTTTGATGCGGAATGTTACGTAAATGCCGTCATCCCGAAAATCCACTTCAGGACGGCCCACCTGCACGTCCATGAAGCCGCGGTTGGCATAGTAGGCCTTGATGGCGGCCGAATCCCGCTCCAACAGCTCCTCGTTAAGCACGTCGCTGGAGGTAAACCAGGAGAACAGACCGCTTTCGGAAAGGGCCAGCTCGTCCTTGAGGTCATCCGCATCCACCTGCTCGGCACCATCCAAAATGATCTGCTCAATATAAAGCTTGGCCCCCTCATCCACGATGAAATTCAAACGGGCCTGCCCGGTTTCGCCGCCCTCCACCTCATAGGAGACTTTGGTTTTATAATACCCCTCGGAGCGGTACAAAGCTCGGATGGTATTCATGTCATCCCTGAGTACCTTGAGGTTCAGCACGGCTCCTTTTTTGGTGGACACGGCTTCCAGCAAATCGTCCTCATCCAGTTCGTCCGCCCCGATCACGCTAAGGGCCTGGATGCGAGGTTTTTCCGTAACGCGAAACAGCACCTTCTTGCCGCCGGAAACATCCGATACAATGATGTCCACGTCGTCAAAGTAGCCGAGTTCGTAAATATTCTTCAGTTCCTTATCGATAACGGAGGGTTCGTAGGTATCGCCTTTTTGAATGCTCAAGCGCATGAGCACCACTTCCGGATCCAGGACTTTGGTGCCCTCCACTTCGATCGTGGCAATGGGTTGCTGGTTGAGCATGATTTTACGCGCCTGGGAGACCACGTCGTCCACCAGCGGCAACAAGTTGATGACGCCTTCGGTTTCGGCATACAAAGGCGCGGCCGCTTCCGCGTCAAACGCGTCCACCAACCGCGAATCAATGCTCAACGATTCACCCAATTGAGAAAAGGAGCCGTACAGGGCGTACCCGGCTCCTACCATCAGCGCAACTTCGCGGGCCTTGGCAAGGTCCAGCACGTCGACGCCCAGCTCCTTGATGACGCGCTGCACCTCGTCTGGATCGGCCAGATCGAACCCTGCTTCCTGCAAACGATCCGCCAACAAATCAGGCAGGCTTTCCTGGAGGTATACGAGATCATCTCCGGCGTTGACCTCGAACGGCAGGACCGCCACCTTGGGCGATGCAGCGGGCTGCGCCATGGCGGGCAGCGCGTTCAGGACAAGGACCAGCACCGTCGCAAGCAGGGCGAGGCAGCGTCTACGATTGGGCATACAGTTCTCCTGCGCGAAGTTCCAGCCGACGCGTCATCCTGCCGGCCAAGTCCGCATTGTGCGTCACCACGATCAGAGTCATTCCTAGTTCAGCATTCAAGGCAGTCAACACTTCCGCGATTTTTTGTCCGTTGCGTTCGTCCAGGTTGCCGGTGGGTTCATCCGCCAGGACAACTCTGGGGCGGAGCAACACAGCCCGAGCAATGGCGGCCCGCTGGCGTTCCCCG
Source organism: Desulfovibrio sp. (assembly GCA_028708865.1). Lineage (GTDB taxonomy): Bacteria > Desulfobacterota > Desulfovibrionia > Desulfovibrionales > Desulfovibrionaceae > Paucidesulfovibrio. The sequence continues at coordinate 11,402 of JAQVYA010000008.1, read as the reverse complement.
CCCGACAGGGTCGTCACCTTGAAATCCTTGCGCTTGTCCAGGCCGACCATTTGAACCGCCTCTTCCGCAAGTCCCAGAGCCTCTCGGCGGGACTTGCCGGAAATAATGGCGGGCATGGCTACATTTTCCAGCGTGTTGAATTCGGGCAAAAGATAATGAAACTGAAAAATAAAGCCGATGTCCCGGTTTCTCAATTGAGCCCGGGCGGTTGCGTCCAGATCGTTCAAGTCCTGACCTGCAAACCGTATATCACCTTTCGTGGCTGAATCCAAGGTGCCGAGAAGATGCAACAACGTGCTCTTCCCCGACCCGGAGGCCCCCAGCACGGCCAGGGATTCCCCAGCCTGCACCGTAAGGTTCACGCCACGCAGAATTTCAATGTCCTCTGTGGGCCCCTGAAAGGTCTTCCCCACATCGATCAGTTGGTATAACGCCTCACTATTCATAACGCAAGGCATCGGCAGGCCGCAGGCTGGCCGCCCGCCATGCAGGATAAATGGTGGCCAGGAAGCATAACAGGAATGCCGCCACACCTATGCAGGTGAGATCAAAGGCTTCCAGTCGAACCGGAAGATAATCCACCGGATACACATCCTTGGGCAATTTGATGAATTGGTACTTCTTCAGCAGCAAGGCCACGGGCACGCCGATACAGTAGCCGATCAAGGTTCCCACGGCTCCGATCAACGTCCCCTGAAACATGAAAATTTTCCGAATGCTTGCCACCCGGGCTCCCATGGACATCAAGATAGCGATATCCTTGGTTTTCTGCATCACAAGCATAACCAGCGTGGTGACGATGGAAAAGGACCCCACCAGCACGATCATGGCCAGGATGATAAACATGGCAGTCTTTTCAAGCTTAAGCGCGGCGAAAAGGTTGGCATTCATCTCCTGCCAGGTTTGCACATCCAACGGCAAATCGCCCAAGGCGGTGCGAACGTCCCGAGCGATCTCCTCCGCCCGGTAGATATCCTCGGCCTTGAGTTCCAGGCCGGAAATCACACCGGAAGGGTACCCCAACAAATCCTGCGTGGCCTCCACCGTAGCATAGGCCACCGATGTATCATATTCATAAAGGCCGGTGCGAAATACACCAACGACCTGAAAAGGCACCATTTTGGGAGAATATCCAGCCGCAGACTGCGTCCCGCTGGGAGAAAGGAGATAAACCGTGGCTCCGTTCCACAATCCAAAACGATCTGCCAGTTGCGAGCCCACAATAAGGCCGGGTACCTCGCTCGCAGGGGTCAACTCCTGGAGACTGCCGGAGACCATGTCGCGTCCCAGGCTAAGGACATTCCCTGCCGTGTCCGGATCAATACCCCGCAGGGCAAGCCCCTTGACGCCTCCGCCCGCAGCGGAAAGCATCACTTCGGAATACAGAAAAGGGGTGACCCCTTCCACACCGGGCACGGCGCGCAGCCGCTGCTGCAATGCCTGTTGGTCCCGTACGCCGCCCAGGCCGCCGCCCACAATGATGTCGGCATTGACTCCCAGAATTTTGGACTGCAAATCCTTGCTGAACCCGTTCATGACGCCAATGACGACAATCAATGCCGCCACCCCCAAGGCCACTCCGCATACGGCGAAAAGCGAGATCACCGAGATGAAGGATTGCCGCCGCAGAGCGAACAGGTACCGGATTGCAACAAAGGATTCGAGGCTCATGCCCCTCCTGCACCGGCCTCAGGACGAAGCAGCGGAAAGAGAATCACTTCGCGGATAGAGGCGCTGTCCGTCAGCAGCATGACGAGGCGGTCGATCCCCACGCCCTGACCGGCCGCCGGGGGCATGCCGTACTCCAAAGCGCGGACGTAGTCTTCATCCATGAAATGCGCTTCCTCGTCCCCGGCTTCCTTTTCCTTGACCTGCTCTTCGAACCGTTGCCGCTGGTCCGTGGGGTCGTTCAATTCGGAAAAGGCATTGGCCATTTCCCGACCGGTCATGAACAGCTCAAACCGGTCCGTCAGATCGGGATTCTGTTCATTCCTCCGGGAAAGCGGGGAAATATCCGTTGGGTAGTGATAGATAAAATGCGGCTGGACCAGCTTCGGCTCCACCAGCAAGTCAAAAAGCTTGGCCTGTAGTTTGCCCAGCTTTTCCCCTTCCACGACCTTTTCCCCCTTCTGCTTCACCAGGGCCTGACACTGCTCATAGTCAGAGTATACTTCAGGGGCGACCCCACCGATCTTCTCCAGGGAGTCATGGAAGGTCATACGGGTCCACTTCCCGGGCGTCAGGTCAATGGTCTCCCCCTGATACTCCACCAGGCAGGAACCGCACACATCCAGGGCCACCGTGGAAAGCATGTCTTCGGTCAAGTCCATGAGGTCTTCGAACGTGGCGTAGGCCCAGTAGAACTCCATCATGGTAAATTCAGGATTGTGCCGGGTGGAAATACCCTCGTTCCGGAAGTTCCGGTTGATCTCGTAGACCTGCTCAAGCCCTCCCACCAAAAGCCGCTTAAGATACAGCTCCGGCGCAATGCGCATGTAAAGCTTCATGTCCAGGGCATTGTGGTGCGTTTCGAACGGCTTGGCCGTGGCTCCGCCGGGGATGGGCTGCATCATGGGCGTTTCCACTTCCATGAAGCCCCGGGCATCCATGTAATTGCGCAACCCCCTGATAATGCGGGTCCGCTTTTGGAATATCTCGCGCGTCCGCGGCGTGACGATCAAATCCACGTACCGTTGCCGGTAGCGGATTTCCACGTCCTTGAGCCCGTGGTATTTCTCCGGCAGAGGACGCAAGGACTTGGTGATGAGTCGACAGTCCCGGGCGGACAGAGTCAGTTCCCCGGTTTTGGTCCGGAACAGCGTACCGCTGACCCCCACCACATCGCCCACGTCACATTTTTTGAACAGTTTATAGGGCTCGGCTCCCAGATCGTCCCGCGCCGCATAGACCTGAATCCGGCCGCTGCGGTCCTGAATCTGGAAAAACGTGACCTTACCGAAAGAACGCCAGGCCACGACACGACCGGCCACGGTAAACACCTGCTCCACGGATTCCAGGTCCTCGGCTTCGGACTCGCCGAACTGATCCCAGATTTCCTGGATATCGGTATCCCTGGAAAAATTGTTTGGATAAAGGTTGACCCCTTCTTCCAAAAGGGCGCAGGCTTTTTCCACCCGGGTCTTGATGACCGGGTTGAGTTCATCGCGACTTTGCAGGGCCTCCAGCATGGGCATAAAACGCCCGGCCAGTTCAGGCTTTGCCTGCAACTTGATTTTCTTATTCTTCTTATTGTTTCCCAAAACGATATCCCGTGTGAATTCAAGTCTCTTAAGCCCGTGGGCACAAGAAGGAAATGACTATTCCAATTCCACCCAAGCGTCAAGCAACGCGGGTCCCTAAAGAAACAGAGTAAAAAAATAAAAAAAAACCCAAAAACGCTTGACCAACTGAGCGGGGTTGGATAGACACTCTCCTCGCGACGACGCAATTCACATTCCCCAGTAGCTCAATCGGCAGAGCGGGTGACTGTTAATCACTAGGTTCGCGGTTCAAGTCCGTGCTGGGGAGCCAGAAAAATCAAAGGCTGACAAGGTTTAATTCCTCGTCAGCCTTTTTTTGTTTTCAAAAATACAAAATTTTCAAATTGTTATAAATGACATCTCCGCAGTCCAAGCTACCGAACCACCGGTAGCTCCGCCCAGCGGGTAGTATACCGACGGGAAAGATGCTCCTGCCGCATGTGCCACGCTTTGGGCCCCAGACCGTCTCCGGCAAAGCGCAACGCTCCCCGGCCAAAGCGTCCGTTGACTCCGTCCAACACACGCATCAGTTCTTCTTGTCGGCAGACTTCGGAGGCATGCCCGTACTCGGCAAAGCTTCGCTGACGTTGCCCCCGCGGGATCAACTCCAAAAACAGCACCCCCACCTTTTGATACAAGTAGCCCTTGCGGTAAATCTTCCGCAACAAATCCAAAGCGGCTCGTTGCAGCAGCGGTGTGTAGGCCGTGGGCGTGGGCAACGAAAAGACTGCGCTGTCCGAGTATTGAGGTTCTTCCACAAACCGGTTGGTGGCCAGAAATACCTGTACCACACCCGCCTCCAGCCTTCGGCCTCGTAATTTTTCCGCTGCCCGCTGCACATAGGCGCAAAGAGCCTCCTCCAGCGCGGCAGCCTCGCCGATACGAACGCCAAAGGAGCGCGAACAGGTCACGCTTTTGGCGGCTGGTGGGTGCTCCTGAAAGGCAATGGCTGGAATCCCTTGAAGCTCCAAAGCAGTATGCAACCCCGTGATGCTCAGTTGACGGCGAACCCAATCCCTCGGACGACGCACCAGGTCCAACGCCGTACGCACATTATAACGTGCCAGCCGGGCGGCGTTTTTCCGGCCGATACCCCAAACCTCTCCCACCTCCAATCGAGACAATTCCTGTTCTATTGTTTCCGGCCGATCCAGCATCCAGACCCCTTGACCTTCCGCACGTTTTTTCGCCAACCGGTTGGCTACCTTGGCCAAGGTTTTGGTCCGGGCCAGTCCCACGCAAACAGGGATTCCGGTCCAGCGGCGCACGGTCTTCCGAATATCTTTTGCCAGGGAGCTAAGAGCTGCATCATCCTTTAGGCGCAAGAGCAAAAAACACTCATCGATGGAATAAGGCTCCACTTCGGGGGAAAAACGGGCCAGCACCTGCTGCACCCGAGCCGACATATCTCCGTACAATGCATAATTGGAGGAAAAGACCCGGACGCCGTGGGATTCAAAGAATTTGCGACGACGAAACGCCGGTTCGCCCATTCCGATCCCCATTGTCTTGGCTTCTTCAGAGCGGGCAATGACGCAACCGTCATTGTTGGAAAGTACCACCACGGGGCATCCTTCCAGCGAAGGATCGAACACACGTTCACAGGAAACGTAAAAATTGTTGCAATCCACCATGGCAATCCATGATGAGCCCATCAGAACCTCCGCACCATGCCTGTAACCACTCCCCAGACAAACAGCTCCCGCCCGTTTTCCACAACGATGGGTGCATAGTCCGGATTTTCCGGTTCCAGCAGATATTGCTCCCCACGTCTGGCAAGACGCTTAACCGTCAATTCCCCGTCCAGCACGGCCACCACGATTTTTCCGGGCGCGGCTTCGCGGGAACGGTCCACCACGAGCACGTCTCCATCATGGATGCCCGCACCGATCATGGAGTCACCTTGCACGCGCACCATGAAGGTAGCGGCCGGATTGCGGACCAAATATTCGTTCAGGTCCAGGTCCCCTTCCACATAATCTTCGGCAGGCGAAGGAAACCCGGCGGGAACAGCCTCCAGATACAGGGGAACGCCTGCTCTCCCCTCTAAGCTCGAGGCAGCGCGCCCCACAATACACACTTTGAATTCAGCAATACGACCTGACAAATCGTCAGCACTCTTCAAGCCCATCCCCCCAACTGTTCTGCCGCCCCGAGCGCCCCACGTTGTACGCAGCCAGGACAAACCACTTCACGGATTACGGACCGAAACCATTGGAAAATTATTTTTCCACACCACTTGGCAAGACATAAAAGGAAGCAGCCCGCGCTGCCCGTTACAGATCGCCGGCGCACGGGCCACGGGCCGACCGGCACAAAGGTCAATGCACAAACCGCGTCCCCTGCACAGGCATGGGCTGCATTTCGGGCATGACCTCCAAGGCCATCAAATCCTCCACACTCATGGCCGGCCCAACCCATATCCTCTCACTCAGGCGCCAATTGCACACCAGAGCCTTGGCCTGACGCAAGGCCAGCTCCACGGTTTCCACATATTCGCGCCGGTCGAACCGGTACTCCAACTCATGCGTCCAGTCCGGCAGTTCCTGGTCCGGCGGCCAGCCCAGCGGGTGTCGTACCGTCCAGACCACATTCCCGGAGGTATGCGTCACCTGGACCCCACGGTCGATCCCCACACAGCCGGGATCTCCACAATTACAAGTAAAAATAAAATACTCACCCGGAGAATCCGCACTGGCGGCCAGGTCCATGGGATCAACCCAATGGTTCTGCGAGTCGTGAACATACGCGCCGTCCACGGTAAGCAAAAAATCCAGATACGCATCTTCCAGGCTGTCCTCTTCAAGTGACAGCGTCACGGTAATGGCGAGCTTGTTCATGAACGGTTCTCCTCAACTAGACTCCATCGGTCGCGACCATAAGTGACCGCGCCCTGAATCCTACCCTGCCGGCCCCGGCTTGCCAACTCCGGCAAAACAGTCCGGCTTGCCAAGGCCATGCAATTATATTAAACGCACCCTTCCGTTTTTTCCTAAAGCTGATAAAATGAACGCTCCCGGGTGTCCGCACGGAATCGCTCTGCCGACCTTCCGTCCGTCGACCCCCTGTTTCGCAAGAGGAGGAATCATCATGCAAAGTACCTTGCTGCTGGCCGGGCTGGTCGTTTTGGGGGCCGGACTCTCTCTGGTTCTCTACCGCCGCCTCCGATCCAGACAAAATCATTGCACGGGGCGCATGCCCATTGAGCTGGACTTTGACGCCGCCAAACTCCGCGAACAAAACCGCCAATAAAGTCGAATTTCCCCCCATCTTCTCCAAGACACTTCCTTGCTCCTTCCAAATATTTACGGCATATAAAATCGAAGGCGTCCGCAAATGCGGCTCAGGCAAAAGACCGCTACGTCCGGGGAGGAGCATGCCGCGACTCGGCATCGGGGATACCCTGTTGATTCAATGCGCCCATTTTGAAGAGCGCCATCTGGCCGTGCTGGTGGGACAGGAGTGCGGGCGTTTTCTGGTGGTCTATGCGGACCTGCCCAAAGCCACCCTCAAGGGGCTTCGTAAACATCCAAACGTGAGCGTACGCTATGCGCACGAGAGCACCCTGCTCGGCTTTGAAACCCGGCTGATGGGCAAGCCTAGTGACCCTGGACAGCTTTTATTTCTGCAATATCCGGAGAGTATTCAGGACTGCGACCAACGGTGCGAAAAACGCCTGCTCTGCAATTTCCCGGCCCGACTGCAAACCCGGACTGAAGAATTCCCCTGCCTAATTCAAGACCTTTCAGCAAGCGCCATGCGCGTTTCACTGCCGCCGGATCAAACATCCGGCTTTCTTTTTCAGAAAAACGACCCCGTGCGGATTTCGTTTCATGTCATTTCCCCCACAGCGCGCTTTACCTTCCAATGTCGCTTGCTGCGTGAATTCCTGGCCCAGGGCAAACGCTTTGCCGTCCTCCGACTGGATGAACATGAAACGCGAAACAAAGCCCTCCTGCAGAATTGGGTGCAAAGCGCCTATGACAGCCCGGCCCCGCCCTGCGGCGGCTGACCGGCCAGAATGCTGTTCGCAAGCCGTCAGAAAAAGAAAGGAGAAAAACGCCCGCTCCTCAGGGCAAAAGATGCCAGCCCCCCATAGTCCGGCGCAGTGCGGGCATCGAACCAGTCACACGCCGCGTAATAGCGCAAGTCCTCCCGCCATGCTTTACGGAAGCCCTTATGCCGAGGCAGTTTGCTGACCGCCGTAAAAGGATTGCGTCGGAAATCAAGCAGCGGCTTGAGTAGAATGGAAGGATCGCGGAAACATTCCCAATCACACTGTTCGCAGACGCGGTGGGCGTCCAGTGCGTCCAAATCCAGATCCCAAAATTTTCCCAGGGATTCTGAACCACGATATCCACAGGGATAGGTGTTCATGCCCTGAGCGTCCACAAAGAAAAAATCAATGCCCCCCCGGCAGGGGAACAGTCCACGATCCAGGCCCACCTGTTGGCGCATCAAAGCCAGCAGGGCGCTGCGTGGAGTAAAGATGCGCAACCGGTGTCGAAATCTGGGGATGACGTCATACAAAGCCCGGAACATGGCCGCTTTTTCTTCAGGACGAAAGCGAATCAGCCCTTCCCGGGAAGCAGCGCCATACACAGCCAACTCCGAATCTGCATCCGACTCAAGGCTCATGGGGTAACAAGCATTTACAGTGGTAAAGCCCAATTCCTCCACAAAAGAGTAAAATCGTTCGAATACTCGCGTAAAAGCTCTGCGGAATGCTTCGGCGTCAAACGGATCGTCCGGTCCGGGCACCAGCCCCGGTCCTCCGGCAAGGCGGTTGATGCCCAGATTTGCGGCCGGATAAAGTCCCCGTTCATGAAAGAGGGGCAATGCCTTTCGCACCCCTTCCACCATGCCGGAAAGCCCCCGATTGGCCTCGTGCACGGCCGGGTCGGCCGAATCCAGGCTGATCCAGAAGGCATTCAACGGGCTTGCGGCCAACTCGTCGGCCAAACGCGCCATGCGGTCAGAAAATCCGGGCTGCTCATGGTGCTGAAACATAAACCCGTTCGTTCCGGTGCGGATGTAGGAAATCCCTGCCCGGGCCGCGTATCCGGCCAGATCTGCAATCTCCGAGGCATAGAGCAAAGGCTCCCCGCCAGTAAAAGAAAGAGAAGCCACGCCGCGCTCGGCCATGGCATCAATCAGCCGACGCACCTGCTGAACATTCATAGTGAAACGCTGCCCGGCGTGGGTCACACGCATGCCACACTGGGCGCAGGAAGCATTGCAGCGCGTGGTGAACTGCACAACGACTTGGCCGGGCACACGCCCGCGCAGTAATCGGCGCCAATGCGCCAGGGAACGAAACGGTGAACGGACCATGTTCCCAACATACACCGATGAACAGAAAAGAAATGGAGAACCGGTTACGATTTGGTTTCAGTCCGGCAACAGGTTTTTTTCACCATGGCTGGGTACCATTCAGAGTCCCGGGCATTGCCGAGCAATGGTATGGGTAAAGAAGCCATCGTTAGGGGCCGACGGCTTCACGTGGACAAAAACAAAGCTCTGTCTGTCCTGCCGCTTCCCTGGAGATCAATCCCTGAATCTTTTTTGGATGGCCAGGACCTGCTCCAGACTATCCATGAACAAATCCAGGATGGCAGGGTCAAAGTGGGTGCCCCGGCCCTCCCGCATGATTCGAAGGGCTTTTTCGTTGGGATACGGCTGCTTGTACGGGCGCTTCGAGGTCAATGCATCAAAGACATCGGCCACGGCGCAAATACGGCCATAAAGAGGGATATCCTCTCCGGACAGCCCCCGCGGATAGCCGGATCCATCCCAGCGTTCATGGTGCGTCAGGGCAATGACCCGACCATGTTCCAGATAGTCGGATGAGGGAGAGTCCAGAATTCCGGCTCCAATCATGGTATGGGTCTTCATGATTTCCCATTCTTCCGCGGTAAGGGGACCGGGTTTGAGCAGGATGGAATCGGGGATGCCGATCTTGCCGATATCATGCATGGGGCTGGCATGAAGCAGAAGGTCCACCTCGGCTTCGTCCATGCCGAGCTTTTCCGCCAACAGAGCGCAATAACGACTCATGCGTTCAATATGCTGGGCCGTTTCCTCGTCTTTATATTCGGCGGCCTGGGAAAGTCGACGCAGGGTTTCGAGGTGGGCGGCCATCTTGGCGGCCTGAGCCTCTTCCAACTCCCGGGTGCGCTCGGCCACCAGCCGTTCCAGGTTTTCCTGGTAGCGCATCACCTGATCGTGATATTGTTTCAGGCGCAGATGCGCGTCCAGCCGGATACGTAACTCGGTGGAATCCACAGGTTTGGTGATGAAGTCGCTGGCACCGGCACTGACGGCATCAAGCCGGTCCCGCTGGTCGGAAAGGGCGGTTGCCATAATCACGGGCAAATCCCGGTAGCCATCCAGGTCCCGGATATGCCGAACCACCTGGAAACCGTCCATATCCGGCATCATGACGTCAAGCAGGACAAGATCTGCCTCTGCGAGCATTTCCAGAGCGGTCTTGCCCGAGTCCGCCAGCAGGAAATCATATCCAAAGCTTTCCACAAAGCCGGAAAGGACCTTCAGGTTGATCTCCTCATCATCCACAATAAGAATGCGGTAACGACGCCGTGTTTCGCCCATTCCTTCCCCCGGTTGTACCGTAAAGGATATTTTAATACGCGGGATGGGCCCAAGGCGTCAAGAAGAGGGGATTATTCCCTGGACCGGCAAAAATCGGGTGCCGAGGCGATTCGCCCCTGAACGATACGCAGGACGCCGTCGCTTACGGACTCCAGCCAGGCCGCGTCATGGCTGACTACGACCAATGTGGCCCCCCACTCCCGACGCGCCAGCACGGCCGCCCCCAGCAGTCGTTCGGCGTTTTCCGGGTCCAGGCTGCTGGTGGGCTCATCCATAAGCAGCACTTGTGGGCGCAACACCAGCCGGGCGGCCAGCGCCACCCGCTGGGCCTCGCCTCCGGAAAGCTCCCTCCAGGAGCGATGCTCAAATACGTCCGGCTCCAAGCCGACCATGGCCAGAGCCTCGCGTACCCGCGTCCGGCCCTGGTCCGCGTCAAGATTGCCCCGGACCTTCAGGCCGTAGCCCACGTTGGCGGCAACGGACCGCAGCAACAAATACGGCTCCTGTGTCAGGAGCGTGACTTCCCGACGCTGCCGCACGCCGGAATCCGTCACGGCCCGGTCACGAAAAAGCACCTCCCCCTGAAATGGACGCTCCAAAAACGCCAACAACCGCATCAAGGTGCTCTTACCCGAGCCGTTGTGTCCGGCCACGCCCAAGATGCACCCTTCGGGCACCACCAGCGAAGGAATTTCCAAAGCCGTCCGGTCGCCATAACGCTGTTGCACGCCGCGCAGTTCAAAAATCGGGTTACCGCTCATCGCTGCGACCTCCGCAATACGGCCGCAAAGACATTGACCCCCAGGGCAATGAGCATGAGCACCAGCCCCAAGGCCACGCCCATTCCGAATTCGCCCTTGCCGGTCTCCAGGGCAATGGCCGTGGTGATGGTCCGAGTGTGCCACTTGATATTGCCGCCCACCATCATGGAAATGCCCACTTCAGAAACGATCCGGCCATAAGCAGCCATGGCCGCCAGGGCCACTGCAAAACGCGCTTCGGCCAAAGTGGTCAGCAACACCTGGCGCGGAGAGGCTCCTAAGGTCAGCAGGGTCTGCCGCAAACGTCTGTCCTGGCTTTCCACTGCCGTGGCGGTCATGGCCACCACAATGGGCAGCCCCAACAAGGTCTGCCCCACGGCAATGCCCCGGACGGTGAACATCAAATCCAGCCCGCCCAAAGGCCCCTGCCGGGTGATGAAGGCGTAAACCAGCAGGCCGATGACCACGGTAGGGAGACTGAGCAGCGTATCCACCAGAAGACGCACAGCCCGCTTGCCGCCGAATTCGTAATACCCCAGGGCAAACCCCAGGGGCGCGCCCAGCAGCAAGCTGCAAAAGGTGGAAAGCGAAGATACCGCCACCGTGGTGCGGACCGCGGACCATGTCTGCGGATCGCCGAACCACAACAGCCGGAAGGCCTCTATTATGCCTTGGACAATAAAATCCATGCGTTGCGCCGCTCCGCAGCGGGGGCACGGCAAGGTGTATGCATGCCCTCCCGCAAAAGGATAGGAATCGCGACCTGACG
>JAQVYA010000214.1 GCA_028708865.1 Desulfovibrio sp. | reverse complement strand
GGCCTGGCTGGGGTGCTTTAACGTGGCTCGTCGCCTGGGCTGGGATGATCACTGGGCGGACAGTCCGCCACCCATGCATCATGGGGCCTGGGTGGCTCCGGAGATCATGCGCGGGCAGCGCGGGGACGAGCGGTCCGACATCTTTGGGCTGGGTGCGGTGCTGCATTGGGCGGCACTGGGAGAACCGCCATATGGGCCGGTGCGGACTTTTGTTCGCGAATTGCTCCGGCCGGGCCTGCCGGTGTGTTGCGGGGGGCGGGCCCATGCGTTGCCGGAAGGCTTGGTGCGGCTGATCCGGGCCTGCCTGGCCGCAAACCCGGTGGACCGCCCGTCAGCCCGGGAGCTGGCCCGGGAGCTGGGTGTGGAATCCGTTTGCCCGGTCGGAGCTGAAGACCGGGCCGACGCGACGCCGGGAGCGGGCGGGGCTGGTCGTGTCCGCCGGGTCATGGCGTTTGTTGGCGGCAGCGGGCGGGGCCGGGAAGTGTTTCAGGAGCTGGAACGCATGGCTGCGCAGGCGCCATGTTTGTTCATGGTGGTGGGGATGGTTCCGGTCAATTTGCCAAGCGGCCATCTGGAGCGTTTTTCGGCGCGGTTGTTTTTGGATCTGGCCGAGGGCTTGGCTTGTTTCCGCTCTCATGGGGCGGAATATGGCCTGCGCGTATTTAACGGGGTGGTTCCTTCCCGCGTGGCCGAGCAAATGGTGCGGCGGTACGCCCCGGACGAGGTGGTGGCGGGGCGGCCCACTTCGGGTCTTGGGGCGGTGCGGGGCGGGGTGGTTCCTCGTTTGGAGCGGCTGGGCGTGCCTGTTCGGCTGGCCGCTGGTGTGGAGGCCGGAAAGGAAGAAGGCGCGGTCTGAGGCGGGGCTGTTTCGGGCAGGGGCCGGGTCAGGGACTTTGGGACAGCCAGCGTTGGATGAGTTTTTGATATTCCGAAGATTTCTTGAAGGCTCGCAGGGTGGCGGTGAATCGTTGCACCAGTTCCGGGGGAACGGTTTTGCGGCTGAACAGGGGGTACAAACGGCTGGGGGCGATTTCTTCGGGCAGGGGACGTACAATGGGGTCCAATTTCAGTTGGCGGGCCAGGTGTGCGCCGTTGTAGCGGTCGCAGACCAGGGCATCGATGCGTCCGGCCTCAAGCCGACGGAAGTTGAGTTCATCCGAGGAGACCGGGGAGTTCCGGACTTCTCCGCTGAGGAAGAGGACCAGCTGCGTCGGATAGCCGAAGCCGATCACGGTTCCCAGGGTCTGGCCCTGCAAGTCTTCCAGCCCTTTGGCCTGGGCAAGGTCTTTTCTGTCCCGGCGCACATATACCACCCAGCCGGAATCCACGATGGATTCATCCGGGTAGTGGGCCCAGGCAAGGCGTGATGGCCGGTAATCCGCGGTAAAGAGCAGATCCAGGGAGCCTTCCTGGAGCAGCCGGAGCCCGCGTTTCCAGGGGTAGACTTCCAGGGACTCCACGCAGACGCCGCTGCGCTCCAGCACGCGTTGGACAATGTCCGTGGACATACCCAGAATGGCTTCGCCGTCGGTATATTCGTAAGGGGGCCATTCATCCGTGCCCAGCCGCAAGCACGCTTCCTGCGCAGCCGCGGGAAGGGAAAGGCTCGCAAACAAGAGAGCGAGCAGCAAGGGCAGGATCAGCAACCTGGTGCGTTCGGGACGATACCCCATATATGAGATATACATGGGCCGGGTGCCCTTGCCAAGTGCGAATAAGAATGATGTCTCGGAGTAGAAGCGGCGGTTAGCTCGGGCGGGGATGGATTGAAATTGGGGGGACCGGGGCGCTTACGTGGGCTGGACTGGATGATTCGGTCTTGGGCGGAATGCTGATTGTCGGTCTTGGAAGGGGCTTTTCAGGGGAGGGGCTGCATGTCGGATTGCAGTTCGTCCCAGAATTCCAGGGTTTCGATTTCCAGCAGCGGTTCGCCGCATTGCGGGCAGGGAAGCGCGGTCACTTCCTCGGGGTCTTCCAGCCGCAGCAGCGGGGCTCCGCACATGGGGCAGCAGTGTGCGCTTTCCCAGTGCCTGCCGTTGCCGTAGAGCAGGCTGACGTGAAGTTGCTCCACCAACTGAGAGCATGCAGGGCAGCGCCAGAGGCGGAATTCAAATTCTCCGGCATGGTCGGGATGGGCCTTGAGCAGGGTGCTCAAGAGTTGGCGTTGGTCCTCGGCCGCCAACCCTGCCACCTGGGCGAGGCGAATATCGGCGCCCATGCCGAGGCGGAAAGTTTCGGTCCAGCCGCAGCTTCTGCAAAGAATGTCCAGACTGATGCCCATTGCCGTGTCCGTTTGCCTTGGTTGATCCGGCCGCCATTGAAGCGAGGACGGGATACGGATTAGCTTAGAATGAAAAAACATTGCAAAGTCAAGCGATTTACCAACCTTGTTGGTAACAATGTTTTGAGCCGGCCGTGCGGGTTTATATTTCTCGGTATCCAAAAAGTAAGTATGGAACAATGTTGTACGTACTTGTGTAAAAGGTATCGCCCGGACTAAATTGGGGCGTGAACGGAACACAATCCAGGAACGCAACCCATGGAGGTAGGATCATGTACGCTGTGGCCATCAACGGCAGCCCGCGCAAGGGCGGCAATACGGAAACCCTGCTGCACGCCGTGCTGGCACCGTTGCAGGATCAAGGCTGGGAAACCGAATACCAGCGCATCGGTGGCAAGGCTGTGCGCGGCTGTCTGGCGTGTTACAAGTGTTTTGAGAACAAGGACCGGAAATGCGTGCAGAC
>JAQVYA010000213.1 GCA_028708865.1 Desulfovibrio sp. | reverse complement strand
CTGAAATGCGCCGCCTGCATGAAACCGTAGACCAGCGGCTGGGTCCCTCCTCGAAGGCCTGAGGCATTCCGGCCTGTATGGCCGTCTTTCCCGCACCTTGCTCACTTCTTTCTCGCGTCTCCCCTAGCGCTTTTCCGGGAGTCGCGGTCGACGGCCCTCCCGGCCGGGGCCACCTCTGAAGCGTGGGCCAAACGCATACGCAAGATGCGCCAACCCCTCCACCGGGCAACAGCAAAGCCGCCCCCCTTCCTGAAGTGACCAACGTTTCCGGCCCACGGCCACACAACCGGCCTTGCGTTTTTTCCGCCCGCGTTTACTATAAAAGGTGCCCGCTTCAACAAACCTTCAGGAGCATCCATGAATACCATCTACGACGTAATCATTCTCGGCTCCGGTCCCGGCGGAATTCAGGCTGCCATTCACGCCTCGCGTAAAAAAGCCGACGTTCTCATGCTTGGCCGGATGCATAAAAGCAGCTTGTTCTGGGCGCATGTCGAAAACTTCTGCTGCCAGCTCCGGGTTACGGGCGAAGAAATGCTTGAAACCGGAAAAATGCAGGCCGAAAAATTCGGTACGGAAATAATCGAAGAAGACGTGCTTTCCATCCTCCCCCAGGGGAAACACTTTGTGGTGACCATTGAAAGCGGCCGAAGCTTTACGACACGATCCCTGGTCCTGGCCACCGGCACCACCCGCAACAAGTTGGGTGTGCCTGGTGAAAAGGAACTGCTGGGCAAAGGAGTGAGCTACTGCGTGGAATGCGACGGCGGCTTTTTCCGCAATGAGCCCGTGGCCGTCATCGGCGGGCAAAGCGCGGCCGTGGGCGGTGCCGTGACTCTCTCCAAGCTGGCCTCCAAGGTCTGGCTGGTAAACGAACGCTTTGACGTGGCCTCGGAACTACTCGGACAAGCCCAGGACAGCGGTGTGACCCTGCTGGAAGGAGCCGGCGTGGAAGCCATCGAAGGCGAAAGCGCGGTTACGGGCGTCCGGCTCAAGGACGGCAACCACCTGCCCGTGGCCGGGGTTTTCATCGAACTGGGAGCCAAAGGTGTGCTGGAACTGGCCGCCACCCTCGGGTTGGAACTGGACGAAAGCATGAAGTACGTGCAGACCGACAAAAAGCAGCGTACCAATATCCCCGGCGTGTACGCGGCAGGGGATATTTGCGGTCCTCCACTGCAAATCGCCAAGGCCGTGGGAGAAGGGTGCGTCGCGGGCATTGAGGCCGCGTCCTACGCACGCAAGCTCAAGACCGCCCAGACCGACGCCGAGACCGACCCGGACGAAGACAAAGACTGATCCCGCGCCGGGCAGGTATGGACGAAGTTACTGGAACATGGTTATACTGCCACCCCATTAGCTGACAGGACGCCATCTTGCAAAAACGCTATATTCCCATCACGGTAGTCGTCTGCCTGCTCGCCATGGTGGCCCTGGCCGGATATCTTGCTCCGGCCAAGGCCCACAAACTGCCTGTGCGCATTTTGTTTCAAAATAACGGAGGACGGGTCATCTTCTCGCATCTCCGGCATCATAAAAACTACGAAATAGCCTGCGCCACCTGCCACCACGAGGCCGAGGCCGAACACGCCCAGGCCCGGCCGCAGCCCGCCGAGCCCCTGCCGTGCGGTTCCTGCCATCCCGCATCCTTTGATCAGGATTACATTGCGGAGCACGTCAATTCCTTCCCGGACAAGACCTATTGCGTGAAATGCCACCATGCCGAATTCGGCGAGCTGGCCTTCAACCACGAAGCCCATAAGGAATACGCCTCTGGCGATTGTCAGGCCTGCCATCACGGTCCGGACATCGAGGAAGAGCCCGGACACTGCAACCAGTGTCACGATCTGGCCGGGGATGAAACCATGCCCAGCCTGCGCGACGCCGCTCACAAGCGGTGCGCCGACTGTCATGAAGACATGTTCGACAAGGGCATCAAGGGCTGCGCCCCCTGCCATCGAATGAAAGACATGACCGGCTACGAAGGTTCCTATACGCCGTGCCAGCAGTGCCACCGCACCCCCAACCCGGACCGGGAGCTGGTGCTCACCCGCACCAATGCCTTTCACGATCAGTGCATGAACTGCCACCAGGAACTCAAGAAAGGCCCCTACGGCGAAAACGAATGCGACAAATGCCACATCAGGTGAGGCCATGGGCAGATACGATTTCACGCTGAACACCACCCCTGGCGCCCCCATGCAGGACGCGCCCCTGCCACAGGAAGTCCGGATATCGTTGCGCGGCGGCAAGGCCGTGGTGACCACCGGACAAAAACTGGCCCGGTTCGGCCGCGTGGGTGAGCCGGACTCCCGGTTGGGTCCCTGCACCCACACTCCCATTGCCGGAGAAGTGGTCAAGCTGGACGAGCAAAGCGTGACCGTGCGCTCTGTGCCAACCTCGGCGCACGACGAACCCGCCCTGGATCTCTCAACCCTGAACCGCAAAGACCTGGAAGCGGCCCTCTCCACCCGAGGCGTCGACCTACGCCCCCTGCACCGGGCCCGGCGACTGGTGGTCAACGCCACGCCGCCCGAACCCGACGTCACCATCACCGGACGGCTACTCCACGACTTTCGGGATACCCTCTCCCGGGGGCTGCGCCTGGCAAGACAACTGGTCGGCCCCACCCAGGTATCGGTGGTGGGTCCGGATGTGGACGCCTCGGCCTTTGGCAACTGCGAGGTAGTCCGGCCGCGTCCCCGGCACCCAAACGGCATGTCGCCCCTCGTGATCAAGGCCGCCACAGGGCGAGAGCAGGCGC
>JAQVYA010000105.1 GCA_028708865.1 Desulfovibrio sp. | reverse complement strand
AAATCCTTCTCCACCGTGAGTTGGCCGATCTTGGCGTGCAGTTCCTTGATCCGGGCCTCATCGCTTTGCTGGGTTTTCTGGGCCTTGCCCGCGAAGCCAGCCGCGATCTGCTCCTTGGCCTGCTGCTACCACTGGGCCAGCTACCTCGCCAAGGTGGAACAAAAGGAAAGAGGGATTAGGCCTCCCAGGGTCCGAGGATTTGGGTGTTCGCAATCGTGGTAGTCTAACGAGGTGAGGGAGTGATGCTAAATGCACCTCTCTCACCGTGAACTTCCCACCTTATCGGTTGAAACCTTTTCCCTGATCTAGGCCACCAGACCCGCGACTTCATGTCAGGCGGGAACAACGAAATCATTACTCCAAGGGCTAGCCCCCTAGATGAGCGTTATCCATTCCTAGACAACCATTTGTAATAAATGTATATCTTAAAAACAGGTTATTCCCGGATTTTCTCATCCCTTCATCCCTGTTATTAATATTTTAAAAATAATATCAAAACATTAATCAACAATTTCGACCCACATTAACACCATGACTACGGAGCTACACTAAAGGAAAGACTGGGATGAAAACATGAAACTAAACATTAATATCAATAATAAAAATTAAAATCCGCCCCAGAAGCAGGCATTATTAGGCTCACTCACTGGGACGGATTGGGATGGCAATTTAAATTGCTTGATTATTTGGATTTTGCCCACTTTCCTGGGTCAGGGTGTCCGTTTTCCTTGATACTGTCATTGGCAGTATTTTTGCTGCATTTCAGGATTTTTCCGATCTCTTCGTAGGTCTTACCCTCCGCGCGGAGTTCAAAGACATCTCTGGCCCGTTTGTCGCCGTTTACGAGCCAGAATGCCCGTTCCTCTCCAGATTGATTTTTGGCAAACGCAAGCTGGAGGTCGAAGGCAGTGTGGGACGCCCCTGAGCGACTTTTGCCGCAATTCACTCTGACGGACATGGGTTGATCTTCCTTGTCAGGGAATTCCTCGCTTTTCACCGCATAAAAACGGTTGTCGAAAAAGCGATTCTTCTTTCTGTAGCCATCCGGTTTGCTCGGATCGACGTCTGATGCGTGATTCACGAACATGACGCCTATCCCGGCATACTTCACTTCGGTCAGGAATTCTTTAACATCCCGCCAAGCTTTGTCTTCGTCGCCTGAATATAAAGCGCTCCAGTTGTCAAGAATCAGTATGTCCACTTTTCGCTTGCCAGATGGTGTGAACAACTCAGTCCTCAACCTATCCCGGAACTCCTTGTCGGTCAGATCGAATACTTTTCGCTCTTTGCTCGACGAGATCAATTTAAAGCACGGTGAGGAGTCATCCAAGCCATAGCAACGACGGAAAGCCGGTTCACGGCGGTCAAGGTCATCCTCAGAGTTCTCTCCATCGATTAACAAAACTCTTCGACGGGCAGGCACTTTCCAGATTGTCCCAAACACGTCTTTACCGCTAGCCATGGCAATACCCACGCTTAACGCGATCATGCTTTTGCCAACGCCATCAGAAGCGTACAGCATGGTCGCCGCCCCTCTCTTGAGTACGCCTTCGATGCAAACAAGTGAGTCATCCTGTTCATCGGAAAATTCTTCCGTTACCTCGGTTCGTTCTTCCAAACCAAGGGCCACATAGATGTCTTCCTCGGTCAGTCGATACAGGAAGGCATCGTCGGCGAGGTTGAAGGCCCTGCTCTCATCAAAAGAGTAAAGCACGGTGTCGGTACACACAGTCTCAGTGCCATAACGGTAAAATGAAACAGACTTGAGGCCATGTTGTCCGACCACATGCTCAAGGATAGCCTGGGCGAGCCGAAGGTCATTTTCTGTCTCGCGAATCACGACTCGAAGGTCATGATGCTTAAGGGCCTCCCAATCCAAATCAACGACGGTCTCTTTTCCACCGAACCAGGTCTCGATAATGGCTTCTTTCAACTTGGAAAGCCCTTGGGCCTGCCATTTCTCGAACTGTTCAGCCAACGCCGGATCACCGATCACATAAACGGTCTTCCTCGGTACGATGAAGGCCGCATTGGTTTTGTCGAATGGGTACGGCTTTTTGGCGAAATTCGAGTAGTGCCACTCCCCCTTCTTACCATTAGTCTTTTTCACCCAAAGGGTTTTCAAGGCTGCTTGACCATTATTGCCAACAAACATGAGTCCCATGAGCTTCCCGTCTCGATCATATATTCGGCGGGCACCCCTGTGAAACTCGTTCGGATGGGTATAGATTTCGTGTACTTTGTGGGAGTAGCTGTACTTCCGTCGCTCTATCTCCTGTGGGCTCAGTTGATAATATCCCTTCACGTCATCGATGGAATTGCAAATATCCAGATCCTCAATCTCGACCTGTTTCCAGCCATCGACAACATTATCCAGTGCCTCACATGGAATTGAGTAATACTTAGCCAACTCCTCAATTGCCTGCATATTGCTCATCCCGCCAGACAAGCTTGCCCCCCGTACTTTTGCGTAAAGAGAAACAAAATCCTTACCCATATCCGAGTCAGAGACATAAGATTTGAACTCAGCATAGATGTCGGGGCTACGATCCCACTTCCCAATATTGCCATGACTGTTCCGGTGATGTTCATAGAAAACCCGAAAGCGCAATTCCTTATCATGAAACACTCCGGCCGCAGCAATTCGTCCATTAGGCAGAATCCTCTTTAAAAAGGAAAGTGGGTCTTCGGTGATCCGCTTAAGAACATGGTAATACAAAACGCTTGTTCGATCTGCTTCTACAGGGCAATAATCCATCATCCGTTCCTTATTCATCATGCCCAAGTGCATGTTTTGACTTTCGTAACTGGCCAAAATTCAGATTAAAATTCAATTTTGATACCACTTCATCCAAGCATTTTTGAGGCGGGAATTTCGATCCATACTGTTTACCAGCCAGCTCCGGAATATCATGCCCATAAACTTGGCGGAAAACATCTGTATGCTCACCGCGTTGTTTGAAATAGTCGCTAAAAGTATGTCGAAACGAGTGGAATGACTTTTTGCCCGTCAACCCCAACGACTTGACCAAGTCGCCGATCTTCTTACCTGGTTGCTTCCCATACTTTTTTACTTTTTCAGTTTTATTAAGCATCGGGAAAAGGCGACTCTCCCCTATTGAGGACATTCTGTCGTAATACTTAAGTAAACCTATTTTAATCAGGTCGTGGTGTAAGGGAACTAGCCTTTTCGCATTGATGTTCTTTACCTGCTTGTCTGGCTTGCCTGTTCTATCGAGATTGTCGTTGATATCAAAAACCCAAACCCCGTCGTCATCTTGGTAAATATCTTCCAGATATAGTTGAGCAATCTCCTCAAGCCTCATGCCGGAGTACAAAGCAATCAAAGGAATCCAAAAGTAACCTGCATTATTGTATTTGTCTTCGATGAAATATGGAGAAGAAAAGATAGCTTGTATATCTTCCAGAGAAAACGGATCACGCAAGGTAATCGCTTGACGAGTGTCCTTCAATTGTAGACCTTTAGCTGGGTTAGTACTCAATTCTCCTTCTCGGATGCCCCATTCAAAAAGACTTGAAATAGCTTCTAAAGTCATATTGACTGTTTTTACAGATAAAACTTTGTCTGGATTCATTTCCAACAACTCATCGATTTTTTTCCCTTTGTACTCTTTTGATCGCTGCCTATTGGGAGGTAACTTCCTAAGAGTATCTCGGACTTCTCGCATGTCCTCACGAGTGATTGAATGGATATCGACATCTCCAAGTATATCCAAAAGGCTGGTTAATCTGTTTTCATGAGTCTCAACTCCATTCACTCGCCAATTTCCGTCTTTGATTTTTGTCTGGACATACTTTCTGATAAATTCGGAGACGGGGGTATTCGGCTTTGCTTCGGCCTCTACCTCTTGCACTACTATGGATTTCTGGGCTTGTTGATTTGCGGCCCTTTCAGCAAAAATGGGAGCTTCAAAAGAATGATCCCCTTCAAGCCTATGTTGGATGACCTTCTGGTAAGTCTGCTGAATTTTTATATATTCATTAATAATTACATGTATGTTTTCGGGAGTTACTTCTTGCAAATCCACAACCCCACTCCTAATAAGCTCAATCATAATTCTTGAGCCATGGTTCTCCCTGAACTCTGGCGAATTGATCGAGAACTGGTTCATCATGGCATAAGCATTCGCAACGCCCACAGGAGTGATCGGCTCCATTCCTTCAATTTCATAATTCACCCTCGGGGATGTATCTCGCGAATCCTGCTCCAAGAGTCGGCACAGCACCTCATTCATCCGTCTACGAATTTCCATATAATCCAACATACTATCCTTCATTAAATGCTGAATTTCAGTGTACAACGCGGACGCTAACGGCTGAGCCTCTCGTCTATACCCTGTGCGTAGGCTAATTCTAATTTCCGAGCGTCCTATCTCTGCTTTCTCAACATCCGAGAATGCATAACGAAAGTAGTACAGACTACCGCGCAGGTAAAGATAGGATGGAGTATAGCCCATCCTTTCTGACCGTGCCAACCGTTTGGATCGACAGCTAGAAACGACGTGTGGATTTTTTGGAGTGGTGCCGAGGGAACTGATTGGCGTCAGTTGCATACGATTACAGCCTCATCTACCCCCTGGTTTTCGAGATAGTTTGACCCACCGGTTTGGCACACTTGGCTCAACCACGGTGTTTCGGGCCTTTTAGCTGTAACCTGTCGCAAAAAAAGAGGAAGGGTTGCAGCTTGTTAGCTACAACCCTTTTGATTTCGTGGTGCCGAGGGGGGGACTCGAACCCCCACGACCTTTCGGTCACTACCCCCTCAAGATAGCGTGTCTACCAATTCCACCACCTCGGCACAAATGAGAGTAAATTACTTTTTATTCGCTAGCACTGTCCTGACCGGAAGTTTGCACCGGAACTTCAGGCTGGGCCGGAGCAGTTTGTTCCACAGTCTGTCCATCCATGATGGACCCTGTGGTCTCCTTGGTCAGGATATTGTAGGTCAACGAAGTCACTAGAAAAACTGCCGCCAACCCGGCGGTGACCTTTCCAAGCAGCCCGCCGGCACCGCTGGCACCGAACATGGTCTGGCTGCTGCCGCCGAAAATGGCACCCATGCCTTCATGGCCGGACTGAAGCAGCACCACGACGACCAGGAAAATACAGGCCAAAATGTGAATGGTCAAGACCAAAGTTTCCACGTAACTTCCTCGATCCTTTACTGTTCTCTGGATACAACTCAGGCGAGAACAATTTTGCTGAAGCTCTCAGCCGTCAAGCTCGCGCCTCCTACCAAGACGCCGTCCACGTTGTCAAGCGCCATTATTGCCCCGGCGTTGTCCGGTTTGACGCTGCCACCGTACAAGATTCTGATTTCACTCGCAATAGGAGAAATCATTTCCTGCAATTTTTTTCTGACAAATCCGTGGGCCGCCTCAATTTCCGCAGATCCGGCTACCTCGCCGGTCCCAATGGCCCAGACAGGTTCGTAGGCAACGACCAAAGATTCTCCGGAGATGTCGGCAGGCAATTCAGCCAGACCAGCTTCCAGCTGCCGGGAGAGTACACTCTCCACTTGCTCCGAACGGCGTTGATCTAGCGTCTCACCAATGCAAAGCACAATACGCAGATCATGGCCGAGTCCGAAAGCGGTTTTAGCCCCTACAAAGGAATCATCCTCCTCCAGGACATGTCGACGCTCGGAATGGCCGGTTAGAGCGTAACCAACGCCCAAGTCCGTCAGCATACCAGGAGAGATTTCGCCGGTAAAGGCCCCATTTTCCGCTGGGTAAAAATCCTGCGCTCCGACGGCAATGCCGGGCTCTCCCTGCACGGCATCCGCCACCGCCTTCAAGGCGGTAAACGGAGGAAAGATCAGCACCTCCCGGTCTTCCGGAAGCCGTCCACGCACGGCGTCCGCCAGCGCTGAGGCCGTTTCTTCGGCCTCGGACCAATTTTTGTTCATCTTCCAATTGGCCGCCATAAGCTGTTTCATACGGAATACTCCTTGAGCGCCTTAAAACCTGGGAGTTCCTTACCTTCCATAAATTCCAGGAACGCCCCTCCTCCTGTGGATATAAAGCTGAATTCCTTCTCGAGCCCGGCCAAATGCACCACAGCGTCGGTATCTCCACCGCCCACAATGGTACGGGCCTGTTTTAACCCGGCCATGCAGCGGCAGAGCTCCAGGGACCCCGAGGCAAATGCCGGACGCTCAAACAGCCCCATAGGACCGTTCCAGACCACGGTACGCGAGGACTGTAACGCTTCGCAGTACTCCCTGACGGTTGCCGGGCCTACATCGAGAATGACGGCGTCCCCGGGGACGGAGTCCACACTGCACGTTCCCGCGGCTTCAAGGTCTTCCACGGAGCGGGCATAAACGACATCCACGGGCAGATGCACCTCCACCCCTGCTTTTCGGGCTTGCTCCAAAATGCTTTTAGCTTGGTCGAGCATTTCCCGCTCGGCAAGGGAATTGCCGACTTCATGTCCCAAAGCCAACAAGAATGTATTGGCCATGGCCCCACCGATTACTAGGTGGTCCACTTTGCCGATCAAATTTTTAAGGATGCCCAGCTTGGAAGAGACTTTGGCCCCGCCGGAAACCGCTACATACGGCCGCTCTGGTGATGCGATGGCCATTTGAAGGTATTCCCATTCCTTTTTCATCAAAAAGCCGGCACCACAAACCGGAGCATGCGCGGGCAGGTCTACGACCGAAGCATTGGCCCGGTGAACCACCCCAAAAGCGTCGTTCACGAACACATCGCACAACACGGCAAGACGCTTGCCAAAATCGCCACGCAATTCTGGGGTTTTCCCCTGTTCCTCAGCATGAAAGCGCAAGTTTTCCAGCATGAGCACATTTCCGGGCTTGAGCTCGGCCACCATGCGCTCCACATCCGGGCCCACGCAATCAGGAGCCAGAGGCACTTCACGTCCCAGCAAGCTCCCCAGGTGAGCCGCCACAGGAGCCAAGCTGAATTCACGAACAACCTTTCCCTTGGGCTTGCCCAAATGGGCGCAAAGCACCAAAGCAGCGCCCTGGTCCAGAATATGGCGAAGCGTAGGCAGGGCCGCCCGAATTCTATTATCGTCGGTAATCGCCCCGTCCTTCAAGGGAACGTTGAAGTCCACCCGGACCAGCACTGTTTTGCCTTGCAGTTCCATTTCATCTATAAATTTCATCCCGACGTCTCCTTCGATTGGGACTCTTATGGTTTCGAAGCGGGGGTAGTATGCCCCAAAAAATCACATCTGAAAAGGAGGGCATCCTCCTTGGTATCGGGATAATAGCGTTTACGCACCCCATATTGCTCAAAACCAAACCTTCTATATAGAGCAATAGCTGGATGGTTGGAGCGCTTTACATCTAAAAAACCTTGCTCCACCTTTTGTTCACGGCAAAAGGTCATCAACGACCGCATCAATTTGGCGGCCAATCCCTGCCGCCGAAACGCGGGATGTACCGCCAAATTCAGGATTTCCATTTCCCCAACCACGATGGAAAAGGCAAGATAGGCCACCGGAGAACCATGGGCATGCACCCCCCAAACTTGAAAGGCTCCCCGTTCAAGTCCGAGCCGGTACTGCTCCTCGCTCCAATGATAACTGAAACAACGTTGCTCAAGGCGCATCAAATCAGGGAGATCCTGGACCCCCAACTCCAACACCCGCGGATTCTCCATCATTTTCCCTCCCCTATTTCCCTGACCATTTCGCTGGAAATAGGGCTTGTCAACATGTCAGGATGCCGTACACTCCATGGCCGATGGCAAAAAACAACATGAAGACGACCTGCAATTCAGCTCGACTCACTTCCGGCTCCGCCGAAGTGATGGATCCGGAAGACCGGCCACTTATGGTCATGCCGCTGACAGAAATTCACCGTCAATTGCTGCCTCATCGTAGTGTGGCCGTGCTCGTCTACAGTCAGGAAGGCAAGCTGTACTTGCAAAAACGCAGCCGAGGTAAAAGACATTTCCCGGGGCGTTGGGACATTTCCGCCAGCGGGCACGTGGAGCCAGGACAAGCTGCCCGGGATACGGCACTTGCTGAACTGTCCCGAAGATTGAATATCAAAGCGGAGCAGCTTCGCTTTGTACGGCTTTTACCAGCTTCCCCGGGAACCGGCTTTGAATTCACGTCCATCTTTGCACTGGAACGCGTACACTGGCAACCGGAACCGAACCCAGACGAGGTGGAGGAAGGTTTTTTCTACAGCGCTGAGGAAATCCGCTATCTGATCCGTGAGTTTCGCGAACTGCTTACGCCCAGGCTTGTTCACCTTTGGGAAACCGGCCTGCCCTTCCCTACTTGGGGAGCGGTATAAGTCGCATCAACTCCCGCTCAGCAAAGCGCACATCTCACGGTGCACATGTCCGTTGCTGGCCACCACGCCACGATCACCCGGGGTATAAGAAGCTCCAGAATATTGTGACACCCGGCCTCCGGCCTCGGTTACCAGCAAAATGCCGGCGGCCGTATCCCACGGGTGAAGCGCGCTTTCCCAAAATCCATCGTAACGTCCACAGGCGACATACGCCAAGTCCAGCGCCGCTGCCCCAGGGCGACGCACTCCCCGGGTACGGGGAAGAAAAAGCTCCAGATTTCGCAAAATCTCCGGCAAAAATGTCTGGATATCATAAGGAAATCCCGTGGCCACCAACGACTGGGACAGCTCGGTGGTATCGGACACATGAACAGACTCGCCGTTACAGCATGTCCCTCCACCGAGCACCGCAGTGAAGACCTCCCCCAAAAGCGGGAGGTTGACAACGCCCAACACAGGCTCACCCTGATCCCAGAGAGCCACGGATGTAGCCACAAATGGCAGACCATGGGCAAAGTTGGTGGTGCCGTCCAGAGGGTCTACGATCCAAGTTCCATCCCGCAGGGCCTGCCCCGACGCAGATTCCTCGGCAAGGAAAACAGATTGCGGCAACAGGGCGGCAAGATGTTTTTTCAAAAACTCTTCCACCGCAACATCCGTTTCGGTGACCAGATCATTTTCTGCTTTTTTCCGGATTGTCTTGGGCCGGGCATAATTGCGCTGTATCAGTTCTCCGGCGCGACAGACAATCTCCTGAACATCAGGCAAAAGTCGGTCCGGATCAAAAGTGCTCACGGGACCTCCTGCATTTGTGACCGGGCAGCATACAGCCCTGCAACATCTATTTTTGAACTTGCCGGGGCTTTCAAGCAGCGACCCAAACGACGTCAGCGGTCCATGAGCACATGCTCAAGATCCGCTTCCTTTTCTAAAACGCGCGCAGTTCCCCGCACCACGGTGGTCAGAGGATCGTCATCACGGACCACGCGAATTCCGCACTCCCGGCTGATCAGTTCTTCCAGCCCCTCCAGCATGGATCCGCCTCCCGTAAGGAGCAATCCGTTGTCGAAAATATCTGCGGACAAAGATGGTGAAGTCCGTTCCAAAGCATTCTTCACCGCTTCCACAATGGCACTGAGCGGCTCACGAATAGACTCACGGATATCCCGGTCCTCGGCCACCACAGAAGAAGGCGCGCCGTCAACAAGGTTTTTCCCATACACCAGCATGGTTTTGGGCTGCTCCAATGCAATAGCAGCCCCCACCTCGATCTTCGCTTTATCCGCCATGATCTCGCCAATGAGCAGTTGCTTTTTATCCTGGAAATAACGCTGGATGGCAATATTCATGGCATCCCCGGCAACCCGGACGGACTCAGCAAAGGCAATGGATGACAAACTGATGACGGCCACTTCGGACGTACCGCCGCCAATGTCCAGCACCATGCTGCCCTGAGGTTCTCGGATGGGCAGCTCCGCACCGATGGCCGCGGCCAAAGGCTCCACAATCAAATCCACCTGCCGGGCCCCACCTTCCATGCCTGCTTCCACCACGGCCCGCTTTTCCACGGGCGTCACCCCCATGGGCACGCAGATCACCAAGCGGGGTTTGCACATTTTCATTTTTTTACTGGTATCACGCACAAAATGGGCGATCATCTGACGCGCTGCATCGTAATGGGCAATCACCCCGTTACGAATGGGGCGTACCACCTGGATGCGCTCAGGAGCCCGGCCAATATATGCCTTGGCCTCGCCCCCAACGCTGATGACCTTATCCGTATAGCTGTCAATGGCGATGACGGACGGTTCATTGGCAACGATACCTTTTCCTGGTGCGGCCAAAAGGATATTAGCCGTGCCCAGGTCCATGGCCAGACTCTGGCCGCCGAAAAAAGCGGAAAGCTTCCCTAACAAGGCATACCTGCCCGAATGGTTGGAGTTGGTCGAACCGAGTTAGCCCCGGCTGCGACGTTGGACGAAAAATTCAATACTGCGGTTGTAGGTTTTTTCCTCCTCCGGCGTGAAGTAGCACCCGGGGAGTTCACCTCGCAGACGATGATAATGGAGACATTCGCAGCAAAGCGCATGTTTGTCACAAGAATATGTGCAAGTACAGTATTTACGGTTGATTTCGGCCCGAGGGCAATGATCCTGCTTTCTCATATCAATAGGACCTCGCTGGAAAAAGTGTTCAGCCGCTTCCACGGTTGAGATATAGGGAATCGTTCCCCCCTGTCAACGTAGAGAGGCTGCGGTTTTTCGAAGAATTTTGCCGTCAGGGGAGCCGGACGGCACGGAACATGGTGTTGTAATTTGGATGAGAAAAGGATATTGAGGTGGGACAATGGGATAAATTGTATAGCAATCAATCATTTCTCAGGAGGATACCCGCACACCATGTGGCAAAAGGCATTCAGCGAGGTGCCCGGCTTTGATCCGGATACGCAAACAGACTCATCCATCCCATTTCATGTGAGCACGCTGGACGAGCTGCGCATCTTCTTGGACCGCGTGCATATTCAACAATGCCTGTTGCGTCCCTATTTTGAGACAAAAAACTATCCACTAGTGGAAGCCCGCGAACTGCTCCCTTCTTTTGAAGTGGATTTATTCGAGTACAAAGACCTTCCAGGTTTCAGCATGGTGGCCTTTGAACGTCCTTTAAGTTCGTTCGAAGAAATATTTCAATACGACGTGCTCAAAACGCATGGTGGAGACACCCCTACACCGTGGACGCTACAGGAGCAAGGATGTCATGATGACGGCCGACATCATTCGACTAATATGGATCAATTCCTCGCACGTCTGCCCCGAAGATACCATGAGGAGATGGAACGCCAATTCCATGATCGGGACATTTGTGACTTAACGGAATACCACGCGCTGTTGCCGTATCTGCTCCGGTTGGAACGCGCCCATGTATTGGCTTTGGACCAGCAAAATAATTTTTGCCTTGCGGGCGTTTATGCCTCACTCCCCTCGGATCTTGACTCCGAACTGAAACGCTTTGGATTGAAAATTGGAAAATTCCGCACTGGGGACAATGATCTTTATGAGTGCAACCGATCTTTTGTCTACCAGTTCCTCATGGAACTCTACGGCTTTTCTATTGTTTCGGAACGCAGAACCTCCTCAGCTCTTTTTGCCCGGCGCCTACACCGGATG
>JAQVYA010000104.1 GCA_028708865.1 Desulfovibrio sp. | reverse complement strand
GTCCACCGCGGCGATGGTTACGGCGCTGCCTGGATCGGTATGTGCCGTGATGTCGATGCGTTGCCCGGGCTGGACCTGTTCGGGAGCGGAGACGGCGACGGACAGCCGGTTGGCCGCACGGTTCACATTGAAGGGAATCGCGCCAAAGGCTCGCCCGGCCTCTCCGGACCGCAGGTCTCCGGCTTTGCGCAGGAGCATGGCCGTTACGTATACGTTGGGTGCGTAGCCAGCCTTGGCCTGGAAGCTGACTTGGGCCGTGTTGCCGGTCACATCCACCACACGGGTTTCCAGGACGTCACGGCTTTCCACCGTGACCAGAGCCTTGCCTGGGAAGGGTGTCCGCAGTTGGAAGGTGGCTGTTTCTCCGGCCGCATATTCGTCTTTGTCCGCCTGGATGTCGATACGGGCCGGATTCTCCATGGACCAGGGCGAGTAGCCCCAGCCCCCGCAATAGAAAGATACCTCGGAGCCTGCTCCGCTGGCCGGATCGGTCAGCGTTACGCGGTAACTGCCGAACTCCTCGGGCGTGAAGCGGAATGTGCCCACGGCCCGGTCGGTTCCTTCCGGCTGGGGGGCGTCGACCTGAATGCTTTCCAGCAATTGGGGATCCCGGATGGATTCATAGCGGAATCCGCCGGAGGGAGTGCGCCGGACCACGGTTTGCCATTCGTCTTTGTATAGTGTGGCCTGCATGGTCCCCTGGGCTGGATGGCCTTCAGGCGTGACCAGTACATAGCGGAAAATTACCGGGTCGCCCGGGTCATAGGCATTTCGGTCCAGCTTTCCCAGGCCGGGGTAGGCCGGGTAGACGTGCACGGGAACCCCCTGTCCGCCGGACACGCCGCGCCCTCCGTGTTCGCGGACCCGGGCCGTGACATGGGCCTGGAGCGCGGCAGGCGGCGTCAGCCCTTGAGGGATGGTGACCTTGAAGGACCCCGTCCCTTTCTCGTCCAGGGCGGCGTTATCTACGGTGAGAATCTCCGTGTCCGGAAACTCCTTGTCCGGATCGCCGAAAAGGAAGTTTTCATATCCTTGCGGGCCGAACTCCATGGCGCGGAGGATGACGCGTGTTTCCACGTCCAGTCCGGCGGCAGGCGGGCCGAAAAGATAGCGGCTCTCCACATCGTAAGCCAGTTGCTGCCCGGGGGCCACCATGGGAGCGGCGGGCCGGATGTCCACCTTGATGCGGTCCGGTACGAATTCTTCCACCTGATAGCGGTATTCGCCTATGGATTCGTCTCCGGCCTCAAGCCGCATGGTGTAAGAGCCGGTTAGGGCGTATTCCGGGATTTCCCGGGAAAATGCGACCACTCCCTGGCCATTGGTGCGCACGATGCGGGTGTCCAGCACGCGCCCCTGCGGATCGAGGCTTCGCAGGGTCAGGGGCATGGCCGGTGGGGCGTTGAGGTGCTGGTCGCGGACCATGGCGGCGCCCTGAAGCATTTCGCCGGGCCGGTAGATGTCTCGTTCGCCGTAGAGGAACGCGCTCAGACCGCGCTGGGAAAAACCGCCCCCCCCCACGTCCAGACCGGTGGTGTCCACGCGGAAGCTGTCCGGCAGCAGGAAGCTGAAATCATCTCCCTTTTCCGCCGTGACGAGGAAGGCTCGTTCGGTGCCCACTGTATCCGCGAGATTTTTGACCCGCCAGATTCCGTTGGCGTCGGTACGGCCACGGGCCAGGACCTGGTTGCGCTGGGAGCGCAGGGTTACGGTGACGCCGGATTCGGGCCGCAGGGTGGAAAAGGAATTAACCCAAACCAAGAGTTCATCCGCACCTTTTTTGGCCACCAGTCCCAGATCCGTGACCAAGACCCAGCGTTGCTTGCCCCACCAGGAGCCCGGCAATGTCATGCCAACGCGATAGAATCCCGGAGTGGTGCCCGCAATGGCCTCGCCCAAGTCCACCGTAGTTTTTCCGGGGGTGTTTTTCTGGGCTGGAACGTGAAGCGTCTTTTGCGTTACGCGGTCTCCCAGTGCATTGTTCAGTCCCGAAGGGTTGAAGTCGGGATCAAAAACCGTCCAACCGTAATCTGAGAAAAGCCAGAACAGGTTGTTGCGGTAGACCCGGTCCACGGTGAATTCCACTCGGTCGGTATTGACGGTTTCAAGCGTGATGCTCTGGGCTCCCCGTCGGGAGAGAAACATGCCTTGATCCGCGAACTCGGCCGATGGAGGCAAGTCCGGCATGACGGCTTCCGCATTCCATGGTTCCGGCAGGGCGGCGCCATCCACGGCCTGGAGCCCGGGGAGAAGTTTCACGGCGTATCGGACGCCGGGTTGAAAGTCCCCCCGCAGATACAGTTCGTTGCCGTCAGCGGTGAGCCGGAAGGGAATTTCCGGCGTGGTCTGGACAAAATCACGGGCCTGGTCCGGGGATACGGCCGTGGAAAGTTGAATCTTGAGGTTGAAATGGTCTCCCTGGCTTACATTCTCCAGTTTTTGCGCATGCAGGACAGGGTCAAGCACCACGGTGGCACTGAAGGATTTTTCATGTCCCAGGGGGATGTTGCCTTCTTCCGGCGTCAGCCCTGCGTCAATGGTGACCTTCAGTTCCCGGGAATCTGGAGTTTTTTCCACAGGAGCGCTGCGGAATCGGATGGAGCGACTTTGCCAGCCGGTGAGCATGCTCAGTTCTAGAGGGGATTCGCTTTGCGGGTCGTGCAGGCGCATGGCCTGGAGCAGGGCTTCCGGAGATACCGGCGCGTTGAAGACGGCTTCGCCTTCCAGAAAGACCAGGGTCGGGCCGCCGGGGGCCGGGTAGCTGCGTAGGGAGAAATCTTCCAGGGCAAAACTGCCTGTTCTGACGCGCAAGGTGGTGGCACCAGTATACTGCTGGCTTTTGTCCAGCAGCCGTTCAGGGTGCAGGTGGAGCGTATACTCCGTTGCAAGATGGAAGGGGGCTTCCGCTTGATATGACAAAGTATAAGGACTGCTCCAGCGCCACACTCCGGCCTGATCCGGCGAGATGTCCGCTGGGGCTTCGATTTCCTCGCCAACTTGGTTTTTACCCAAGGGGTAGCTGAATTCCAGCGTGAGTTCACGGCGGTCCGCAAGGTCGATGGCCATAGTGACCACGGCGATGGCGGACGGGTCGTCAGGAGCGCCCGGTTGCGGGATGCGGTCCGTGAGGAGGAGGTAGCTTTCCACTCCCACGACCAGCAGTAGGAAAAGAATGATGATGTTTTTCGGGTTGCTGAAAAAGCCCGGCAAACGGGAAGCGGACATGGAATTCCCTCCAGAAGGCATGTTTCGAATCCTGCGGAAAAGCGGCAGGCGGATTGCGTCGCTACACAGTGTCTATCGTATTTCGGCATGGGGTGAAAGCCTCAAGCCGGGAACGGAAGTTGCTTATGACGGCAGGAAGGAAAGCCTTTCCCACTGGAGGAATTTTGTGCGACTGAGCGTGCTTTTTCTGATTCTCACGCTGATACTGGTTTTGGGTTTGGAACAGGTTTACAGGCCGCGAACATACGATGGCGATTGGCCGCCGGAACCCCAATACGGAGTGATCGTGACCAATAATGGACCGTTATATTATGTTGAATAATTGTAACAAGAAGTGGCTGCTTGTGGCGGCATTCTTGATCTTTGTTCTGCCGCAACCCGGGCTGGCCAGCGACTGGCAGGCCGAAGAACGGGCTTGCCGGGCCAAATGTCCGCCGTTTCCCCGGTTCAGCGGCGTGGAAACCGATGCCGAATACCAGCGGCGCATGAGGTTGCAGGCCGAGCACGACCGTTGTTTTCTCCGCTGTGCGCACCGCTCCAGCAGTCGTTTTGCCCCCAGCTTCACTCCCATAGATGAAGCGGCCAAAGCGTATTATCGCCGTAACGGGGTATCCATGGGAAAATAATGCCTTTCCTTCTGCCTGGCGCGGCTAATGCGGCAGACAACACCATGGAATCGGGCTATGCAGCAGTCAAAGGAGACCAGCATGCCCGATTTCACCGCTTCTTCCAATTTACCTCTGGATCATGATTCCGCCAACTTGGCGGAAAGTGTGGCCTGCCTTTGGGAAGACGGCGACCGCGTCTTCCGTGTGGGGGTTTTGGGTACAGGCCCCGGGTTCATGGCGCTTCTAGACGTGGCTTTGAATCCTCGGTTTTCGGAATTTCTGCCGCCCGTGGAATTGGTGGGCGTGGCACGGCCCGGGCCGAATACCTCTAAGCTGCACTATGCCCGTTCCGTGGGAATTCCCATCTATTCCGACTTGCAAGAATTGTCGGAAGCGCATCCGGACATGAATATGGTGGTTGACCTGACCGGAGAGATCGCCATGTTGCGCGAGATTCGGAAGCTGTTGGGAGACCAGGTTTCCGTCGTGGACCAGGATGCCGCCATTTTTATCTGCGGACTGCACGACATGGCCAAGGCCAATACCCAGGTAAGCAACGATCTGGACCGGCAACGGCATTTGCTTCAGGCCATTATCGACGAGGTGCGCGAGGACATCATGTTGCTTGACCTGGAGGGACGGGTCGTGGACATGAACCGCAACGTCTGGGGCCGCACGGGTAAAAGCAAGCAGGAACTGCTCGGCAAGTTTTGCTGGGAGGTTTCGACCAAGCGCGATGGCAAGCCGTTTTGTGTTGAGCTGGATGCGGACTGCCCCATGCGTCGCAGCCTCCAGACCCGGCGTAAGGACGAGGCTTTGTTTACCCGTGTCAGCGCTGGTGGACGTCTTCTCTATTATCGTATCTATTCCTATCCTGTGTTCGGCAGGAGCGGCACTCTTACCCACATGATGATAATGCACCGTGACATCACCGCGCGTACGCATCGCGAACAGCACCGCCAGCAAACCGAAAAGCTGGCCGTGGTGGGGGAAATGTCCACATACCTGGCGCACGAGATCCGCAACCCGCTTTGCGCCATCGGAGGCTTTACCCATGCTTTGTTGCGATCCCCAAACCTTTCGCCCAAGGAGCTGGAAAAGGTGCAGATTATTGCCGAGGAAACCCGGCGTCTGGATAGCATGCTGACCAGCATCTTAAATTTTGCAAAGCCCGGGAAGCTACCCCAGGGGGAAGTGGACATGCCTGCCCTGGTTCACGACACGGTGGAGCTGATGCGCATCGGGTACCATCAGGCAGGATATGAGTTTCAGGTGCTGGTGGAGGAGGGGCTGCCCATGGCTCGCGGAGACGCTGAGTCCATCAAGCAATGTCTGGTGAATCTGTTGAAGAACTCCATGGAGGCCATGCCTGACGGAGGAACTATTGATGTCGCGATTACCCGGGATTTTGATTTTGTGCGACTCAGCGTGCACGATCGGGGGCCAGGGATGGATGAAGAGGAACAAGACAGGGCGTTCAGTCCGTTTTATTCCACAAAGCCGGGCGGTACGGGCTTAGGACTGGCCATGATGAAAAAGCTGGTGGCGGAAATGGGAGGACACATCGACCTGCGCAGCAGTCCCAACCGTGGAACCACAGTATATCTTTATTTCAGGGCGTGCCTGGCCCGACCGGAAGTGCACTCTTCACTGGATGAGGAATAAGGCCTGCTTTCAATTGTGGGCTGGGGAAGTCGGAACAATAGCTTTGAGGGCGTGACACTACTCCCTGCTCGTTTCGGGCGCTGCCGGACAACAGGCAACCAGTGCAATATCGGATCTTGCACGGGGAAGGTACTTCGTTGCTAACGGCAGATCCAGAGGGCTGAGGAACTGAGCCCCTTGACCAGTTCCCGGCTTACCGAGCCGATGAACAGCCGGCCGAGAAGTCCCTTGCCTGCTCCGGTTCTTCCCACGGCAATGGCAGCGTACTTGCCTTGTCGGGCCATATCCAGGATGGCCGGGGCCACTTTGAAGCCGGAAATGACCTGTTCTTCGATGCGTTCATCCGCGATTTTGTTCTCATGAAGAATGGTCCGGGCTTTGCTAAAAATCGCTTCGGTCTGATCGGACCGGCCATTTTGAACCTGGAGCAGGGTTACCTTGTGGCGGAGTTCCAGTCCAAGGATGAAGCCGACGTGGTCTGCAATGCGATATGAGGGAGCAGATCCATCAAGGCAAAGTAGTATGTTGCTGTGGTCCTCGTCTGGAGAGCGACAAATCCAGACGGGCATGTTGGTATCCTTCTTGATTATTTCCTCGGTGACGCTTTCCTCCATGATTTGTTCCAGCCTGGCCAGGGCCCTTTTGCCGAGCACCACGGCGTCATACATGCCGCGTTCTCCTTCACGGAGGATATCCTCTACCCGTGTACCCGACTGCGGGACACATTTTGTCTCGATGTGGTCGGCTGCGAATCCGCCGGAGGTGAGCATCATTTTGGCGGCCTCAAGGGAGTTGCGAAATTGCTGCTCGTATTGACTGGAGGTCGTTTCCGCCTGAGTAACGGTTTCATAGGATTTCTCTTCGATCCAGATATGCGGACCAGTGGGAAATGCCGCAAAAAGTGTGAGTTTGAGGTCACATTTGGTGGAAAAAAACGAAGAAACGAAACGCACGCCATGAATGGCGCGCGGGTTGTCGCTGACAGCGACCAGCAGATGTCGATTCACGAGCGTACTCCTTGCGGCTGGAGAAAAGGTATCGGACCGACTATACACTGCAGGGCGGCTGAGCGCAATGCAGTGGTTTGGAATGATTGGGGGATGCTTGCGGAATATGGCGAAGGCGCGAAGCCAGGAGTACGGACACAGGATCAGCCCGCAGAGTGATTTGGGAGGTGTGAAGGTACGTTTGGTGGGCCAGGAAGGATTCGAACCCTCGACCGACGGCTTAGAAGGCCGTTGCTCTATCCACCTGAGCTACTGGCCCGGCTGGGATGCTTTTCCTATACGGATTGGTTGGGTCGGGTCAAGTGAAAAGCCATGGTAAGGAGTATTCGGAGTGGGACTGCGGTGTGCCGGTCAGCCCAGAAAATTATAAAGCTTGATGAAATCATAGTAGCTGTATTCGTCAAAAGAAATTCCGAGATGTACGTTCTCTTGGTCTTTTCGCACTCTGCTCGTCTTGCTTGTGAACTCCACGGGCTGCTTTTCATCCGGCAGCGAAATGACCAAGTCGAACTTGTTTGGGTGGGAGACCAGTTGTTTGAGTATCGGATGTTGGGCAGGCAGCGAGAGCAACGCGCCGCCAAGAGAGATGTCTTTCATTTCGACAGGTTCTTCGGTAACCGAAGTGCCGCTTTTGAACCGAATGGTCGTTGGTACTGAAATGGCTTTTCGCACATATTTCCTCTTTTCCCGCTTTCCCGTGCTGGCGGTCTCGTGCTCCTCCAGCTCACGCTCTTGCTCTTGTTGAAGGTATTGTTCCAGAACCGTCCGGGCCAGCGTGGAAAATGTGATGTTTTGTGACTGGGCCAGCTCGCTGAGGGCCAGCGCGAGTTTGGGAGGCAAAGAAATCATGACATTGAGATTTTCCACGGCGACACTCCCTCTAAAAAGAAATAATTCAATTACATCTTATAGTATAACATCGTTCTAAGCAATGTGCATGTGAATGGTGCCGACGCACTCAGGCAGGTCTGGTCCGCATTGACGAAAAAAATGCCTGTTCCCCGTGCAGGCCGCTGGACTTCCATTGTATTGGCACCTACTACATGGGAAGAATGTCTGCTCGGGAGGTAAAAATGCGATTCCGGAATTTTCTTGAGATATCCAAGTATGTCGAAGACTTGGGATTGTTTCATATGGATTTGAGCCTGGAGCGAGTGGAGCGGTTCGCTCAGGCTTTTGACCCTGTGAAATTCGTGGTGGCCCATGTGGCGGGCACCAATGGCAAAGGGTCCACTGCGGCTTTTCTGGAGCGGCTGGCCAGGGAACATGGTCTTCGGACAGGGCTTTCCACCTCGCCGCACTTTCTCGATATTCGCGAGAGAGTGCTGGTGGACGGCGAGCCGCTCAGCGAGGAGGCCTGGGTAGCGGCGGCCAATCAAGTGGACGAACTGGCCGGAGATGCGGATCTGACATACTTTGAATTTCTTACCTGTCTGGCCATGAGTGCGTTTCAAAGGGCCGGGGTTCGGCTTGCGGTCATGGAGGCGGGACTTGGGGGACGGTACGATGCGGTGCGGGCTTTTGGCGCGGATATGGCCGTCATGACTCACATCGGGCTGGACCATATGCACGTACTCGGCCCGACCCTGGAATATATCGCCCGGGACAAGGCCCACATCATCCGCAAAGACACTCCGGCATTCACCTGTATTCAGGATGCCCGGGTGCTTGAGGTCCTTACGGAACGGGCCCAGTCGGTGGGGGCGACTCTGGACGTGGCCCAGCCTTTTACCGGACGTGTGGGGATGCGGGGCCGGCATCAACGTTCCAATGCGGGGCTGGCGCTGCTCGCATGGAGACGGCTTGCCGAGATGCTGTGCGTGTCCGTGGACGGGCGGAAGGTGGAGCGAGCCTTGGCCGAGGCTTTTGTCCCGGGGCGGTTGCAGGTGGTGGAGCAGGAGGGTGCGGTCTGGTATTTGGATGGGGCCCACAACGAACCGGCGCTCCTGGCGCTGGGGCGGGCCTTGCGCGATGAAGGCCTTTCTCCGGAAACCCTGGTGGTTTCCTGTATGCGGGACAAGGATCTGGAACGGATGGCTCCGTTGTTGCGGGAACTTTGTCCCGGTCAAATCCTTTGCCCCGACTTGCCCTGGTACGAGCGTATGCTTCCCGGGCCGGAGCTGGCCAGAATTTTGGGTGAGCGTGCCTCCAGCGCCCTTTCCCCGGTGCAGGGGTTTGAGCGTGCGGCCCAGGGCAAAGGCCCCATTCTTGTTTGCGGTTCCTTGTATTTGCTGGCGGAGTTTTATAGGCTGTATCCTCAGCATCTTTCGCGTTCCACGTCCTGAACTGCATCCGTGTCCGTGACGGTCCCGCCGGACGGACATTTTATTTTTTGGGAGGATTTCTTGTCCGATTTGTACCGATGCCTGCCCGCTGTGGACCGCGTTCTGGACCATCTCGGCAAGGAACCGGCCCTTTCTCTGGTTCCGCGGCCCTTGCTCAAGGATTTGGTCAACACCTTTTTGGAATTACGCCGCAAGGACATTGCCGCAGGTCGGATTACGGACGCCCGGGAACTGGCTGAAGAGCGACTGTACGTCGATATGCAAGCATTTGTTCGAGCCGGGGTGGCTCCCCGGTTCCGACGAGTGCTCAACGCTACCGGCGTGGTGGTGCACACCAACCTGGGGCGTTCCCTGCTGGCGCGTGAGGCCGTGCAGGCGGTGAATGAGGCCTGCGCTCACTATTCCAATCTTGAATTTGATCTGCGCACGGGCAAGCGGGGCAGCAGGTACAGCCATGTGGAGGAATTGCTGCGCCGCATCACGGGTGCCGAGGCTGCCTTGGTGGTGAACAACAATGCCGCAGCTGTGTTGCTGACTCTGGAAACCCTGGCCTCCGGCCAGGAAGTGATTATTTCCCGCGGTCAGCTCGTGGAGATAGGCGGCTCGTTTCGCATCCCTGATGTAATGGCTAAAAGTGGGGCCGTATTGCGGGAAGTAGGGGCCACCAACCGAACCCACCTGTATGACTATGAACAAGCCGTCAATGAAAATACCGGCGCGCTCATGCGGGTGCATACTTCCAATTTTCGAGTGATCGGATTCACCAAGGATGTTTCCCTAGTCGAGCTGCGCAATCTCGCGGATCACCACCATCTTCCGGTGATCGAAGACCTTGGAAGCGGAGCCCTTGTACGTTTGTCCGGGCTTGACGGCGAACCACTGGTGCAGGAGGTTGTGCGCGACGGCGCGGATGTGGTTACGTTTTCCGGGGATAAAGTCCTGGGCGGACCGCAGGCCGGAATCATCGTGGGCCGTACCGAATATGTGGAGCGCATCAAGCGCAATCCCATGAACCGCGCCATGCGAATCGATAAAATGACGCTGGCCGCGCTCGAAGCCACGCTGCGACTTTGCCTGGACCCGGAACAGGCGCGACAGGCCGTGCCGACGTTGCGGATGATTTCGACCCCCTTTGAAACGCTTAAGTCCCGTGCAGGGCGACTGGCGCGATTGTTGCGTACGGAATTGGGCGAATCGGCCGTTGTGGGCACGCGTAAGGACGAGTCCCGAGTGGGCGGGGGAGCGTTTCCGGAAAAAGGGCTGCCTACCGTGCTGGTGGAAGTGACGCCCTGTTCGTGTTCCGTGGACGCGTTGCGCGATGCTTTGCTTCATGTGGACCCGCCCCTGGTGGGACGGGTGGAACGAGGCGCATTGTGCCTGGACCCCAGGACGCTGGAAGGTGAAGAATTTGCGCTGGTGGCCAAGGCAATCAAGGCCGCGCTCATTGGGCCGGATTCAGAGTTTTCTTTCTGATTTTTTGTTTTTTATGGTTATCCACAAGGAGAAGATATTGAATGAGTGAACTGGAGTACAAACCGGCCAATGGCTGGCAGACCTATTCCTCGAATGAGCACCGCGAGGCCATGGACGCTTTGGCGGATCGGTATTTGCATTTTCTCTCCCATTGCAAAACCGAACGCGAAGTCATGCGTTTCGTCCGTGAACAGCTAGAGCTGGCTGGTTTTACGGATGACTTGAGCTCTGAAAAATGCTTCCGCTTCAGCCGGGGCAAGACGGTGTTCATGGCCCGAAAGGGGCGTCGCCCTTTGTCCGAAGGATTCCGGCTCGTGGGAGCGCATGCGGATGCTCCGCGCATCGATTTGAAGCAGCGCCCTCTGTACGATGATATGGGGCTGACCTTGGGGAAAACCCATTACTACGGTGGAATCCGTAAATATCAATGGTTGACCATTCCTCTGGCTTTGCACGGAGTGGTGGTCAAAAAGGATGGCACACTGGTTGATGTTTGCGTGGGAGAAGACGAGGACGATCCCGTACTGACTATTACCGACCTGTTGCCGCACCTTGCCTACAAGCAGGTGGAGAAAAAGGTTTCCGATGCTTTTGAAGCCGAGAAGCTCAATGTGGTTCTGGCGCATGAGCCTGAATCTTCCCAAGAGCAGGACGAACTCAAGGTCAAACCCGCCTTGCTGCGGCTGCTTCATGAGCGGTACGGCATTGTCGAAGCGGACCTCATGAGCGCGGAACTCCAGTTGGTGCCCGCCGGAACGGCCCGGTACGTGGGGCTGGATGCGGCCCTTTTGGGCAGCTATGCCCAGGATGATCGGGCCTGCGTATATTCGGCCTTAGAAGCTTTTCTTGGTTCCGAAGGGGAGCCGGAATATTCGCAAATTGTGCTTTTTTGGGACAAGGAAGAAATTGGCTCGGAAGGAGCCACGGGTGCCAAGTCGCTCTTCTTCGAATATTGTATGGAAGAGTTGCGGGATGCCTGGGAGCCGGAGGCGCGTTTGTCGCGTATTTTCGAAGCCGGACAGGCTCTTTCCGCGGACGTGCATGCGGGAACCGATCCCAATTTCCCGGATGTATACGAAAAGCTCAATGCCGCGTTTCTCGGATACGGCCCCTGCTTCAGCAAGTTCACCGGGCATCGAGGCAAGGTGGGCGCCAACGACGCGCACCCCGAGTTCATCGGTCGGCTGCGGGCCGTGCTGGATGATGCCGGAGTCCCCTGGCAGATGGGGGAGTTGGGCCGTGTGGATCTGGGCGGCGGGGGTACCGTGGC
>JAQVYA010000103.1 GCA_028708865.1 Desulfovibrio sp. | reverse complement strand
CTCGCCCCTGTTTGGCGACGTCATGGTGCAAAAAAGTGAAGTGCGCGATTTCGTTCCCGAAGGCGAGGTCCTGCACGTGATCTTGCACTTGCAACTGGCATAGGACGCGGCATGGCAACCTGGCAGGAAGAATACAAATGGGTGGTGGTCAAGGCGGCCGTGGCCCTGATGGCGGCCCTGGTGGTGGGGTGGGTCGTGCTGTTGCCGCGGTTTGAACGCCTGGCAGGATTGCGCGCCCGGATTCACGACCTGGAAATCCAGGTGGAGCGCCAAGCCCTTGTACTGCCGGAATACACGCGTATGCGCGCCCAGTTGGAGGAGCAGCTGGGGGAGACGCTGCCTGTTCCCCCGCCCGAACCGGTCCCTGCGGACGCGCTGGAAACATTGCCCGAGGACATGATCCGCATGGCCCGGCAATCCGGGCTGGAGGTCCTGGACGTGGTGGTCAGCCCCGGCTCTCTGCATTCCGGGCAAGGGCGCATGATGATGCAGTGCGTGGTGCAGGGTGACTTGTCGAATTTTAAGGCCATGTATCGGGAGCTGGGTTCGCGCCCCTACCTGGACAGGGTGGACCGCGTGGAAATGCGCGCCGCACCGAGCGGAACGGAATTTTTTATGGAGCTGTGGGTACTGCTCTCCGAGCAACGCCGTGCCGGAGCTGGGCAATGAAAAAAAGCGAAAAAATTTTACTGGGGGTCTTGGCCGTAGTGGCCCTTTGGGCCGGGTACATTGTGCTCTTTGATCCCGCGCCTGCTCCCGGAACCCGGGGGGCGGCCGCGAATGCGGACTATGCGGCCGTGGTCCAGACCATGCAGCAGGAATTGCAGAAAACCGCTCTCGGTGAACAGGAACGGCATGCCGTGGCCCTGGCCATAGGGGACGCAAGTCGCCCCCTATTTTATGCCTCGGACAAGCAGTTTTATTTCACCGGCGGCCAGGAATTCGCTGCGGATGCGGACGGTGCCCTGGTCTACAGCGGCTACCTCCAGGCCGGGAATACGGCCTATGCCATCATCAACGGCATAGAATACACGGCCGGGGATGCACTGGCATTGGAGGGGTGCCGGGTCAAGTCCATTTCGCCCGGGTATGTGACGGTGGTGCGGCTGGACCCCAACACGGGGAGGTCCTTTGAACGCCGCATTCCCCTGGTGGAGGATGATGTGGACGACGTAACGCTGAAGGCGGTCTATTGATGAAAAGACGCGGTGCGGCAACGAAATCTCGGCTTTCGCGCCTGGCCGTGCTGGGGCTGGCCATGCTGGGCCTGGCCGCCTTGGCGGCCGGGTGCGCCTCCACTGCGGATAAGGACCTCACGGATCCGGAAATGGAGAAGTGGCGGATCATGGCGGAGCAGTCCCAGGGGCATTCTCCTTCGGCCCGCACCGAGGAGGTGGACCGCTTTGAGGACGTCACGGTCCGGGCCGACACCATTGACCCGAAAGCCGCGGAACCCGAACCCCGCAGTCTGCCGGATTTCAAAATCACCCTGCGCATGCACGACGCGGACCTGGTGGCCGTGCTCCAGGCGCTTTCCCGGGCGGCGCGGCAGAGTATCGTGGTCAGCCCCAGCGTGCAGGGCGTGGTGAACATCAATATCGTCAAGACCCCGTGGTCCGAGGTCTTTCAGGGCGTGCTCAGCGCCAACCGGCTGGCCTACACCTGGGAGGGGAACATCATTCGGGTCATGACGGCCGAGGACATGAAATACGATCTGGAAATGGACCAGCTCCGGACCCAGCAGCAAGCCGAACGCCTGGCCCGGCAGCGGGCCGAGCCGTTGGTGACCAGCATCATGCGGGTCAAATTCTCGGACGCGGCCACGCTGAAGGAAAATTTGGCCACTTTCCTGGCAAAGGACGACGACGGCAAGCCCATCGGATCCATCGAGGTGGACGCGCACACCAACTCCCTCATCGTGAACAGCATCCGTTCCGACGTGGACCGGCTCATGCGCATCGTCACCCGGCTGGACGCGCCCCGCGCCCAGATCAAGCTCAAGGCCCACATTGTGGAGACCACGCGGGACACGGCCCGGGCCCTGGGCGTGCAATGGGGCGGCTCCTACCAGGGCAACGTGTACGACGGCTCCAACGTGTACATCAATCCCGGCGGCGGCACCGGGGCCACCACCAGCGGAAGCACCACCGAAAGCCGGATGGGCACGTATGACCCCACCTTCGGCACCGGACCGTCCGGCAAGGGGGTCGGCATCAACCTGACTCCCAGCGGATTCGACGAAAAGGCCATGGGGCTTTCCCTGGGCATGATGTTCGGCAATGTGGGCGAAAACGTGCTGGAACTTCAGCTCAAGGCATTGGAGCAGGACAACAAGCTGCGCATCATTTCCTCGCCGTCCATTACCACCATGGACAACCAGAAGGCCTACACGGAATCGGGCGAGCGCGTACCCTACGCCACCACCGAAACCAGCGGCGGCGTGGTCACCACCACGGTGAAGTTCGAGGAAGTGGTGCTCCGGCTGGAAATTACGCCGCATATCATCGACGAGCAGTACATCAAGCTGAATATCCTGATTCAAAAGGACGAAGTGGACGAATCGCGCGAGGTGGACGGCAATTATTTCATCCTCAAGAAAAAGACAGAAACCACGCTCATTGCCCGCGATGGTGAGACCGTGGTCATTTCCGGCCTCAGCAAGCAGCGCTCCTACCATAACGAAGACGGCGTCCCCTACCTCAAGGACCTGCCCGGTGGGAATCGGCTTTTTGGCAGTGAGAGCAAGCAGGAGACCATGGACGAGTTCATGATCTTCATCACTCCCAACGTGCTTTCCAAGTGGGTCAAGGGGGAACGCCAGAAGACCCTGGAAGAGATCGAACAGGAACTGGAGGAACAACGCCGCCGGGAAAAAGCCGCCAGGGAGCGTGAAGGCGCTTCGTCTGAAGGGGGAAGCGAATCGAGTCAAGGAGCCGAACAATGAAATACTACGAGCGGCTCGGACTGGACCGGGAGCCTTTTTCCAGTTCTCCGGATCCAGAATTTCTGTTTTATTCCGAGCAGCACATCGCCTGCTTGCAGGAACTGGAAATTGCGGTGCGCCTGCGGCGCGGTCTGAACCTCGTGATCGGCGACATCGGCACGGGTAAAACCACGCTCTGCCGTCGTTTTGTGCGGAATCTGAGCCGCAACCGGGGCATGTCCGTAAGTTTGCTGCTGGATCCGGGGTTTGCTTCGGCCCGGGCCTTTTTGCGCGTACTTTGCGCCCAGTTCTGCGGCGAGCTTCCGGACAGCCGCCTGAGCGTCTGGTCGCTCAAGGAGATGATCAAAAAAGCGCTGCTGCAACAGGGCATGCGCGAAAACAAGATCATGGTCCTGATCATCGACGAGGGGCAGAAAATGCCCTCCGAATGCC
Organism: Desulfovibrio sp.; assembly: GCA_028708865.1. Lineage (GTDB taxonomy): Bacteria > Desulfobacterota > Desulfovibrionia > Desulfovibrionales > Desulfovibrionaceae > Paucidesulfovibrio. Next base: position 8,248 of record JAQVYA010000103.1, on the reverse strand, counting down.
TGGAACTGCTGCGCGAACTGCTCAATTACGAGACCAACGACGCCAAGCTGTTGCAGATCGTGATTTTTGGCCAGCGTGAACTGGAGCCCGTGGTGGAGGCCATGCCCAACCTGCTGGACCGGGTGAATTTTTACCATCGGCTTACTCCCCTGGGGCTGCGCGAGATGCGCGGCATGATACGCTACCGCGTGGAGCAGGCCACGGGCCAAGGCTCCTTCCCGCCGGACTTGTTTACGGCCCCGGCCCTGTGGACCATTCATCGGGCCACGTCCGGCTATCCGCGCAAGGTGGTGCGACTGTGCCATAAATGCCTCTTGCAAATGATCATCGCCCATAAACCGAGGGTGACCCGCGCCGTGGTGCGCGCCTGCCTGCGCGAGGAATGGCAGCTTGGCCGCCGCTGCAGGGGCTGGCTGGTGGGCGGGCTGGCCGCTCTGGTACTGGTGGGCGGGCTGGCTTCGGTGCGCTGGATTCCGCAGGTGCGGGCCCTGGTGCCTTCCCTGGAATCGGCCTTGGCCGGAGTGCCGGGCGTGCCAGAACGCCTTTCCCCCCCCGGGCAGGAATCGGAATCGTGCCCTGCCCCGACATTGCAAGGGGTGCACGAACAAGGAATGTTCAACGTTGTCCGTTGCCCCACGCCGCCGGTGGATTCGGTTGGTTTGGCGCGGGCCTGTGAGAACCTGCCCGAGCTGTTCGGCACGCTGTATCTGGCCCGGGGCGAGAGTCTGTCCGAGGCCATGCGCGCGGTCTACGGCGTGTATAATCGGGAGCTGCTGGACAAGGTCATGGCGGCCAACCCGCATGTGTCGGATCCCGACCATGTTTCCGGAGCGGCCATGTTGCGGTTCCCGGCCATTGTTCCCGGCGAGGAGGTGTTGTCCTCCTCGTTGCGCTGGGTACGGCTGGATTCCTTGTCCAGCCTGGAAAAGGCGCATTCCCGGTTGCGGCAATATACATTCTTTGACCTCAAGCTGCGTCTGCTGCCCGAGTACACGGCAGGTTCGGGCCGGGCGGGGTTGCGCTTCCAAGTGGTGCTGGAAAAGCCGGAAACCAATGTCCAGGCGGCCCGCGCACGCTTGGAAAAATTGCCTTTGGCCCTGCAAAAAGACGCAGACGTGTACAGCACGCCTCTGCAAACCGCGCCGCTGGGGCAGGTCAACGCCCTGGTGCGCGATACATTGGCCCAGGGGCCTGACGTCCGCTAGCGGACACCGGGGACGCACGTGGCAAAGCAACAGCGCAAACGCCTGGGCGATCTGCTCATCGAAGCGGGAGTCATCACGCCCGAGCAGCTCAAAGAGGCCCTGGCCGGGCAGAAGCAGACCAAGCTCAAGCTCGGCCAGTATATGATCCAGACGGGCATGATCAAGGAAGAGGTCATGCTCTCCACGCTATCGGCCCAGTTGCGCATCCCCCAATACCAGCCGGACAGGCATCCCTTTGAAGAAGGGGTGGCCAACCTCGTCTCCGAACAAATTGCGGCCAAGAACCGTATTGTCCCTCTGCGGCGCAAGGGTTCGCTGCTGATCGTGGCCATGCCCGACCCCATGGACATCAACGCCCTGGACACAGTGGAAATCGCTTCCAATATGGAGGCGGAGCCGGTCATCTGCTCGGAAAATGATTTTGAAATGCTGTTTTCCTCCATTTACGGACGGGGCAGCATGCCCGATTCCACCTACGAGGGCTTGGTGGAGGAGGCCGGGATCGGGGACGATCAAACAGAAATCCAGCGCGAAAGCGAACTGAACGTGGATGCGCTCACGGACATGGCCGAGCAGGCCCCGGTCATCCGTATGGTCAACTCCATTCTCAATCAGGCCGTGCGGGAAAAGGCCAGCGACATTCACATCAGTCCGGAGCGGGAGTATGTGACCGTCCGCTACCGCGTGGACGGCAAGTTGCGTTCCGTGCCTGCCCCGCCCAAATCCATTTTCCTTCCCTTGGTTTCCCGGCTCAAGATCATGGCCAATATGGATATCGCCATTAGTAAAATTCCCCAGGACGGGCGGTTCTCCTTCCACACGCAGAACCGCGAATTCAACGTGCGCGTATCTTCTCTGCCCACCATCTATGGTGAAAACCTGGTGCTCCGGCTGCTGGACCGCAACGCCCACGGCCTGACCCTGGATGAGCTGGGTTTTTCCCGTCTGGATCGGCCCAAGGTGGACCGGGCCATCCGTCAGCCATACGGCATGATTCTGGCCGCAGGCCCCACGGGCAGCGGCAAGACCACGACCCTGTATTCCTTTTTGCGGGCTATCAAGAATGATGAGATCAACATCGTCACCCTTGAGGATCCCGTGGAATACCGCATCGACAAGATCCGGCAGGTGCAGCTCAACACCAAGGCGGGGATGACCTTTGCCTCGGGCTTGCGTTCCATCCTGCGCCAGGACCCGGACGTGGTGCTCGTGGGGGAAATTCGGGACCACGAAACAGCGGCAATCGCCACCCAGTCGGCCTTGACCGGCCACCGCGTGCTTTCCACCCTGCATACCAACGAGGCGGCCGGGGCCATTACCCGGCTGATTGAAATGGGCTTGGAGCCCTTTCTCGTGGCTTCGGTGCTGCTCCTCTCCGTGAGCCAGCGTCTGGTGCGCAAAATTTGTCCCCATTGCCAGGAATCCTATGATCCTCCGGAATACCTGGTCCATTCCTTCGGGCTCTGGAAGCACCGTGACCGGATTGACTTTCGGCGCGGCAAAGGGTGCCCCCAGTGCGGCCAGTCCGGATACGCCGGCCGCCTTGCGTTGTTTGAAATTTTACAAGTGGATGAAGCCGTGCAGGATATGATTCTGCACCGCGCTTCTTCCCAGGAGATCACCCGGGCCGCGGTGCGCGCCCGGACCATGCAAACGCTGAAGATGGACGCGGCCCGGAAGGTGGCGGCCGGGCTGATTACCCTGGAAGAGGCGGCCTCCTCCATCATGCTCTAGCAGGCTGGCCCGGCTCTTCCGATGACGGCGTTGCCGCGGTCAAACCAGCCGCTCGCGTATGCGAAATACGCTTCGCCCCTGTTTTTCCCTTGCGCCTGGTCCTCTGAATTCCGGACCAGCCTGCGGGGCAGGCAGGGAAGGGGAGTCGTCAGGGAAAGGCCCGGTTCTTCCGATGACGGCGTTGCCGCGGTCAAACCAGCCGCTCGCGTATGTGGAATACGCTTCGCTCCTGTTTTCCCTTGCGCCTGGTCCTCGGAATTCCGGACCAGCCTGCGGGGCAGGCAGGGCAGGGAAGTCGTCAGGGAAAGACCCGGTTCTTCCGATGACGACGTTGGCGTCACAGGAAACCGGAGCAAAACGCAAACCACGGGTCAGGCCCGGAATTTGGCAATGGAGGGAAGGTTACTTCCCGGGAGGAGCAGGTGCCGGTCTTTAGGTACAAGGCCATGCGCGACGACGGGACCAAGGTCTCGGACACGCTGGAAGCGGAATCCCTGGATCAGGCCTATGAAAAGGTTCTGGCCAAGGGGTATATTCCGGCGTCGGTGAAGCCGGGCGGACGCATCCGGACCCGTAGCGAGGCCGAAGCCGGAGGCCTGGCCACCCGGTTGACCCGGGTCAAGCCCCAGGACGTGATTCTGTTCACCAAGCAGTTGCGCACCATGCTCAATGCGGGAATTCCCGTGGTCCAGGCGCTGCAAACTTTGCTCGGGCAGATCGAAAATCCCAAACTCAAGGCGGCGGTGGAAGAAATTTCCAAGGACATCACCGCCGGATCATCCATGCATCGCGCCTTTGCCAAGCAGCGGCACATCTTCAGTGATCTGTACACCAACATGCTCCGGGCCGGAGAGGTTTCCGGAACCCTGATCCAGGTGTTGGACCGGCTTATTTACATCGTGGAACACGAGAACAAGGTCCGGAAGGACATCCAGAGCGCCCTGACCTATCCCATCATCGTGGTGGTGGCCCTGGTGGCCGCCTTTGTGGTCCTGGTTACCTTTGTTCTGCCCAACTTTATTGCCATGTTTGAAAGCCAGGGCGTGGAACTTCCCTGGCCAACGCTGGTCTGCGTGCGCATCCATGAAATTTTCGTGGGCTACTGGCAGCTCATTGTGCTGGCCGCAGGCGGCGGCATTTTCGGACTCTGGTACTGGGCCCGCACCGAGCAGGGGCGACTCATGCTGGATATGCTGCTGCTGCGGCTGCCCATTCTCGGCCCCGTGTTCGTCAAGGCGGCCATGTCGCGGTTCGGCAGTATCTTTGCCATTCTTCAGTCCAGCGGCATCACCGTGTTGGAGAGCGTGCAGATCATTGCCGGAACCATTGGCAATGCGGCCGTGGCCCGGCAGTTTCAGGGCGTGCGGGAGATGCTGGAACAGGGGCGCGGCCTGTCCTACCCCCTGAGCCAGGCCAAATATTTCACTCCCATGCTGGTGACCATGGTGGCCATTGGCGAGGAATCGGGCCAGCTGGAAGAAATGTTGAAGGAAGTGGCCACGCACTATGATTATGAGGTGGAATATTCCGTGGGCCGCATGAGCGAACTGCTCGGGCCGGTGCTGGTGGCCTGCCTGGCCGGGGTAGTGGGCTTTTTTGCCCTGGCCGTGATGTTGCCCATGCTCGACATGATGACCTCGGCCCTGGCCGGGGCCTGATTCAAATTGGCGGCAATCATGCGTGGACTCTGTGTTTCTTCTTGGGACGGGAGCGCGCATGTGCTAGAAAAGAGGTAAAGGAACGGCACGACAACCAACAGCCGTGCGGCCAACGGGCAGACGGCCCGGCCGCAAGGGGGGAAGTATGGAATTGACGAAAAAACGTCGCAGGCAGGGCGGTTTCACGCTCATCGAACTCATCACCGTGATCATCATTCTCGGCATTTTGGCCGCTGTGGTCACCCCGCGCTATTTCGGCATGGTGGACGAAGCCAATGACGCGGCCGCCGAGGGCGCTCTGGCCGAGGGCGTGGCCCGCCTGAATCTGGCCTATGCCCAGTACATCATGGAAAACAACGGCTCTGCGCCGGACAACCTGACTGACCTACAGGGTACCACTGGTCCTTTGGGAAGCAACCCCGTGGACATTGGGGACTATCAGGTCAGCTATTCCGGCACCACGGACATCACCATCACCCTGGCGGATGATGGCGGAACCGCCATCAACTTCTCGGACGGCAGCGCCGCCACAAAAACAGTTCCCTGGCCCGGAGACTATACAGCCCCGGCCGGAGGTTGATCCGTTTTTTCCGAGTTTGATTCCCACGGGCAGCGGCGGCCTGGTTTTCGGACCGGGCCCCGCGTCCGTTTTCCGGGAAAGGGAGCCGAAACGTGAAACGCGCCGGAACACCGTTAAGAGAACAGGGGTTCACCCTGATCGAACTAATCACGGTGGTGCTCGTGCTTGGACTGCTGGCCGCCGTGGTGGCGCCACGCTACCTGGACATGGCCGGGCAGGCCCGGGTGGCCGCGGCCCGCGCTGCTGCGGCTGAAGGGGCGGGCCGTCTCTACCAAGCCTTTGGGCTCTACACCGTGCACAGCGGCGACGTTCCTCCTGCGGATCTGGCCGACTTCAGCGGGCCGGGCTATCTGGACCTGGACGGGAACCAGTTGGATCTGGGAGACTACCGTCTGACGTTCAGCGGCGGCGTGAACCGGAGCGACGTGCGCATTCGTGTGGAGGACCGGGACGGCTTTGGCGCATGGCGGGAGGTGGAGGAAGCGGCCACCACCATTCCCTGGCCCACCTCGTAGCCCGGTCGCATCAACTTCGGCGGGAGCGCATGGCCAAGATCAATTCTTTTTTCCGCATGCTTCATGAACATGGCGGCTCGGACCTGCACCTCTGCGCGGGCGCGCCGCCCATGCTGCGGTTGCAGGGCGACCTTCAACGGATCAAACATCCGGTCTTTTCCGACGAGCAATTGCGAGAACTGTTGTTCGAGGTTACTCCCGAGGCCAAAATCAAGGAGTTCGAGGAAACCGGAGACGTGGACTTCGCTTATGAAGTCCCGCACCTGGCGCGCTACCGCGTGAACTTTTTTCGTCAACATCGGGGCATGGGCGCGGTGTTCCGGGAGATTCCCCAACAGATTCTCACGGTTCGGGAACTGGGCTTGCCGGACCAACTGGCGGAGCTGGCCTTGCTGGAAAAGGGCATCGTGCTGGTCACCGGTCCCACGGGCAGCGGTAAGTCCACCACTCTGGCCGCGCTGATCGATCATGCCAACCGCCATCGGCGGGACCACATCCTGACCATTGAGGACCCCATCGAATTTGTGCACGAGTCCCGCGGCTGCCTCGTGAATCAGCGCGAGGTGGGGCGGCACACGGGCAGCTTTAAGGCGGCGTTGCGCGGGGCCCTGCGCGAGGATCCGGACATCCTCCTGGTGGGCGAAATGCGCGACTACGAAACCATTGCCCTGGCCCTGGAAGCTGCGGAAACCGGGCATCTCGTCCTCTCCACCCTGCATACCGTGTCCGCGGTGAAGACCATCGACCGAATCATCGAAGTGTTCCCTGAAGATATGCAGGCCCAGGTGCGTTCCAGTTTTGCCGATTCATTCAAGGCTGTTATCTCTCAAACCTTGATGAAGCGGGCTGACGGCCAGGGGCGGGTGGCGGCTGTGGAGGTCCTGCGCGGCACCCCGGCGGTGCGCAATTTGATCCGCAAGTCCGAAAACCACCAGATTCCCTCGGTCATGCAGACCAACAAGCATGGGGGCATGCAGCCGCTGGATGATCACATTCGTACCTTGCTGGAACAGGGAATCATTGACCGGGCCACGGCCCGGCACCACGCCCTGGACCGGAGCAAGTTCGAGGACGCGTCCCCGCTCTCCTGAGCCGGACAAAGGAGGCCGGGCCATGCAGTTGGAAGGAATTCGCGCTCTGCTGGAGCGCATTGTGCAACGTTGGCCCCGGGCCTCGGATGTTTTGTTTGTCGCGGGCGCTTCGATCCAGGTGGAGGTGGACGGCGTGTTGCAGCCGGTGCGCCTGCGCCATGGGCGGCCGCTTTCGCCTGCACTGACCCAAGACATGGCCCATTGCCTGCTCCGCGACCGTCCAGACCTGTGCGCTGCATTGGAAAAGCGTGGCTCCTGTGATTTTTCCTGGAATATTCCCTGGGGCATTCGCCTTCGGGTCAATGTATTCCGGCAGCGGGGCCGGCTTGCCCTGGTCATGCGCCGTTTGCCCGAACATATTCCGGATATGGCGGAACTGCGCCTGCCTGTCGTGTTCGAGGACATGGCCCGGGAGCCGCAAGGGCTGGCCCTGATTACCGGGGGCACGGGCACGGGCAAGACCCACTCCCTGGCCGCCTTGATCCAGCGCATCAACCACACCCGGGCCGTGCATGTGGTCACCTTGGAAGACCCGGTGGAGTTTCTTCACGAACCGGTTGAGGCCGTGGTCAGCCAGCGGGAGTTGCATACGGATTTCGACCATTTTGCCACGGGCCTGCGAGCGGCTTTGCGCCAGGCCCCCAAGGTAATCGTGGTGGGAGAGGTCCGGGACAGGGAGAGTATGGAGGTGGTGCTCCAGGCCGCCACCACTGGTCATCTGGTGCTGGCCACCCTGCTACGGCCGATGTCGGCACAACCATCCAGCGGGTTCTGGGGCTGTTTGAACCGCAGGAGGAGCGGCTCGTGCGTATGCGGCTGGCCGCTTGCCTGCGGTACGTGGTGTGCCAGCAGTTGCTGCCGCGCGGGGATGGGCAGGGGAGGGTACCGGTTTTTGAGGTGTTGCGCAACGGGCTGCGCGTTCGGGAGTTGATTGAACAGGGAGAATCCGGGGACAAAACTTTCCACGGCGTGCTCGAAACCAGCCAGGCCCAGGGGATGCAGACCTTTGGTCAGGATCTGCTGCGGCTTTTTGAACAAGGGGAAATCCTTGAGCATACGGCGTTGCTGGCCGCGACGGACCGGGCCCGGCTGCGCATCCGGCTGGACGAGCTCAAGGCCCGACAGGGCCGCTCCGGAGACGAGCTGCCATTGCGCGGGCTGGAAGAGGATTGGGATGCGGATCTGCGTTGATTTTTTGGGGAAAGGATGTCCCACGAAAAAGGCCCCGACACATCGGGGCCTTTTTATTTTCAGAGCGCGAAAATCCGACTACATGTCCAGGATTTTGTGCGCGATTTCATCACCGATGTTGGTGATGAAGGGGATGCCGGTTTCCCGTTCGGTTTCACGGTTGCCCGAGGCAATGTCGCCACGGCTGATGCCGGTAAGCTCGAATTTGCGCACCCCGGCCAGAAGCTGTTGCAGGGCGGCGGAGAGCTTGTCCACCAGACACCAGACCGACACG